>CAYZSD010000020.1:0-31917 GCA_964481075.1 uncultured Rikenellaceae bacterium | reverse complement strand
ACTGAAAAAATCTACAAGGAGGGCTTAACAAAAGGTAACGAGGAAGCCGCACAATTGGTAAGTAAGGCTAAAGATGAAGCCTCAAGGATTGTGGCCGATGCTAAAAAACAAGCCGAGCAAATAGTTGCACAGGCTCGAAAAGAAGCCGAAGATTTCAAGAAAAATGTTGAAACCGAGGTTAATATTTCTGCACGGCAAGTTGTTAGTGGACTTAAGCAGGATATTACAGCTCTTCTTGAAGCACAGGTTATCCAAACCCCGATTATCGATGCGCTAAAGGATGTTGATTTCACGAAGAAAATTATCGAAACAGCCCTTAACAGATGGGAACCAAACTCCCCAGAGAAAGTTTCGCTTAACATTCTGCTTCCTGAAAGCTCAGAAAAGGAACTTAAGGAATACCTTATTAAAAAGGTAATGGCAACATTAAATAAAGAAATAGAGGTAGTTGCCGATAAGAATCTAAAGTATGGCTTTAAGATTGGACCTAAGGATAGCAGTTATATTCTAAGCTTCTCTGAGAAGGATTTTGAAAACCTTTTCCGTGAATATATGCGCCCTAGGATTATTGAAATGCTCTTTGGAGGAAAGTAAAATGGCCAGAGAGTATTACTATCTCATTGCTGGCTTACCCGACCTTTTTCTTGATCAGGAAAGGAAGGATTTCAACATTAGCAAGCTGTTGGAAGAGATGCAAGAGCAACTCCACCCTGACGATTATCTGTTGGTAGAACACATTAACTACGAATATGATAATTACAACTTCTTAAACTATTTGTTGAAAAGAAATCAAGAATTCATACCGCTTGGAAAAATTCCCCTAGAGTTTTATAAAGAGCTTGACGAGCACGTTGACTCTTTACCAAAACATATTTCTGATTTCTACCAATGGTACAAGGGTAAAGGTGAAAGCACTTTCGAAATGGATGATGACTCTGAGTATTCTGAAGAGAAAACTGAGAAGGGATATGAGGTTCGTTTTCAGGAGTTCTTTTACAAATACATCCTGTCTTCCGACAATCAGTTTATCTTTCAATGGTTCTCTTTCCTCAAGAACCTTAATAACATCCTTTCTGCCATAAGTTGCCGTAAGCATGCTCTTGATATTTCTCCTCAACTTGTTGGTGGCGGAGAGATAGTTGAGGCTCTTCAACGAAGCCAGGTTTCCGATTTTGGTCTCAAAAAGGATGTCGATTACGTTGAACAATTGCTTCAGATAGCAGA
Organism: uncultured Rikenellaceae bacterium; assembly: GCA_964481075.1. Taxonomy (GTDB): domain Bacteria; phylum Bacteroidota; class Bacteroidia; order Bacteroidales; family Tenuifilaceae; genus MWFE01. The sequence continues at coordinate 30,693 of CAYZSD010000020.1, read as the reverse complement.
ACTTAACGATTTGATGGAAAGGGAAAGAAAGTTGGATTTATTGAAGTGGGAAATGGCCGATGAACTTACATCCTTCGATTATTTCACCATTGAACGAATTCTAGCCTTCTTCGTAAAAGCAGGGATTGTCTATCGTTGGTCAAAATTAGATGCAAGAGTAGGTTCTGAAATGTTTCAGAAGCTTATTAACGAACTCCGCGAAACCTATACATTACCTAAAGAATTCTCAAAATAGAAATATAGTGATAATAATTTTCTAACTTATCAAATACATGAAAACCAAAGGAAAAGTAACTGGCATAATCGCCAACCTAGTTACCGTTGAGGTTGATGGGCCTGTTGCGCAGAATGAAATCTGTTACATTCAGCGTGGACAAACCAAGCTCATGGCCGAGGTAATTAAGGTCATTGGTAAGTTTGCCTACGTTCAGGTGTTTGAAAGCACCCGAGGACTAAAGGTGAATGACCCTGTTGAGTTTGAAGGTCACATGCTGGAGGCAACCCTTGGCCCTGGTCTGCTATCAAAGAATTACGATGGACTTCAACACGACCTAGCCAAGATGGATGGTGTATTCCTTAAAGCAGGCGATTACACCGAAGCCCTTGACTATGACGTTGACTGGGAGTTTACACCAACCGCTTCGGTGGGTGATACCGTAATGGCTGGCGATTGGATTGGCGAAGTGCCAGAAAACTGGATAAACCATAAAATTATGGTGCCTTTCAAACTTAAAGGTAGCTTCACCATTAAGTCAATCGTCGATAAAGGAAACTACAAAATCAACGAAACAATCGCTGTTATCACCGATTCAAACGGGAACGATATAAATGTATCCATGGAACAAAAATGGCCAGTTAAAATGGCTACCATGGCTTACAAAGAAAAACCCCGACCATTCAAAATAATGGAAACAGGAGTTCGAGCTATCGATACCTTAAACCCTATTGCTGAAGGGGGAACAGGTTTTATTCCTGGTCCATTCGGTTGTGGAAAAACAGTACTCCAACATGCCATTTCCAAACAAGCTGAGGCTGACCTGATTGTCATAGCTGCTTGTGGCGAGCGAGCCAATGAGGTGGTTGAAATCTTTACCGAATTCCCTCATCTTGACGACCCAAGAACTGGTAGAAAACTCATGGAGCGTACCACAATTATTGCCAACACATCAAACATGCCAGTTGCTGCAAGGGAAGCTTCGGTTTATACCGCTATGACCATAGCCGAATACTACCGAAACATGGGTTTGAAAGTACTTCTACTTGCCGATTCAACCTCGCGCTGGGCTCAGGCACTCCGTGAAATGAGTAATCGTCTCGAAGAGCTTCCTGGTCCCGACGCTTTTCCTATGGACCTTCCGGCAGTTATTGCTAACTTCTACTCCCGGGCAGGTTTGGTTTACCTTAACAATGGTGAAACCGGTTCAGTTACATTCATCGGAACTGTATCACCTGCTGGAGGAAACCTGAAAGAACCCGTAACGGAATCGACCAAGAAAGCCGCACGTTGCTTTTACGCCCTTTCTCAGCAACGAGCCGATAGCAAGCGATACCCAGCCATCGACCCCATGGACTCGTACTCGAAATACCTAGAATATCCCGAAATTCAAGAATACTTGAATAAAACTATTTCTGAGAATTGGGTTGCTACCGTATTGAAATCTAAAAACTTCGTCCAAAGGGGCAAGGAAGCTTATGAACAGATTAACATTCTGGGTGACGATGGCGTTCCTCTTGAGTATCACGACCGCTTCTGGAAAGCCGAACTCATCGACTTCATCATTCTTCAGCAGGATGCATTCGATAAGATTGACGCCAGTTGCCCCATAGCACGTCAAAAGTATATGCTCGAAAAAGTCATTGGAATCTGTGAAATGAAGTTTAGATTCGAGAGTTTTGAGGATTGCTCAACATACTACAAAGGGTTAATAAACCTGCTCCGACAGATGAACTATTCGGTTTATGAAAGCGATGAGTTCAACAAATACGAGGAAGAAATAAATTCACTTCTTAACGAAAGAAAGGCAGAATAATGGAAACAAAAGCTTTTCAGAAGATTTACACACAGCTGGTTGGAATCACAAAGGCAACCTGTACCCTAAAAGCACAGGGAGTCGCCAACGAAGAGTTGGCCATGGTGAATGGCAAGCTAGCACAGGTAGTTAAAATTTTCGGCGATATGGTTACCCTACAGGTATTCGGAGGAACCGAGGGTATCCCAACCAATGCTGAAGTGGTTTTCTTCGGTGAACCACCTAAACTTAAGGTTGGTGACGACCTCGCTGGTCGTTTCTTCAATGCTTACGGTGAACCTCTCTTTGGGGGAACTGAAATTGAAGGAATTCCTAGAGAAATCGGAGGGCCCTCAGTAAACCCGCTTAAAAGGAAACAACCGTCAGAACTCATTGCTACGGGTATTGCTGGTATCGACCTGAATAACACGCTGGTAACCGGACAGAAGATTCCATTCTTCGCCGACCCCGATCAACCCTTCAACCAGGTAATGGCTATGGTTGCCCTTCGCGCAAAGGCCGATAAGATTATCCTTGGAGGAATGGGTCTCACAAACGACGACTTCCTTTTCTTCAAGAATGTCTTTGAGAATGCCGGTGCCCTCGATAGGATTATTTGCTTTGTGAACACTACCGAGCAACCACCCGTTGAGCGTCTTCTTGTTCCCGATATGGCTCTAACAGCAGCTGAGTATTTTGCCGTTGAAAAGCAGGAGAAGGTACTTGTTCTGCTTACCGATATGACACTTTATGCCGACGCTCTCAGCATCGTTTCGAACCGTATGGACCAAATCCCTTCGAAGGATTCCATGCCTGGTTCCCTTTACTCAGATCTTGCTAAACTTTACGAAAAGGCTGTTCAGTTCCCCGATGGAGGCTCAATTACCATTGTGGCTGTTACTACATTGTCGGGGGGTGACATTACTCACGCAATTCCGGACAATACTGGATACATCACCGAAGGACAGCTGTTCCTTCGCACCGATTCCGATACAAGCAAGGTTATTGTTGACCCATTCCGAAGCTTATCGCGCTTGAAGCAGCTTGTAATAGGTAAAAAAACCAGAGCAGACCACCCACAGGTGATGAACGCTGCCGTTAGGCTATATGCCGATGCTGCCAATGCTAAGACAAAACTTGAGAATGGATTCGACCTTTCAGATTATGACGAGCGTTGTCTGAAATTCGCTCACGACTATTCCATTAAACTTCTGGCAATTGACGTAAATATTGAAATCGACACCATGCTAAATCAGGCTTGGGAACTCTTTGCCAAGTACTTTACCAAAGCAGAAGTTGCCATCCGAAATGAATTTGTTGAGAAGTATTGGCCTAAAGAGAATTAATTAAACTCATAAGCTATGGCTATAAAGTATCAGTTTAATAAAACTTCGCTCAACGACCTTAACAAACAGCTTAAGATTCGGCTTCGTGCATTACCAACCCTTAAAAATAAGGAGTCTGCACTAAGAGCCGAGGTTAAGCGCGCAAAGGATAAGGCTCGGGAACTTGAAGAACTTCTCGAAAAGCGAATTCGTGACTATGATAACATGGTTAGCCTATGGGGTGAGTTTGAGCATAATCTAATCAGCGTAAAGGATGTAAAGCTTAGTCTTATAAAAATTGCTGGTGTGAGGATTCCTGTTTTTGAGGAAGTAATTTTTGAAGTTAAAGACTACAGCCTCTTTGCACGTCCATTCTGGTATCCTGCTGGGGTTTCAATACTTAAAGAGCTAGCAAGCATTGGTATTGAAAGCGTTTTCTATGCTGAGAAAATGCGTTTATTGGATCACGCACGAAAGAAAACAACCCAAAAGGTTAACCTGTACGAAAAGGTTCAGATACCCGGCTACGAAACCGCCATAAGGAAAATAAAACGCTTTATGGAGGACGAGGAAAATCTTGCCAAATCGGCTATGAAGATCGTGAAGAACCGTCAACAGCAAAGTATGGAGGCAGTGGCATGATTGTACCAATGATAAAATACGGATTTCTGGTTTATCACCGTGATTTTGATGCCTTCCTCGCTCAGCTCCAGGAATTGGGTGTAGTTGACATCATCAAACAAACTCATACTCCAACTGAACAGGAGAGGGGTATGCTTGGGTTGGTAAACCGTTACACTGCTGCAATTAACTCCTTGACTAGTAAATTCGACAAAGAAAAAGGCTCGAGCGATGCTGATGCAGCAAAGATTCTTGCAGAGTTTGAAGATTTACAAAAGGAGCAGGAGCAGCTAGAGGTTTCCATTCGCAAAGCGCAAAAAGATCTTGCCGATGTGCAGCCATGGGGCGAGTTTAATCCCCATACAATAAAAGCCATCGAAGCGAATGGCATTCAAATACGCTTCCTCATTGCTTCGGATAAGAATTTCTCGCCAGAATGGGCATCGGAAAATCCAGTTGAAATAATTCAACACCTATCGGGAATGGTTTACTTCGTGCTTCTTCAGAAAGAAGAACCGATTGAAATACCCATCGAAGTGCAAGAGGTGAAAATCCCCTCATTCTCATTCCAGCAAAAAGAAAGTGAGATTGGTGAGTTAAGAAATCGGATTAATGCAATTGACACAAGAATCGTTGAGATAGCTCAATTTCTTCCTGCTTTCGAGGTTGCAAAACGAAAGATAATGAACGACCTCGATTACATTGCTGTTCATTCAAGTGCCGATAAACATGCCGATGATACCCTTATGGTTCTGCAGGGATGGATTCCTGAGTCAAAAAACCAAAGTTTGGTGGAGTTTCTTGATAAGGAAGGAGTTGCCTTCGTTTCAGATAAACCTAACATTGAGGATGATGTTCCTATCCTGCTGAAAAACAACAGGTTTGCTAAATACTTCGAACCAATAGGCGATTTTTACGAGCTTCCGAGCTACAAAGAAATGGATCTTGTTCCATTCTTTGCCCCATTCTATATGATGTTCTTTGGATTTTGCCTTGGTGATGCAGGGTATGGCCTGCTAATTGTGCTTCTTACCACAATCATCAAATTCAAACTTCCAAGTTTTAAACCGCTTCTTACCTTAGCTCAATTCTTAGGCATTTCAACAGTAATCTTTGGAATACTTACAGGAACATTCTTTGGCATAAAGTTAACCGAAGTATCTTGGCTGGTAAGTGTTAAAGGGTTTATGATTGATGAGATGCAGATGTTCTACCTCGCCATAATTCTTGGCGTAATTCAAATTATTTTTGGGATGATTCTGAAAGTTGTAAACATTTCAAAAGCATTTGGATTCCTGCACTCACTTTCAACTATTGGATGGCTTACTCTAATTGTTGGCGGGGGTGGCCTTTATGGACTAAAAATGATTGATATAATCGACGAGAAGGTTTACACCATCCTTTTCTATGTTATCCTATCTATTTCAGGGCTTTTAATCTTTATTTTCAATCACCCAAAGCGGAATGTTCTTATTAATTTCGGATTAGGTATTTGGGATACCTATGGAATGCTCACAGGATTGCTTGGCGATTTACTATCGTACTTACGATTGTTTGCGTTAGGCGTTTCAAGCGCAATTCTGGGTATGGTGTTCAATAGCATGGCTATGAACATGAAACCCGACCACATTATCTTTGGTCCTGTGGTTATGATAATCATACTTCTTTTTGGGCATTCAATTACCCTTTTCATGTCCGCACTCGGGGCATTTGTTCATCCAATCCGTTTAACCTTTGTCGAGTTTTACAAGAATGCTGGATTTAAAGGGGGAGGAAAGAGATATGAACCGTTTAAAAAAGTTTCTTAACAAATAATGTTTCACTTAAACTAAATTAATTATGGAACCTATTGTTTTAGCTTACATTGGCGTTGGTTTAATGATTGGCCTTGCGGGAGTTGGAAGTGCTTTTGGTACAACAATATCTGGTAGTGCTGCCGTTGGCGCTATGAAAAAGAACGACAAGGCTTTTGGTAGCTACATTTTATTGACGGCTCTTCCTGGTAGTCAAGGTCTTTATGGCTTCGCCGGTTACTTCCTCCTTAACATGTTTGGACTTCTCCAACCTGAAATTGGATGGGCACAGGCTGGTGCAGTTTTTGGTGCTGGTATTGCCCTTGGTCTTGCTGGTCTTCTTTCAGCAATCCGTCAAGGACAAGTATGCGCAAATGGTATTGCTGCTGTTGGTGCTGGTTACGATGTGGCAAACAAAACCCTTATCCTTGCCGTGTTCCCAGAACTCTACGCCATCATCGCTCTAGCTGCTACCTTCTTCATCGGAAGCGCATTTGCATAGCTTTTGTAAATTGAAATCAAGATAGCCGCTTTTTTAAACGAAGCGGCTTTTTTTTGTATCGTTAAGGCTTGTATTGTAATAATGGATGTTACAATTTAGTATTCAAAACCATTTTTAAGTTCAAACAGGCTTATTATATTTGGGGCTGAAAGAAGTACCTTAGTATGGTTACTAAGAAATAATTTAAAAAAATGTTAGTTTAAACCCTGCAAACTTGAATTCTCTAAACTTGAATCAAAGTAACTCCTCAGCATGGCACAAAGCAACAGTCATCGGTAGTATTTGGGGATCTTTCGAAATTGTTGCAGGTAGCCTTCTGCATAACCTTTCAATTCCGTTAGCAGCAGGAACAGCTCTTTCTGCATTGGGTGTAATTGTTCTTGTTGTTGGAGCCAAAGTTTACGGGGGAAGGGGTATATTCATCAGATCGGCTTTGGTTTGCGCAGCACTTAAAACCGTCTCACCAAGTCCTGTAATTCTTACACCAATGATTGGAATCACCATTGAAGGATTACTAATGGAGATTAGTGTTTTTTTACTCGGTAATAATATTTTCGGATTCATCGTTGGAGGAAGTTTGGCTGTATTGTCAGTACTTGGATTTAAGCTCGTACGATGGCTAATGATTTATGGAACAGATATTTTTGAAGCCTATAAATCGTTATTTAGCATTGTGTTTTCCGATGAGTTCATGAACTCTTATGGATACCTTCTGCCTCTGCTGTTCTTTGTTATTCTTTACATTATAATTGGGGCGTTTGCTGCCTATATTGGGTTTAAAGGTGGAAATACGATTGCCCTTAAGTTCGGCAACAAAAGCATTTCTTTTTTGCCTAGTAATGATTACTATAAGCCTAAAATGAAAGAAGGTTACAAGGGTGGAATAGTATTTCTTATCTTTCAAATGTTATGGTTGTTTGCATTCATCAGCCTAAAAAACATTATACCTCACTATTACTGGCTTTCAGTCGGTTTAGTTTATCTAGTTCTATGCTTTTATAGGTACGGAAGGGTAAGAGTTTTAATGTTGTCTCGATCATTTTGGATTGTACTTTTTATTGTTTCCATCTCATCCTCAGTTTTTATTCTTATCGGAAAATATGGTTCATCTTTCCCTGTTTTTGAACTTTTTTCTAATACAATTACTTTGCTTTTAAGAGCTTCGGTGGTAATTGTTTGTTTCCTTTGCATCAGCATTGAGCTTAGGAGCAAAGGAGTGTCACATCATTTTGAAAAAGGGATTTTTTCGCCATTAATACAATCGTACAACCAAGCCCAAAGTGTTTTACCTTCCCTTTTGCAAACATTAAAAAAGGATTCCAAGAAAGTTTTTCAACCAATACCCCTTATCGAAAAGATGTTTTTTCATTTTAGTGATAATGGTTCTTTAACAAAGTTAAGATCGGAAATCTTTATAATCACTGCCGACCGGCAAGGGGGGAAAACCACTTTCATGCTAGAAATGTTGAAAATTTTTGAATTGAAAAACATGCCTGTACATGGTTTTTTGGCTGAAGGTTTATTTGATGATAATTATCAAAGGAAAGGTTTTGAGATGATTACACTTCCTGAAAAAGAAAGAATACCCCTTTGCGATAGAACTTCCTCGCATTGGCTATTACATGGTTCATACTACTTTAATCCTAAAGCATTAGAAATTGGGAATCAGATTCTAAATAGTATTACTGATCATGTTGTTGTTTTCATTGATGAGGTTGGTCTTAATGAACTCGAAGGATTGCTTTGGGCAAACTCATTTGCTAGATTATGTGAAGAAAAAAAGCACCCCATTGTTGTATCAATAAGGCGCCCTTTCATTAATCAAGCTATTGCTAAATGGAATTTAGGATTCCCAACCATCATAGATGTGACATCAAAAAGCCCCGAAGATGTTGTTCTGAATATTCTTAGTGAAAAGAATCGGACTTAGTGCTAAAGAAAAACTAACTCCTGATCATCGAAACAATCAATTAGTATTGGTTTTTCCTTTGAAACGATTTCACTCAATAGTTTTATTGACAGGCGGTTAAGCACGTGCTTCTGTAATATCCTTTTTATTGGTCGGGCTCCGTAAGTTTGATCGAAACCCTCTTTAGCTATCCAATCTACTGCAGCATCAGAAATAGAAATCTCAATTCCTTGTTCCTTAAGACGTTGCTGTATGGCTTTGAACTGCAATTGAATAATCTTTTGAATCTCTTTAAATGATAGGGGAGAGAACATTATGATTTCATCAACCCTGTTCAAGAACTCTGGCCTGATTGTTTGTTTTAACTGAAAGAAAACCTGATCCTTGACTTTATCTGAATAGGTTGAATTATTAATGCTCTCCTGTATGATGTGTGAGCCTATATTTGAAGTCATTATAATTATTGTATTCTTGAAATCAACAGTCCTACCTTTATTATCCGTAAGTCTTCCATCATCAAGCACCTGCAAAAGGATGTTAAAAACATCGGGATGAGCTTTTTCAATCTCATCAAGTAGTACCACTGAGTAGGGTTTATGGCGTACTGCTTCTGTAAGTTGCCCCCCTTCATCGTAACCCACATAACCTGGAGGAGCACCAATAAGCCTTGAAATAGAATGACGCTCCTGGTATTCACTCATATCAATCCTAATCATTAGGTTCTCATCATTGAAAAGAAACTCTGCAAGCGCTCGAGCCAACTCAGTTTTACCAACACCTGAAGAACCGAGGAAAATAAAAGAACCGATGGGACGTTTGGAATCCTGAAGGCCTGCACGACTTCTTCTAACTGCATCAGCCACAGCAGAAATTGCCTCGTCCTGACCAACAACCCTTTCGTGAATCTTCTCTTCCAGAGAAAGTAGTTTCTCCCTCTCACTCTGAAGCATCCTGCTTACCGGGATTCCTGTCCACCTGGCTACAACCTCAGCAATGTCTGCAGAATCAACCTCCTCTTTGATTAACGCAAATTCTGCCTGGCTTTTTGCTAGCTCAGCCTTATAATTATCAATCGATTTTTCAGCTTCTTTTATCATACCATAACGAATTTCAGCAACTCTTCCATAATCACCCTTTCGCTCAGCCTCTTCTGCTTCCAGCTTAAGCCCCTCGATAAGCTGCTTATTATGCTGAATTCCTTCAATTACTGTTTTTTCAGCCATCCACTTAGCCCTAAGGCTACTTCTTTCATCTTCAAGATTGCTAATTTCCTTACTCAGAGTATCCAATTTCTTTGTATCTCCCTCACGTTTAATGGCTTCCCTTTCAATTTCTAGTTGCCGAATTCTTCTTTCAATTTCATCGATACTCTCAGGTACCGAATTCATTTCTAGCCTCAACTTCGAAGCAGCCTCATCAATAAGGTCTATAGCCTTATCGGGCAAAAATCGATTTGAAATGTATCGATGCGAAAGTTCAACGGCTGAAATTATTGCTTCATCCTTTATCCTAACAGAATGATGAGTTTCGTACCTTTCCTTCAGTCCCCTAAGAATTGAAATAGCATCGGAGACAGAAGGTTCTTCAATCAGAATGGTTTGAAAACGCCTTTCAAGAGCTTTATCCTTTTCAAAGTACTTTTGGTATTCATTGAGCGTGGTTGCACCAATAGCACGCAACTCCCCACGGGCAAGGGCCGGTTTAAGGATATTTGCAGCGTCCATTGCCCCATCGCTCTTTCCGGCACCTACCAAGGTATGTATTTCATCAATGAACAAAACAACCTCTCCATTTGAAGCAATCACCTCCTTTACAACCGATTTAAGCCGTTCCTCGAATTCACCCTTATACTTTGCTCCTGCTATAAGAGCACCCATATCGAGTGAGAAGATTTGCTTACTCTTCAGATTTTCAGGTACATCACCATTGATTATTCTATGGGCAATGCCCTCTGCTATGGCAGTTTTTCCAACCCCTGGCTCTCCAATAAGGATAGGGTTATTCTTAGTTCTTCTTGAGAGGATCTGAAGCACCCTGCGAATTTCTTCATCACGACCAATCACAGGATCTAACCTGCCTGAACGTGCCATCTCGTTCAAATGCAACGCAAAGCGGTTCAAAGCATTATATGTATCCTCTGCTGTCTGCGATTCGACCTTCGACCCCCTTCGAAGCTCACATATTGCCTTTTGGAGATCTGATTTTGTAACCCCAGAATCCTTCAAAACCTGTGCTGCCTGATCGTTTGAAACGACAATTGCTAGAAGCAAGTGTTCAACCGATACATACTGATCCTTCATCTCTCGGGCAAAATCATTCGCTTTTTGAATAACTTGCTGACTTGATGAAGACAAGTATTGATTCCCTCCCGATACTTTTGGAAATGAATCAAGAATCCTGTCAATTACCCCTTCAACAACGGGTAGATTTACACCTAGCTTTTTCAACAGGTAACCAACGATGCTTTCAGCTTGACTAATCAATCCTTTCAAAAGATGAATAGGTTCAACAGCCTGATGACTATATCCCTGAGCAATAATAATTGCTTGTTCTATTGATTCCTGCGATTTTATCGTTAAATTATTTGTATTCATGGCAATAATTCAATTTACTTCAACAAAATGTTTCATCATTCTTTATACATCAATTATCTTGCCATGAAAAATATGCGCCATTTTGTCATACTCGCTGTTTGAATGTATGACAAAAAAAAGTGAGGCAACCCAAAAGTTGCCTCACTTGTATGAAATATTACCAAAAAACTATGGATTCATAATGATTTCTAACATATTGGCGTTCTTGAATATTTCTTTAGAACTATTCTTTATATCATTAACCTTCAGGTTTTTAACAAAATCCTCGTAGCCATTAACGTAATCAATACCATTTCTGTAGTATTCACGAATGGCATTTGACCAGAATCGATTCTCGCGTAAACGTTCCTGCCTGGTTTTCAAAAAGTACTCCCTTGCCTTGTTAAGATCAACCTCCGTTGGTCCAACTTCTTGAATACTATTGAATTCCTTGTGAATAATACCTACAAGATGTGTTGCTTTTTCAGGGTCAGTATCGAAGTTCATAAATATTGCAACCTGTTCGATTGGCGATTTAGATAGGTTGCTTCTAACCCCCACGCTGTAGGTTCCTCCTTCTTCTTCACGAATAGTTTCAGTATAACGAAGCCCCAGGATATGCTCAATTGCATCGAGATAAATCATATTCTTAAGGTTGTACTTCACTTCAGCTTGATAGGCTACGAAGCATGAGCTTTTTGGAACCTGCATGTTTAAGCTAAATGGGTACTTGGTTTGTCCTTTAGGGAAGCGAATACCGTTGTCCTTTGGGGTTTCTTTCCTGTTTAAATTTGGTAACGATGCAAGGTAGGTCTCGACCAAGGGCTTAATAACTTCAATCTTTATGTTTCCCACAAAAACAAAAGTAAAATCGCTTGCATCGGCAAAACGTTGTTTGTAAATCGTTTTAATTGATTCGAACTTAACCTCGTTTAGGACATCCACGTTAATAGGACGTTTTCTAATGTTACGATTGTTAGAGATGAAGCTCACTGAATCGGCGAAAACCATATTTGGTGAACTTCCCCGGTTTTGAAAGACGGCCTGCATCCTCGACATGTAAGCACTATAAGCCGATTCGTCGAAGCGAGGATTAGTGAAATAGAGGTGAATAAGCTGCATCATCAGCTCAATATCATCGGGTGAGCAACTGCCGTTCAATCCCTCTTCAAACTCGCCAACAGTAGGCATTACGTTCACCATTTTTCCAGCAAGCATCTTATCCAGCTCAACCTTACTATGATTCCCTACACCGCTCATCATGGCGATTGCGCTAATCATTTGCGCTGATGGTATATCTTTATCGTCAACCAACGAAAACCCTCCAGGACTGAAGGAATTTAAAAGGATTTCATCTTCCTTAAAATCAGTAGGTTTTACAATTACCTTAACTCCATTCGAAAGCACCCATTCGGTTACTTTTAGGGCATCATTGCTAACCTCTTTTTCAACTTTACCTGCTTTTGGAGGCGTGCTAATAAGTGGTTCAGACGATACATTATCAATGTAAGGGTCGAGCTTTGTATTTTTTATTGAATTATTCAAACCCAATAGTTCCTCATTGCTCGGAATGTTTTTCTTTTCCCTTTCGGGTGCACTGATGAAGATAACCATGTTCTCGTCAGTTATCCACTTTTTAGCCTTAGCATTCACCTCATCGATGGCAATAGTAGGCATTATTGATTGGGTGAACATAAACTCAAACTCAATGCCAGGAACAGGCTCGTTCTCGGTGAAGTGGCCAAAGTATTCCCAAACAAGATTTTGATTCTTAACCTTATCCCTTTCCTTGTAACTGTTTTCGAGGCTTCTTAAAAGTTCTGCTTTAGCTCTGTCAAGCTCTGTTTTTGTAAAACCATGCTGTAACAAGCGATAATTCTCCTCTAACATGGTTCGTAAAGCCCTAACTGGCTCGTTTTCTCTCGCATTGGCCATCAGCACATATGCTGATTTGGTTCTTACCAAGTTCCCATAATAGTTGTATGCAAAAACGAATGGTGGGTTGTCCTTCTGAACCAGCTCGCTGAAACGTGCGTTGATCATCTGCGAGTACAAACGATTAACTACTTGCTCTCTTAAGTACCCAAGATTCTTTTCAGTAGGAGGGGTTACAGGGTGTTTGTAGTAAACTTCTACCATTGTGCGAGTTATCTCTGGGTCAGTGAAAATGCCGATTATTGGTTCTTTATGATCTGGCACTTCAAAGTTTGGTCGTGGCTTTCGATTCTCCCTTGGGGGTATCTTTGAAAAGCGATCCTTGATTTTTGTTTCCATCATTGCAGGATCAAAATCTCCTACAATTATTAGAGCCTGCAAATCGGGACGATACCAGTCGCGATAAAACCGACGCAAGGTCTCATACTCATGGTTGTTTATCACATCGATGTTACCTATAACATCCCTTTCTGCGTACTTAGACCCCTGATATAAGTAATCCATCTTGTACTGCATTGAACGCCATTCTGCCGTTCTTCTTGTACGCCATTCCTCCCTAATGACACCTCTTTCAGCATCAATCTCATCCTCATCGAAGCTGATATAACTCGACCAATCGTGGAGTATTAGTAGGGCAGAGTCAATTATACTTTCTCGGGTTAGAGGAACATTTGAGAGATTGTAGGCTGTAACATCCTGTCCTGTAAAAGCATTCACATTGTGTCCAAACTTTACTCCAATTCGCTCAAGAAAATCAAGGATTCCCTTCTTAGGAAAATTTTCAGTTCCATTAAACGCCATGTGCTCAGCAAAATGGGCTAAACCATCTTGATCGGCTTCCTCAAGTATTCCACCAACATTGTGGACAATGTAAAACTCCGCTCGTTGCTGGGGTTCATTATTCTTACGAATATAGTACTTCATTCCATTCTCAAGCTTACCAATTATTACATTAGGATCGGTTGGAACAGGAGTACTCCAGTCAATACCTGCCTGTTGGGCCTGTATTCTTTGTACAAATATTACAAAAACAAGAGTTAGAACAAAAACAATACTTTTTCTCATTGGTGTTGAATTAAGGGTTAATGAATTGACTATTTCACTTTCATATAACAAAGGTATTGATTTATTGAAACTGTAAAGGTTTAACCTAATTGAAATTTTTTAAAGAAAGAATCATTCGAATCTACACACGTAAACATCGTAACACATCGAATGTGTTTACATTAGTAACCTCACTAGTGCGCCCTCATTGCGACTCTTGTCAACAAAATTCTTTTCTGGACACTATTCCCAAGTTACATGTGTTTGATGTATCAAATATGCCATTAATTATATTTTATTATACTGTATATCTGTATTATACATAATGTATTTAGATTTATGATTTAACTAAAATGAATTCTTTTAGAAGAAATTATTGAATTCGATTAAAAATAATTATATAAAATGCTATTTACCAGTCATATATATAATCTAATGAAATAAATTATTTAATAATTATGGTATTCTTTAAAATCTGTTGATTAATTGAGACTTTAGTATAATTTTTCAATTGATTATTTGGAAATTATTCATAAGAAAAGTCCGAATGGGAGTTTTACAGCAAATCTAATGATTTAATTACTATTTAAATAGTAAACTTCAAAGCTTATTGGGTTAGTAATACTGGAAAAACTACTAAAAAGAATATTAGGCATATTATTAACCTGTAATTCTTTCTTTACAGTCAGAATAGCGTGGTTTACGTGTGTAAACGTTATTCATCTACATGTTTTCATATGTAAAATTTATTCGTGTTGTTTGTTTACATATAAATCATTACATTTGTAAAAAAAGTGATATGAAAGATCGTTTGCAAAAATTTCTTATTGCAGAAAATATTTCACCGATTAAGTTCGCTGAAATAATTGGCGTTCAACGTAGTTCAATATCACACATTCTATCGGGACGTAATAAACCGTCGTTTGATGTGATTAGTGCAATTATTTTAAAATTTCCCAAGTTAAGCCCTGACTGGTTGCTCCTTGGTTCAGGAGAGATGTACCGAAAAACATACCAAACAAGTCTGTTCGAGCCCAGCCAACAAAAACAAGACGTAAACATTCGAGATTTATCTTCTAAAAATGCTAATTATGAGGAACATACGCAAAAAAAAGTGTTCCCGACAGAAACTAAAGCCCCTGAGAATCGCATAAAACAGAGGTACGTTGAACGTGTCGTCATTTTTTACAATGATAAGACGTTTATTGAGTACTACCCCGAATAATAATTCTTCCCCCATAGATTTGCAATTTTTAAAGCATTATGGTAGCTTTGGGGAAAAATCCAATGTATAAATTTTTCATCCGCCCAATACTCTTTCTTTTTCCCCCGGAGACCGTTCATCATATTGTATCTTTCGTTCTTAAGTATAGCTTCAAGGTTCCTGGTATTAAGAAATTGGTTAAGAAAAGCTATTCTTACTCCCATCCAAGCCTTGAAAGAACTGTTTTTGGATTGAAGTTCCCTAATCCAATAGGGCTAGCAGCTGGCTTCGACAAGAATGCAGATTTATTCAATGAACTTGATTCTTTTGGTTTTTCCTTCATTGAGATTGGAACAGTAACCCCAAAACCTCAGCCGGGTAATCCAAAACCCCGATGCTTTCGGCTAACGCTTGATGAGACACTTATCAATCGTATGGGCTTCAACAATAAAGGTGTTTCTTATGCTAAGAAAAAGCTTTTGCTTCGTCGAAGTAAAGTAATAATAGGTGGAAACATTGGAAAGAATACACTAACACCCAATGAATCTGCTATTAACGACTACACTCATTGTTTTTTAGAGCTGTACCCGGTTGTCGATTACTTTGTTGTGAATGTAAGCTGCCCAAATATTGCTAATCTCAAGGAACTTCAGGATAGGGACTACTTGTTTCGAATACTAACCAGTCTGGTAAACCTTAGATCAAAACAAAAGGAGTACAAACCTATTCTTATTAAGGTATCACCCGATCTCCTTGATCATCAATTAGAAGATACCATTGATGTTGCTATGGAACTTGCAATCGATGGATTTGTTGCGACGAATACTACCACCTCACGTGAAAACCTAAAAACACCATTAAGCATGGTTGAGCAAATCGGCAATGGTGGCCTAAGCGGTAAACCAATTGCAAAACGTTCAACTGAACTTATCAAAAAGATAGCGTCTAGAACCAATGGAAAAATGCCAATAATTGGAGTTGGAGGCATTATGAATCCCGAGGATGCCATAGAAAAGCTAAATGCTGGTGCATCACTTGTTCAAGTTTACACTGGTTTTATTTACTCAGGGCCCAGCATAGCAAAGAGCATTTGTAAGAGTATTATTGCGAAAGATCATCATCAAAAAAAAGCAGATTATGGAAATAATTGACTGTACTGGAATGCATTGCCCAAAACCATTAATTGAAACCAAAAGGGCTATAAATTCTCACAATTCGGGGGACATCCTTACGGTTATTGTTGACAATGACACTTCGCTTACAAACCTCAAGAAGTTTCTAATTGATAATGGGTTGCAGCCAAGCTACGATTTCGCTAACAGAAAACACTTAATTACCTTTACGATTGGTGAAAAACCATTAGCAACATCAAATCCACAAGAATACTGTATAACTCATAAGAAAGAAACAGTAAAGAGCAACCAAATCGTTGTTTTAAGTACCGATACCATGGGTTCTGGAAATGACGAGTTGGGTCAACTTCTCATGAAGGGATTCCTAACAACCCTTGCTGAAATGACTCCTCTTCCTGAAGAAATTATTTGCTATAATTCTGGGGTTAAGCTTGCCATGAAGGGAACTCCTTCTTCTCAAAACTTGTTGAAGCTTGTTGAAATGGGTGTTAAGATAACACTTTGTGGAACATGTGTTGACTTCTTTGGTATTAAAAACACTTTAGATTTTGGCGAAATCTCTAATATGTACTATATCGTTCAGAGGCTAACATCAAGTGCATATATACTTAAACCATAAGTTTTTATATAGATTATATGAACTTATACTTTGATAATGCTTGCACAAGCTACCCAAAACCCAAGGAGGTTGGAGAATACATGGTTGCCCATCTTGAGCAAGGTGGTACCTACGGAAGGAGTTCATATTCCAAAGCATTTATTTCTACAAAACTAGTTGAAGAAGCACGAGAGCATATTGCAAAGCTTATAGGAACTACTCATTCATCGAATGTTATCTTTGAACTCAACTCAACGAAAGCTATCAATACAATTTTAAATGGTTTTTCATTCAAGCATAAAAAGGTGCTTATTTCGCCACTCGAACACAACGCTGTAACACGAACTATCGATTGGCTAAGGCAAAAAGGAGTTCTGTCATACGAAATTCTGCCTCATTTTGATGATGGACTTATTAACACACTTTTTTTACAACAAATTGATTTTAAAAATGTTGACCTTGTTATTGTTAACCATATTAGCAATGTCAATGGTGTAATTCAACCTATTTCTGTTATTAAAGAAGTTATCAGGTCCACCCCTTTACTAGTTGATGCTAGTCAATCATTAGGCAAAACTTCATTCCAGGTCGATCAATGGGGTGTTGATTTTCTAGCATTTACCGGTCACAAAGGTCTTCTTGGGCCAACGGGAACCGGAGGCTTTTTCGTAAAAAACCCTAATCTAATTACTCCATCTTCTTTTGGTGGCACCGGCTCAAACTCCAGCGAATTATCCATGCCCGATTTTTTACCCGACAGGTTTCAGGTTGGCACTCCAAATATAACAGGGATACATGGATTACTAGGTGCACTTAAGCATCACCCTCATAATCAATGGGATAAACATAGACTAAATAAACTGATTCAAAAATTAAGGTTACTTAAAAACATTAAGGTTTTTGCAGCAAACCATTTCAATCATCAAAGTGATGTAATATCAATAGTTCATCAAAATATGGACGTTTCACGTTTTGCTTCAATACTTTTCTCTGTTTTTGGGATTGAAACTAGAAGTGGACTTCATTGTAGCCCTTTAGCTCATAGAATGTTGGGAACTTTTCCGAACGGTACTGTAAGAATATCTTTATCCCCATACCACTCAAATCAAGATTTGGATTTTCTTGAAAATTCGCTTGTAACAATTGATGAAGAGTACGAATAGGTGTAGCTTTCTTTTATTCCAAAATGTTCACGCATTAATGCGTGCCGAAAGATATTGCGTTGAGAATTCCATAAATTATCAGGTTCATCCAGTGCCAACAAAATACAGCTCAGAGTGTGGAATGTGTATTAAAGTAAGTGATGCAGTTATTGTTGATATCATTCATAATTTGAATGATTTAAATATAAGAGTTGTTAATGCGTTATGATAACTATTATTATTAAAATATGACCTTTGATCTACTTAGTACAGTTGAGTATGGCGGTTGTTCCGCAAAAATCCCTGCCTCTATCCTAGATAAGGTGCTGAAAAATTTACCACGAATACATGACAGCAATGTGCTAGTTGATGTTGACACACATGATGATGCAGGTGTTTATCGAATCTCCGATGAGCTTGCACTCGTGTTTACCACCGATTTTTTCCCCCCAATCTGTTCGGACCCGTTCGAATTCGGTCAAATAGCTGCAACAAACTCGCTTAGCGATGTGTATGCAATGGGCGGAGAGCCCTTACTCGCTCTTAACATCGCAATGTTTCCTGCGTCAAGAGTTCCAATCGAAGTTTATCAAAAGATTCTTGAGGGTGCTGCTGAAGTGGCAAAAAGGGCAAATACAATAATTATTGGTGGGCATACAATCGACGATTACCCTCCAAAGTTTGGGCTTGCAGTTATTGGTACAGTACACCCTAAGCGTGTTGTAACAAATGCTGGCCTTAAACCTGGAGAAGTGCTAATCCTTACCAAACCTATTGGTATGGGGGTTATTGTTGCTGCACATCGCTTAGAAATGGTGGCTCAGGAACACTACCATGAAGCTTTGCATTGGATGAATACACTCAATAATCAGGTTGTAAAAATAATGAATCAGTATCAGATAACAGGCGCAACAGACATTACTGGGTTTGGCCTTTTAGGACATGCCACAAAAATGTCAAAAGCGAGTAACGTTAAAATAATTATTGATTCTTTTAGTGTTCCTTTGCTCCCTGGTTCTTATACATTATTAGATAATGGTTGCATTCCGGGTGCAGCATTTAGAAATCTTGAGTTTGCTGAAAAATCAATCAATGCTTGCACTACAAGCTATAGTTATAAAATGCTTTTAGCCGATGCCCAAACTTCAGGAGGAATTCTTATGGGTGTGAATCCTATCCATGCTCATGAAATTGTATCTTTGCTAAAAGATGCTGGATTGCATTACACAAGTATTATTGGCAGGGTAGAGGAGGGGCAAGGGATTGATATAACATAGTGCTCAAATGAAGCTAGTTGAAGGTGAGTCATACCAATTTAAAATTGTTAAGATTACATACGTTTTAGACGAAGGTGAATTCTTTGTACTGGAGCATACCTCGGGCAGAAGGCTACTTCTTCCTTGCAAGTATTACGAGAAGTATGGTTTTTCAATTGGTCAGAAAATTAAGTGTAGGGTTGATAAAATAAGCTGTACTGGTAAGGTTTACTTAGAACCTGAACATCCATATTATATTGAAAATCATGTATATGAATTCAAAGTATTAGGTTTTGAAGACAATCATAATTATGAAGGAATAAAAGCTATTATTGTTAAGGATTGTTTTGAAAATGTTATTAAATATTTTTCTAAAGAATCGTGTAATTTAATTGAAAATGAAACCATTAAACTTGTTGTAGAAAGAATTAAAAAGGGAATTCCAGTATTACATATCCCTTCAAGTGAAATAACAAAAAGCAGCTTTCAAGTTGGAAAAGAAGAGTACTCTAGCTTCACTGTAATTAGAATTGAAACAGGGTATGATGGCGAAGAATTCTTTGTTCTTGAATCATCGGAAGGGAAATTGGCCTATTTAAAAGTTAAGCATTTCAAAGCATACAACATCAAGGTTGGGAATATTGTTTCTTGTAAGATATATGGGCAAACACCAATCGGTTTTCTCAAGGTTGAACCTAAAAATCCATACTATATAGTTGGAAATGAGTATTTTTTTAACGTCATTAAGACTTTAGATCCTGATTTATTAAGCAATAGTAATGACGAACAACTCATAATTGTTGAAGATATTTTCGGGACTAAATGCGGAGTTTCTGTCCCAAATCAAATGTACACGACAATAAAAGATAAAACCCAACTAAAATGTTGGGTTATTGGTTTTAGAAAAGGGAGACCCAAGCTTAAATTTTCACTCAATAACAAATAAAACTGCATTAAATAACTTCTTCATCATCAGGATACTCATCTACCTGTTCTTCAATGTCATCTGGGAAGCTATCCTCATCGGTACCAATTTCATCGCTATCGCTAAAAAATGCCTTTTCTTCTTCTTCATCCTTAGGTTTCGTGTCAATCTTAACATTCACCTTAATAAGGTAGCTTGCATCTTCGGTATCTAGGGTTATAGCATGAAAAAAATCATTATTTGGCTTTGTAACCTTTATAACATGGTTTTGATAACCATATGGGTATTTCAGTTTAACTAATGCAATTAGTTCTGGACTTAGGTTTTTGTAATTGATTACTAGTTTTTTTCTTTCCATAATTACTTTCAAAAATTTTTTGCAATTATACATCAAAAACATTAATTCAAAACAAAAAGATTCTTTTTTTTCTTCATTTTTCTTACTGTAAAAATAATTGAAATTATTCAGTATTGAAACTATTGTTTTTTAATATTCTTGCTATTTT
Source organism: uncultured Rikenellaceae bacterium (assembly GCA_964481075.1). Classification (GTDB taxonomy): domain Bacteria; phylum Bacteroidota; class Bacteroidia; order Bacteroidales; family Tenuifilaceae; genus MWFE01. The sequence goes on along the minus strand of CAYZSD010000020.1, from coordinate 10,218 downwards.
TAAATGATTTACATTGAACAATGTTTAGTTCCAAATTTCTACGATTAATAAATGTCCTATAATTAATATTATGTTAAATATAAGTTATGAAATTAAAGGCTACCTTATATTGTAGCCTTTAATTTTGTATCCCTTACTCTACTTTAAATTTGACCAAATCTCGTTAATCTTTTCGAGCTTTTTCTGTATTTCTTCCCCATCGTTACGGAATCGGAAATACAAGTTTTTAAGTGTTTCAACCGTTGCCTTGTTGTTTGGGTCGATTTCAAAAGCTCTCTCCATTATTGGGATGCTTTTCCTGAACCAAACATCAGCTTTCGCCATTATTGCATCATACTTCTCAAAATCACGTGCTGGAACTTTATTTGCCTCTTCTGTGTATTTTACACCAGCGTTATAGTATAGTGCACCAAGATTAAATATTGCATCAAAGAATTTTGGGTTTAGTTCAATAGCTTCTAAATAAGATTTTTCAGCTAACTCCATGTTTTCAAGCTTGTCGTGCAGCGTTCCTTCAGCAAAGTAAAGAGAGAAATTGTCAGGCTCTGCTTCCTTAGCCTTGGCGATGTACTCGAGTACTTTGTTGGGATTGTCGCCTTTTGATATATAATAATTTATCAATCCGTATAGAACATTTGGGTTGCCTGGGACTTTAATAAAACCATCCTCTAAGTATTTTAACCCTTCTTCTTCTCTTTCTAAGGCTGTTAGGGCTTCATAAATATTATAGTATGCCTGGCCATTCGAGGAGAAACCAAGTTCTAGTGCGTTTTTGTAGAACTCAATGGCAATTTCCTGTTTTCCACTAAGCTGAGCTGCAAGCCCGGTATAGTAAACGATAGCAGTATCAACTTTATTGATTAATGGATGTTTTCCGATTTCGACCGAGGCCTTAAAACTTTCAAAAGCACACTCGTATTCCTTTTTAGTATAGCAATTGGCTCCTTCGGCGATAAAACCAGACTTCAATCGTATTAGGCTTTCGGCAATTTTTGGTGCAGCCTTTCCTTTGTCATCAAGTTCGATAGCTTTTAGAAAACTACTATATGCTTCGCCAAGAGGGTTTTCGATGAGAGGATTGGTGAAAGTCCACGATTCAATCGCTCCATCTGCAAAGGTAAAAGTTACCCTTTCCATAACCATTTTAGTTACAGGAATACCATCCACCTCCTCGTCAATTTGTTGGTTTGGGCGTCCAACAACAACGGGGAACTCATGAATGCCTATGCCAGGTGTTGCCGATATGTTAAGGGTCATCGCATCATACACCTCTAGCATCACCTCACCACGAGTTTGCCACGTTTTGGTATTGGTGTTTTTCTTGGGATTCTCTACATCCTGAGTGCTTCTATCAATTTTGCGCTGAATGTTAGCAAAATTAATTTGATTCGATGTTTGCGCAATTACCAAAAAGCTAATAAAAGGTAACGTAAGAGCTATAAATATCCGTTTCATAGTGTAAAGGTTATGTTAAACAATGTGTAAATATAAAGATTTTTTACGAATTCTCCTGATCGCTTACAATTTCATCATCAATAATCTCAATCGATTGATCGTCAATTATTTCCTCAGAAACCTCAACTTTTGCAACAGCCGCAATTGTATCTCCATTCTTCAAATTAATGAGCTTGACACCTTGTGTAGCTCTTCCAGCAAGCCTAACACTTGCAACTGAAAGCCTAATGGTTATTCCGCTGCGGTTGATTATCATGATATCATCGCTATCGGTAACTCCTTTGATAGCAATAAGTTTACCTGTTTTTTCGGTGATATTAATTGTTTTTACCCCCTTGCCCCCTCTGCCAGTAATGCGATAATCATCAAGCGTTGAGCGCTTCCCAAAACCTTTTTCTGAAACAACAAGTATATCTACCTTTTCATTTTCATTCTCACTCACGCATACCATACCAACAACTTCGTTACTGCTTCCAAGGTTTACACCTTTTACTCCACTACCAGTTCTTCCAATGGGTCGAACGAGTTCTTCAGGGAATCTAATAAGCTTACCTCCTTTGCTTGCCAACAATACATGGCATTTCCCATCGGTTAAGCAAGCTTCAAGTAGTTGGTCTCCCTCCTTTATTGTAATTGCAATTACTCCTTTCTGACGTGGCCTGCTGTAAGCCTCAAGTGAGGTCTTCTTAATTATCCCTTTTTTGGTACAAAGAATAATATAGTTGTTATTGATATATTCTTGATCGTTAATTCTTTTAAGGTTTATGTATGCCATCACCTTATCGTCCGATTCAATATTGATTAGGTTTTGAATTGCTCTTCCCTTTGAAGCTTTTACGCCCTCACGGATTTCGTAAACTTTCAGCCAGAAGCATCTACCTTTTTCGGTGAAGAACAACATAGTGTTGTGCATAGAGGCAACATACATGTGCTCAATGAAATCCTCGTCCCTTGTTACGCTTCCCTTTGCACCTACCCCTCCCCTTGCTTGTTGCCTGTATTCCGTTAAGGGTGTTCGCTTAATGTAACCTAAGTGGGATATAGTGATTACAACCTCCTCATCGGCATAAAAATCTTCTGGGTTGAACTCCTCTGCATTGGGAACAATTTCTGTTCTTCGAGCATCGCCATACTTATCTCGAACCTCAATCAGTTCCTTTTTAATTATGCTCATCTGCAACGCTTCATCCTGAAGTATTTGGTTGCAATAATCGATAAACTTAAGCAATTCAGCATGTTCTTCCTTAACTTTATCTCGTTCAAGACCAGTAAGGCTTCTTAATCGCATATCGATGATAGCCCTTGCCTGTAAATCTGAAAGAGCGAAACGTTCCATCAGCTTATTCTGAGCATCATCAGGTGTTTGAGCTGCACGAATGATTGCAATTACCTCATCAATATTATCAATAGCAATAAGCAAACCTTCAAGGATATGTGCTCTTTTTTTGGCTTGTTCGAGTTCGAATTGGGTGCGACGAATCACCACATTATGGCGATGTTTTACAAAGTAACGAATCAAATCCTTTAGGTTAAGTAGCCTCGGACGACCATCGACCAGAGCAATGCTATTAATTGGAAATGATGACTGTAACGATGTGTACTTATACAAATTATTTAAGACAACATTTGCAACAGCTTCTTTCTTAAGTATAATAACAACTCGTGTTCCTTGCCTATCGGACTCATCGTTTATGTAGCTTATCCCTTCTAACTTCTTTTCGTTAATAAGATCGGCAATTCTTCGAATCATTTCAGCCTTATTAACCATGTAGGGTGTTTCAGTTACAATAATTTTTGAGCGACCCGATTCAGTTTGTTCAACCTCAGTGCGAGATCGGATGATTACCCTCCCCCTTCCAGTGGCATATGCTTCTCTTATTCCCTGGTTACCATAAATAATTGCACCAGTTGGAAAATCGGGCCCTGTGACATAACGAATAAGCTCTTCTATCTCAATGTCAGGATTATCGATATAGGCACAGGCAGCATCAATAACCTCAGTAAGGTTGTGAGGTGGAATATTTGTGGCCATACCAACTGCTATACCCGATGCTCCATTAACGAGCAAAAGAGGAATTCGAGTTGGTAAAACAACTGGTTCTTCTAAGGTATCATCGAAATTAAGCCTGAAATCAACGGTATTCTTTTCAAGATCTGCAAGTACATCCTCGGCAATTTTCATTAGCCTAGCTTCGGTGTAACGCATTGCAGCAGGGTTATCCCCATCGATTGAGCCAAAGTTTCCCTGACCCTCGACAAGGGGGTACCTTAATGACCACTGCTGGGCCATTCTAACCATTGCATCATAAACAGAAGTATCACCATGAGGATGGTACTTTCCAAGCACCTCTCCTACTATACGTGCTGACTTTTTATATGGTTTTCCTGGTTGTAATCCTAAGCCGTCCATCCCGAACAGCACCCTTCGATGTACAGGTTTTAAACCATCCCTAACATCAGGTAATGCTCTTGATACAATTACTGACATCGAGTAATCGATGTAAGCCGACTTCATCTCCTCCTCAATTTGTACCTTTATTATCCTTTCTCCTTCTTCCATTACAATATGTGTTTCATTTTTAAGTTGTTACACACTAAATTGTGGTTATTAAATAACGTGCTAAAATACCAATTATTTATCGAATATTAAATCATTTTTAGGGGATATTTATCAACATTGAAAGATATTGTTTATGAGGTTTTTCTTTAAGGAGATCACTATTTTTGTGTATTACAGGATAGTAAAAGTTTCCAAAAAAAAATAATCCTACGAAGAGCAACAAAGAATTGGTATTTCTGTTAATGTGTAGTAATTTAGTATCGAAAAAAATTGATATTTATGGATTCAAAATTTTCAGATAAGATTAAGGATATTATGTCCTACAGCCGTGAGGAGGCAGCAAGGTTAGGCAATACTACCATTGGTTCTGAACACATCTTTTTGGGTATTCTTCGTGATGGAGAGGGCATAGCAATAAACATACTTCTTGAATTAGGTTTAAATATTTCAGAAACAAAAACAAAAATTGAGAAGGTTATTCGTGCACCTCAAAGTGAGCCTGTGAAAATCGAGATGGATAGCATACCTTTGTATAAGTCGGCCGAACGCGTTCTCAAACTTGTATCATTAGTTGCACGAGAACTTAAGAGTGATACAATTAATTCTGCTCATCTTTTACTTGCAATACTTAAGGATGAAGATAGCTTAATCTCACAGATTCTTGAAGAGAGCAATATTGACTATGCTTCGGTTAGAGCTGAATTGAAGCCCGAAACCATTGAAGCTAAGGCCGATTTCTCAGACGAAGACGAAGATCGTCCCTTTGGCAGTGGCCCACGCACTCCTCAGCAAACACCTGGAAAACCTGGCAGCGAAACGCCTGTACTCGATAATTTTGGGGTAGATTTAACAAAGGCTGCCGAAGAAAACCGTCTGGATCCAATCGTTGGAAGAGAACGTGAAATTGAGCGAATCGCTCAGATTTTAAGTCGAAGGAAAAAGAATAACCCTATTCTTATTGGTGAACCGGGAGTTGGTAAATCGGCAATTGCAGAAGGATTGGCTCTTAGAATCGCCAAACGGAAGGTATCTAGGGTCCTTTTCAATAAACGTGTTGTTACGCTTGACCTTGCATCAATTGTTGCAGGCACTAAGTATCGTGGACAATTCGAAGAACGTATGAAGGCTATACTGAACGAGCTTTCGAAGACCAACGAAGTAATCCTTTTCATAGATGAAATTCATACCATAGTAGGTGCTGGTGGAGCAACAGGCTCGTTAGACGCAGCTAATATGCTTAAGCCAGCCCTTGCCCGTGGGGAGTTGCAATGTATAGGAGCAACTACCCTCGACGAGTACCGCGAACATATCGAGAAGGATGGAGCGCTTGAACGGAGATTCCAAAAGGTAATGGTTGAACCCACCTCCCCAGAGGAAACCATTGAGATACTCAATAAAATTAAGGAACGCTACGAAGAGCACCATAATGTGTTTTACACCCCTGATGCCGTTGATGCATGCGTGAAGCTTACCATGCGTTATATTTCTGACCGTCACCTTCCCGATAAAGCTATCGACGCATTGGATGAAGCTGGTTCGAGAGTGCATATTTCAAATATTAAGGTTCCTGAAAAAATTCTTCTTCTCGAGAAGCAAATCGAGGATGCCAAAAGCGAAAAGCTTAAAGCTGTTAAAAATCAGGACTTTGAATCGGCTGCTAGTTTTAGAGACCGTGAGAAACAGTTCATAGAGCAACTCGAAAAGGAGCAGCAACGTTGGGAACGTGAATTGGTAAAACATCGTGAAGTAGTTGATGAAGAGAAGGTTGCCGAGGTTGTAGCTATGATGACTGGTGTACCCGTTCAACGTATTGCTCAAGCAGAAGGAACTCGTCTTCTCAAAATGGCCGATGAGTTAAAAGGTATTGTTATTGGACAAGACGAAGCTATTGACAAGATTGTAAAATCAATTCAAAGGAATAGAGCAGGTCTGAAAGATCCAAATAAACCTATTGGTACTTTCGTTTTTCTGGGTCCTACAGGTGTAGGAAAAACGCAACTTGCAAAGGTTCTTGCCAAGTACCTTTTCGACACAACGGATAACCTTATCAGAATTGACATGAGTGAGTACATGGAGAAATTCTCTGTTTCGAGGTTAATAGGAGCACCTCCAGGCTACATTGGTTATGAGGAGGGAGGACAGCTAACCGAAAAGGTGAGACGAAAACCATATTCTGTAGTTCTGCTTGATGAAATTGAAAAGGCACATCCCGATGTATTTCATATTCTTCTCCAAGTACTTGACGAAGGACAGCTAACCGACAGCCTAGGTAGAAAAGTTGACTTCAAGAATACCATTGTTATAATGACTTCAAATATTGGAACCAGGGAGTTAAAGGATTTTGGAAGAGGCGTTGGCTTTAAATCAAACCCAAGCGAGTCATCTTCAAACGAATACTCAAAGAGTATTATTCAAAAAGCCTTGAAAAAGGCATTTGCCCCTGAATTTCTTAACAGAATCGACGATGTAGTGATGTTTAATACACTTACCCGCGAACATATTCACCAAATCATTGACATTGAGTTAAAAGGACTTTATGATAGGGTTCAAAATCTTGGTTACATTATCGAACTAACACCCGAAGCCAAGGACTTTGTCGCTGAAAAAGGTTTCGATGTTCAATACGGTGCAAGGCCTCTAAAGCGTGCAATTCAGAAGTACCTTGAGGATGAAATGGCCGAGGTAATCATTAAGAGTGATATTGAGAATGGTGATATCATCCGTGTTGATTATGATAAGGATAAGGATGAGATAGTAATTGGTGTTTATAAGCAGAAAGCTTAAAGCAAAAAGGATTTTTTTGGATTTTATCATGATAAACCCCTAGCAAATTAAATGATAACTAGGGGTTTTTTACTGTTAATGCCAATGCATTAATTCCTACTCGACTTCGTCTTTTGCTTCGCAATTGGTATTGAAAGGCTTTTTTAAAAACTAATACAAATGGTATATCAGATTGAAGTTTTACTTCCTGCCTACCCTCGTGGTTTTCACCTGATAACAAGTGAAATTGAAAATGTATTGGGAAAACTACCTGATACAGCAATTCTGCATCTATTCATCAAGCATACATCAGCTGGATTAACAATAAATGAGAATGCCGATCCAACAGTGAAAGTTGACCTAAACGATTTTTTTGACCGAATTGTAAAAGAGCGAGAGCCTTGGTATCGACATACTATGGAAGGCCCTGATGATATGCCTGCTCATATTAAAGCTTCCTTGGTTGGTTTTTCAATTACTGTTCCAATAACAGAGGGTCAATTGAATTTAGGAACTTGGCAAGGTATTTACTTATGCGAATTCCGTAACCGAGGGGGAAACCGTAAGCTTATTGCCACAATCATAAGCTAGTTTCAATTATTAACTAATATTTGGAATTTTGTTGTTGTTATTCGAAATATATCCTATTTTTGCTAACAAACCGTATCTATGTATTCCAATAATTAAAAAATCATTAACCTGACATAAAAATATATGGATAAACTACTTCTACTAGGAGACGAAGCCATTGCTCTTGGAGCCATAGATGGTGGTATTTCAGGGATTTACGCTTACCCAGGAACACCATCAACAGAGATTATGGAGTATGTGCAAGCCTCAAAGCAAGCAGCTGAGCGAAGTATTCATCGTCAGTGGTCGGCAAACGAGAAAACAGCCATGGAAGCTGCTATTGGCATGTCGTATGCAGGAAAGCGGGCAATAGTTTGCTTCAAGCATGTTGGGCTAAACGTTGCAGCCGATGCTTTTGTAAATGCTGCTGTTACAGGGGTAAATGGTGGGTTAGTTGTTCTATGTGCCGATGATCCATCGATGCACTCATCACAGAATGAACAGGATTCACGTTTTTACGCCAAGTTTGCCTTAATCCCCATACTTGAGCCCTCCGATCAGCAGGAAGCCTATGACATGACCTACCAAGCCTTTGAACTTTCTGAACGCCTTAATGTTCCAATCATGATTCGTATCACAACACGTTTGGCACATTCACGTTCGGGTGTAATGCGAAAAGCAACAAAAGCCCAAAAGGAGCTAAAACTTCCTTCCGATCCACGGCAATTCGTACTTTTACCCTCAATAGCAAGGGTCAACTACAAGAAACTTTTAAACACTCAACCTTTAATGGATAAGCTAGCCGATGAATCTGAATTTAATAAGCTTATCGAAGGAAAAAGTTCAAAACTCGGGATTATTGCAACAGGAATAGCATACAACTACCTTATGGAGAACTACCCCGATGGTTGTCCGTATTTTGTTTTGAAGCTCTCCCACTACCCTGTCCCACCAAAACTTGTAAGAGAAATCTACGAAAAATGTGACGAAATACTCGTCCTTGAGGATGGTTACCCAATTGTTGAAGAGATGATTAAGGGTTTCCTAAATCTGGGAAAAATTGTACATGGACGTTTAAACGGGTCGATACCTAGGGATGGAGAACTTAACCCTGCAATAGTTGCAAAAGCTTTAAATCTTGAAACTTATGAAGGTACACCAATACCTGATGTGGTTAAAATTCGACCCCCTTCACTTTGTATGGGTTGTGGACATAGAGACGTTTACATTGATCTGGCCGAAGCTTTGAAGGAATACGGAACAGGAAGGGTTTTCTCAGACATTGGTTGCTACACACTTGGAGCGTTACCACCATTCAATGCGATCAATTCATGTGTTGACATGGGAGCATCAATAACAATGGCCAAAGGTGCTGCTGACGCGGGGCTTGTACCTGCTGTTGCGGTAATTGGTGACTCTACTTTCACCCATAGCGGAATGACTGGACTATTGGATGCTGTAAATGAGAATTCGCCGATTACTGTGATTATTTCCGATAACTCCACCACTGGTATGACAGGTGGACAAACATCATCAGCTTATGGAAGAATTGAAGATATCTGTAAAGGGCTTGGCGTTCATCCCGACCATATCAGGGTGATGAATCCATTGAAAAAGAATCATGAGGAGAACGTAAAAATAATGCAGGAAGAACTTGCATATCAGGGTGTTTCTGTATTAATACCACAACGAGAATGCATTCAAACCTTCGCTCGTAGAAAGAAAGAAGAGAAGAAAAGTTCGAAAAAAGCCGAATAGAACTTAAATCGATTAATGAAAAAAGTGCAGTAATGAAAGCAGACATTATACTAGCAGGTGTTGGTGGCCAAGGAATCCTATCTATTGCAGCAGGGATTGGGCTTGCCGCCGTTAAAAGCAATCTTTATATTAAGCAGGCTGAAGTTCATGGCATGAGCCAGCGTGGTGGCGATGTGCAATCTCATTTACGCATATCCGACAAACCCATTGCTTCTGACCTAATTCCTCAAGGTAAAGCCAACCTAATCCTTTCAGTTGAGCCAATGGAAGGTCTTCGTTACCTTCCATTTCTAAGCAAGGACGGTTGGTTGGTGACTAACACGACTCCTTTCGATAACATCTCTAATTATCCTAATATTGAAGATATTATGAAAGAGATTAGAAAGATAAAGAATCATGTAGCACTCGATGCCGACTCCATTGCAAAAGAAGCAGGTTCATCAAGAGCCTCAAACATTGTAATGCTTGGTGCTGCTTCCCCTTTCATAGATATCCCATTCGAAAAATTGGAGGATGGCATTCGTCAACTTTTTGGGAGAAAAGGTGACGATGTTGTTGAGGTGAACCTTAAAGCGCTTAGAGCTGGGAGAGATTTCTCTGAAAAGAACAGGTAGATTGTACTTACAATATGATAGTGAGGGTGTTTCGTAATTGTAGCACCCCTCTTTTTTTATTATACTCTTCATTTTTCAGTAAATTGAACAGATTCCTTGATATTCGTTCCTACTTCCATAACGTAGGATTCGCATTCAGATCGCTAAAAAACAGGAATTTCCGAGTTTTCTTCTTTGGACAACTCGTCTCTCTTCTAGGAACTTGGATTCAAAATATTGCCTTGGGATGGTTGGTCTATCGACTCACCGAATCGGCTGCATGGCTTGGAATTGTTGGATTTTCAGGGCAGATTCCTGCCCTATTCCTTACCCCTTTTGCTGGTGTTTTCGCCGACAGGCTCAATCGAAGACAAGTGCTGATAGTTATGCAGATAATTCCAATGGTACTTGCATTTACCATGGCCTGGCTAATATTATCAGGCAATGTAGAAATATGGCATATTGTTTTTATTGCTTCACTTAATTGTTTTGTAATTGTTATTGACAACCCTTTTTTAA
>CAYZSD010000019.1:0-34020 GCA_964481075.1 uncultured Rikenellaceae bacterium | reverse complement strand
GTTGATATTCTCAACACCGTTGCTTAGTTCATCGGTTATAATAACTGATTCATTACCTCCAATTAACTGACCAGCAACAGTATTGATTGGTTGCACATGTATAGCCATAGAGAGAACGGGAGCAATCACATCGAAGAGCTGTGAGGTTACATTTAGTGCAGGATAGCCCCCAACCTGGAAGTACAGGCGATGCGACTTAATCTCAACGATGGTCAAATCGTTAAAGGTAATCTCTCCACTAGCATTGGTTGTGCGAGTCGTTGTTCCTGTCATGGCAGGTGTTGTACCTCCAACCACCGAAACGGTTACGACTGAATTAATTATTGGTTGATAGAGCTGATCGTAAACTGCAACCCTCGGATATCCTTGAATATAAGTACCAGAAACGGTTTGCTGTGGTTGCGTTAGTATTTCTATGTAAGTTGGCACCTGCTTTAGCAATACATTCTTCTCTTCATCATGTATAAAGCCACTATGACTGTTTCCTTTGAATCGACCAGCCAATTCAGTAGGCAGTATGCGGAATTGCTGCGATTGAATATCGGGAACACCACCCACAGCGGCATCGAAATTTATCATGTAATATCCTGCTGTACTTATGATTAGATCATTGAACGATGTCCGTCCGTTTATATCGGTTGTCCTAGAAGTTGTTCCCAAATCGAATGTATATCCACCCTGCTCGCTGATGGTTATGGAAACGCCCTGAATAGGGTTCTCAAACTCATCGAAAAGTCCAACGGTTGGCGGCCCGCCGATAATTGAATTAGCCTGTGTATTCGTGGGTTGAGTGATAATGGTCATGTGATGCGCAGGTGCAGGTACAACCGCAAAGGGAATGGAGGTTTGATTGGTTATTCCAGTATAATCGGTATCGAAGATGATCTGGTAACCCGATGCTGCAACGTTGATTATTAGGTCATTGAATATAGCATAGCCATCAACGTTCGTTGTAACGGTTTGCGTACCCGATGCAAAGCTATTCTGGTTGATGTAAGCAGTAACCTGAACGCCTTCAAAGGGCTGGTTCAATGTAACAGTAGTTAATCGCACTGTTGGATGACCCACGATAGCTTGCCCCGCAACGGTCTGAGCCGGTTGAGTGGTAATGCTCATCTGTACCATTGGGTTCACTACATCAAAGTTTTGGGAAATGGCATTTGGCACAATTCCATCATACCCATCGGCCTCAAAGGTAAGAGTAAAAGTTCCGGTAACATTAACAATCAGATTATTAAATATGGCATTTCCATTAGAATCGGTAACTACACTTAAAGTACTGCCAACACCAAATACCGGCGATCCTGATCCGGCAATATAAACATTGATGGTTACACCACCTACTGGATTATCCACTTCATCGTATAATCTCACGTGTGGTGGCCCCGCAATTGTATTGCCAGCTATGGTTTCCTGAGGTTGGGTTATTATCTCAAGACGGGTGGGCTGTTGAGCAAGCTCAACGCTATTTATTGGTCCAGAAATAAATCCGCTGTGCGAATTACCCTTGAAACGGTTGGATACATTGCCCGAGTAAACAATAAAGGTATTGGATACCACATTGGGAATACCCGTAACGCTAAAGGTTAGGCTATATGTACCAAGGTCTTCCATTAACAGATTGCTAAATGTTGCCACACCGAATGCGTTGGTGGTTTGGGTTAATGTTCCGCTTGGGAAAATATAACCACCCGTTTCGGCAACTGTTACAGAGATACCTGATAGAACATTGTTATACGCATCGTAAACGGTAACTGCAGGTGGCCCCTGAACAACAGCACCATCTTCTGTATCTAATGGTTGTGTTGACACAACCATGCTATGGGGAGCACCATTAATAACATTGAAGGAGTTGGATGTGATATTCACTACACCATTAATATCGGCATCGAAGATTAGTTGGTATCCTGTTGCTGCTGTGCTAATTACCAACTGATTGAACTCGGCGTAACCCTGTGCATCGGTTGTAACGGTTTGGGTTTCAATGGCCGATGTGAAGCTAAACTGATTGATGTAAACGGTAATATCGACCCCAGCCTGACCCTGATTTAAGGCTGTTGCCAATCGAACTTTTGGCGGTCCAGCAATGGTTTGACCGGCAATCGTTTCAACTGGTTGAACTGAAATTGTGAGGAAAAGCTGCGGGGATATTACCTCGAACTGCGCTGACTGAGCGCTAACTACAGGGGCATAGAAATTTACTGTAAATGTTAATTGGTACGTTCCTGGTGTTTCAAGAGTAAGATTACTCCAAGTAATCTCGCCACTGGCATTGGTTAGAAGTGTTGTTGATGACCCAGGTTTGAATGCTTGACCAGTTGTTACTGTAACCGATACCCCTCCCATTGGTCTATCAAACTCATCGTAAACTATGATTCGTGGAGGCCCCTCAATCAGCAATCCCACAATGGTTTCAAGGGGCTGTGCAACAACTTCAATTCGTGCAGGTGTTTGGCCTAATGGTTGATTCTCTGAAAGATATACCGTGAAGCCATGATGGCTATTACCCTTGAAACGATTTGAAACGGTTCCAGAAAGAATATTGAAGTTCATCGAAACGGCATCAACAACACCAGTAACGCTAAAAGTAAGACTATATTGACCAGGATCATCTATAACAAGGTCATCAAAGGAAGCGATACCTGACGAGTTGGTGTTCTTGCTCGTAGTTCCACTATCGAAGGTGTATCCGCCAGTTTCTGAAACGTTTACGCTTACACCCTCAATGAGGTTGCCGAATTCATCAGTTACCCTCACGGCAGGTGAACCCGCAATTGACGCACCCGATTCTGTATCGAGTGGCTGCTGGGTTATGGTAATGGCATCTGGATCGGCTGCTATTACTGCAAAGGCATTTGAGCTAACATTGAGAACACCTGAGTAATCGGCATCGAAAAGAAGCTGGTAACCTGTGGCGGCTACGTTGATGACAAGCTGGTTGAAAACAGCAATACCACTTGCATTGGTTGTTACGGTTTGAGTGGAAGGTGCCGATGCAAAGCTGTGCTGATTCAGGTAAACCGTTATGTCAACCCCTTCAAAACCTTGTCCAATACCGTTGGCTAGCTTAACCGTTGGATGGCCTACAACTACTTGCCCAGCAACCGTTTGAGCGGGCTGAACCTGTAAAGTCATGGCAAGCTGCTGGTTCACAACATCGAAACTCAACGATGTGGCTGAGATTGCGGGGTAATCCTGTGCAACAAAGGTTAACTGGTATGTTCCTATCTGGTCGATTACTAAATCGTTAAACATAATCTCTCCACTTGAATTAGTGGCTAATAGCGTACTTCCGCTGCTGAGACCAACACCACTGGCTGTAACACTAACCCAAATGTTGGGAACAGTGTTGTCAACTGCATCGTAAACAACAATTCGGGGTGGTCCTTCAATTGCAAATCCAGCAACCGTTTCCATTGGCTGGGTTACAATCTCCATACGTGTAGGTGTTTGCCCAAGTTCTTGACTTTCTATTACATGCGATATGAAACCGCTATGGGTATTGCCCTTGAATCGGTTGGAAACGGTACCTGAAAGGATATTGAAGTTCACTGATACGGCATCATCGATTCCAGTAACGCTAAAGGTTAGGCTGTACTGACCAATGGCACCAATGATCAGGTCGTTAAAGATGGCTACGCCAGATGTATTGGTATTCTTGCTGGTTGTTCCCGAATCGAAGGCGTATCCGCCGGTTTCTGAGACGGTTACACCTACAGAGGATTTTGGGTTTCCAAACTGGTCGGTTACGGTTACCGTTGGCGGACCGCCAATTACCGCACCCGACTCGGTATCAACAGGTTGAGTGTTAATGCTTATTGTATGGGCATCGGCGGCTACAACATTGAAAGAATTTGAGGTTACATTGAGAACGCCCGTGTAATCGGCATCGAAGATAAGCTGATAACCAGTGGTTGCAACATTTATAACAAGTTGGTTGAATACAGCAATACCGCTTACGTTGGTTGTTACGGTTTGTGTCAATGGAGCCGAGGCAAAACTATTCTGGTTTAGGTAAACGGTTATGTCAACCCCCTCAAGACCTTGACCAATGCCGTTGGCAATCTTCACGGTGGGATGTCCGGCAATAACTTGCCCAGCAACAGTTTGTGATGGTTGGGTTTGGATGGTCATAAATAGTTGCTGATCAACAACCTCAAATGCCGATGATTGGGCTGTGATTGCAGGGTAATCGTCTAAAGCGAACTCCAGCTGATATATTCCAGCGGCATCAATCACAAGACCTGAGAAAGTGGCCTCTCCGTTGTTGCCTGTTGTAAGAGTTAGAGTTCCAGCAGCAAATACTGCACCTGATACGGTAACATCAATTCCTCCAATGGGATTATCAACCTCATCGTAAACCACAACCCGCGGAGGACCTTCAACAGGGAAGCCAACAACGGTTTCTTGGGGTTGAGTGAGTATCTGAATTCTAGTAGGAGTTTGACCTAACACCTTGTTTTCTGTAACATTAAAGGTAAAACCACTATGGCTATTGCCAAAGAATCGATTGGCAACAGTTCCCGATGTTACATTGAATGCCATGGAAAGGGCATCATCAACATCATCGTTGCTGAAGGTCAGACTGTATTGACCCATGTTGTTGATAATAAGATCGCTGAACGAGGCAACTCCCGATGAATTGGTAATCAATATTGTATTTCCTGCATCAAATACGTAACCCCCAGTTTCGGCAACAGTAATGGTTGCGCTTGCAACGGGATTCCCATACTCATCGGTAAGTCGAACAGTTGGGGGGCCAACAATGGCTGCTCCCTCAGTAGTAGTTCCAGGTTGTGTGATTATCGAAAGGTTATCGGCAGGGGCATTGCTTACATTGAATGTATTGGATGCGACATTGCTTATACCAGAATAATCGGCATCAAAAATTAGCTGATAGCCCGTAGCAGCAGTGTTGATAATCAAGTCATCAAAAACAGCCTCTCCTTCAGAGTCGGTTTGAACGGTGTAAGACCCCGAGGCGAAGCCATGCTGGTTGATGTAAACAGTAACATTTACGCCAACTAAAGGTTGATAGATATAGTTTGTTATTGAAACGGCTGGCGGACCCGCTATTGGCTGTCCAGCAACGCTATTCTGTGGCTGAACGATGACCTCCATGAAGTAGCTTTGGCCAACCACCTCGAACTCAGAGGAGAGCTCATCGCTAACGGTAGCAGTGTGATTATCGGCCTTAAAGGATAGGCGATAGGTTCCTGGTGTACCAACTACAAGGTTGTTGAATGTTATTTCTCCGTTCTGATTAGTAGAGCGAGTTAGGGTTCCTGAACTGAAAACTCCTGTTATTAGGCTCACGGTAACCTGCACATTGGCAACGGGATTATCAATTTCATCGAAAACCTTGATAACTGGTGGCCCTTCAACAATGAAGCCAGCAACAGTTTCTTGGGGTTGACTTGTAACCTCAATCCTAACTGGAGTTTGTCCAAGAAGTTTATCCTGAGAAAGTAACGTGGTGAATCCGCTGTGGCTACTTCCCTTAAACCTGTTGGCCACAGTTCCCGAAACCACCTGGAATGAATTGGAGGTTACATTGGTTAATCCTGCTGCAGCAAAAGAAAGCCTGTATGTTCCTCTATCATTAATCACAAGAGTAGAGAAAGTTGCAACCCCCATACTGTTAGTTGAAATGGTTGTAATCCCTGAATCGAAGGTGTAGCCCTCAAGTACTTCAGAAACCGTTACGGATACCCCAGCAACGGTATTTCCATACTCATCGTAAACGGTAACAGATGGTGGACCCGATATAGTTGCACCCTCCAATGTTTCAAGGGGTTGAGTTGTTACAACCATGCTATGTGGTGGTGCATTAATAACATTGAAGGTGTTAGATGTAATATTGAGCGTTCCTGCATAATCAGCATCAAAAATTAGCTGGTAACCCGATGCTACCTGAGCTATATAAAGCTCGTCAAACTCAGCCAGACCATTGGCATCGGTTGTAACTGTTGTAACCGAGCCACCACCAAAGCTATGCTGATTGATGTAAACCGTAATATCAACCCCCTGAATGGGCATTCCAATGGAGTTTACAATTTTTACGGTGGGATGACCAGCCACTGCCTGTCCTGCAATGGTTTGCTGTGGCTGTACGTTCATGCTCATTGTAGCCGTTGCGTTGATAACATCGAAGGGCAATGAGTTTGCCGTAACGGCAGGGAAAGCATCAACGGTGAAAGTAAGGGTATAGGTTCCAGTTACATCAATAATCAATCCGTTGTAGGATATTTCTCCATTGCTGTCGGATGATAATGTGGTTACCCCTGCGCTAAAAGCCGCACCGCTAAGGGTAACTGAAACATTATCCATAGGATTATCGAAGCTATCGTAAACCACAATCCTCGGTGGGCCAATAATTACGGTGCCTGCAACTGTTTCCTGTGGATGGGTAATTACCTCAATACGCGATGGGGTTTGTCCAAGCGCAATGTTGTTGTCAACAAAAGAGGTGAACCCACTATGGCTTGCGCCATAAAAGCGGGAGAACACAGTTCCCTGAATTACGCTGAAAAATGCTGATGTGGCTTCAATACCGTCAACCTCAAAACGGAATTGGTAAGTTCCAACCGTATTGATTACCAGATCCGAGAAGGTTACTATCCCATCGGCGGGTGTTTCGAGGCTGAGGGTTCCACCATCGATGGTGTAGCCTTCCACGGTGCTTATGGTAACCGTTTCGCCCTGAACGGGGTTTCCGTACTGGTCTTCTACTGCGACAACAGGTGGCCCGGATATGGCTGCCCCTGCAACTGTCTCAGAGGGTTGTGTGATTATTGTAATTTGATGAGGGGCTGCATTTGTAACGGCAAAGATGTTGGAATTGCCAGTTGTAACGCTCGGAGAGGTGAAGAATAGCTGATAGTTTGAGGCTGCTGTGGTTATAACTAAATCATCAAAAATGGCTACACCGCTTGCATTTGTTGTTTTAAAATCATCTCCCGAAGCAAATGTATGCTGGTTAGGAGTAACGGTAATTTCAACATCAGCAACTGTATTGCCAAAAGCATCGTAAGCGGTTGCAGAGGGTGGTCCCCCAATCTCATCTCCAGCATTGGTGTTCTGCGGCTGTGTTGTAACAAGAATATAGCTTGGAGGAGCGGGCGTAACTGTAAATGCAACTGATTGGGCGTTGGGAACACCCGAGTATGCAGCATTAAAAGTAATTATGTAACCCGCATCGGCAGTATTTATTCTAAGGTTATCGAATGTTGCAATACCACTAGAGTTGGTTGTGGCGGTAAGGGTGCTACCACCAGTAAATGTTCCCTTATTCAACGAAACGGAAACAACAACACCCTCAATATCACCAACGCCATTGTAAACATGTACCTGTGGCGATGGGGTAACGATCACACCCGCAACGGTTTCTGTGGGTTGCTGCACAATATCCATCGAAAGAGTCGCATCGGTTACCTCAAATTCATTTGAAGTAACGGGTGCAACACCCGATGCACCAACAGCTGTAAACTTAATGGTATAGCCCGGCTCAAAATCATCAATTCTTAGGTTGCCAAATGTGGCATACCCCGTGGAGTTGGTTACTGCTGTGAGCGTGCTGCCACCATTAAAACTATTCTTGTTTAGCGTAACGCTAATAGTAACACCAGAAACCCCCTGTGCGGAAAGATTTGTTAGACGCACTATTGGTGGTCCGTTAATGGGATCACCTGCCACGGTTTCCGAGGGTTGTGTGGTGATATTAAGATAACCAGCCACTGCAACCACGTTAAATGAATTGGATGTTTTGTTAGCTATACGCTCCGAAATATCTATGCTAAATGTAAGCTGATAGCCAGTTGCTATTGCGTTTAGAATCAGGTTGTCGAACACGGCATACCCGTCAACATCGGTGTTGAGGCTAGTTGTCCCTGAGGTAAAGCCATTCTTGTTTACGCTTACTGTAACCTCTACGCCAAATTTTGGGGTAGTGCCATCGGTCTCTGTAACCCTAACCGTTGGAGGGCCAAATATGGGATGTCCGTTTACTGTTTCCATGGGTTGCTGAGTAATGGTCATTAAGCCCAACGGATCTACCACATCAAAATTAACAGAGGTTTGGTTAGCTACGCCCGATGAGCCGGTGGAGAATGTTAGCTGGTAATCGGTATCGGCATCATTAATCCGCAGATTGCTGAATGTAGCTATACCGCTTGCATTTGTGGTTACTGTAGTTGTACTGCCGCCAACAAATGTACTCTTATTTAACGAAACAGTAATATTTCCTCCAGAAATTGGTGACCCACCAGGTGTTTTAAGTGTTACGGTTGGTGGTCCATTTATCAACTCGCCTGCTATGGTTAGTGAGGGCTGTTGGGTTATCGCGATAACAGCAACCTCGGCAACTACTTTAAAGATGTTAGAAGTTTTGTGGGGGATTCCATCTGCAACGTCAATCGTAAAAGTTAGTTCATAACCTGTAGCAACTGCAGAAAGAATTAGATCATCGAAGACAACTGTTCCGTCAACTCCTGTCGGCTTGGTAACAGTACCACTGGTTATGCTGTTCTTGTTGATTACTACTGTAACATCAAGACCAACAATAGGCGCATCAGATAAATTCTTAACTAATACTGTTGGTGGGCCTGCAATGGCATAGCCATGAACCGTTTCCTGAGGCTGTTGGGTTATGGTTATTGAGCCAGCAACAGCAATCACATTAAAGGGGTCGGAGCTGATATTGGCTACACCCGACGATTGGGTTGAGAAGATTATCTCATAGTTATTATCAACATTATCAATAATAAGATTGCTAAAGGTTGCAATGCCACTGGCATTGGTTGTAGCCATGAGCGTGCTGCTACCATTGAAACTACCCTTGTTGAGCGAAGCGTATATATTCACGCTTGGAATGGGGTTGCTTGTGGATTTATTGATCATCTTTACTTGTGGTGGCCCATTTATTTTTTGGCCCGAAATGGTTAACGTTGGTTGTGCCTCGACGGAGAGTATTGCTACCTCCTGCTTTACATCAAAAGCGGCCGATGTTTTGTTGGCAATCCCCTCATCAACATCAATGGTGAACGAAATGGTGTAATCATTGGCTACATCATCAATGGTCAGGTTATCGAATATTGCCTTACCAATATTAATGTCACCAGTTGTTGCTGTTATTGTGCTACTACCTGCAAAGCTATTCTTATTCAAGACTGCCGTAACCTGAATGCCATCAATAGGTGAATCGAAAAGGTCAAGTATCTCGACCCTTGGGGGGCCAAGCACGGTGTAACCTTCTACGCTCTCCAGTGGCTGCTGGGTGATGGTCATTACACCTACAACTGGAATAACATCAAACAATGCTGATGCTAAATCGGCTACGCCGGATGATTGGGTGGAGAAGATTAACTGATAGTCGGTATCATCATTATCGATTATCAGATTACTGAAAGTGGCTATACCGCTGGTATTTGTGGTTACCATGGTGGTGCTGCCAACCTTGAAACTTCCCTTATTGAGCGTAACGTAGATATTTATGCTAGGAATTGGGTTGCTTGTTGATTTGTTGATAATCAGCACCGATGGTGGACCGTTAAGGGTTTGCCCTGCAATGGTTTTGGTGGGTTGCTGGCTCATTGATAGGATTGCAACCTCTGTAACCACATCGAAATTGTTGGAGGCCTTACTCACCACTCCATCTGCCACATCCACACTGAAGGTGATGGTGTAATCGTTGGCAACAGCATCAATTACTAGGTCATTGAAAACGGCAATACCCTGAGCGTTGGTTTGACGGGTTACTGTACCTGCCGAAAAGTCGTTCTTGTTGAGGATTGCGGTAACCTCTACATTTTCAATGCCCAGACTACTGCCATCGAGTATCTCAATGGACGGAGGGCCAACGATTGTATATCCCTCAATGCTTTCGTCGGGCTGGGTGGTGATGGTCATTGTTCCCGCCACGGGAATAACGTTAAACGCTGCCGAGCTGATATCGGCTACACCCGATGATTGTGTGGAGAAAATTAGCTGGTAGTCGTTATCGGCAGCATCAATCACAAGGTTATCGAATACCACAATACCCGAGGCGTTGCTTTTCTTCGAAGTGGTTCCGCTGGCAAACGATCCCTTATTCAATGAAACGTAAATATCGACATTGTTGATGGGGTTGGAGCTCTGGTCCACAATCTTAACCGTGGGAGGACCGTTGATAACCTCCCCGTGTATGGTTAGGCTTGGATGCTCTTCAACCGAAAGGAAAGCGATCTCCTCCACCACATCGAAGGGGTTGGAGGTTTTTCCAACCACACCACTGCTTACCGGGACGCTGAAAAAGATGGTGTAATCAGTATCAATATCATCAATAATCAGGTCGTTGAAGATGACTTGTCCACTGGTATTGGTATTTACTATTGTTGTTCCAGAAGCAAAACTATTTTTGCTTAGAATTGCGGTTACTGCAATCCCTTCAAGGGGTGTAACATCGTCAATATCAATTATCGTTACCGTTGGAGGACCCTCTATGATATAGCCCTCGATGGTCTCGGTAGGTTGTGTTGTAACCGTCATATTACCTTCCACAGGGATAACCGCAAACTCTAGCGATTGGATTGGGTGTACCCCCGATGCACCTGGAACGCTGAAAGTCATAATGTAATCGCCAGGAGTATCAATTCGGAGATTGCTGAAAGTTGCAACGCCATTTACCGTTGTTACGGTTGTAGTACTTCCTCCCTTAAATGAGCCGTGGTTTAGGGTAACCAGGATATTACCAAGTACTGGGTTGTTTGTTCCCTTTTCTTTAAGGGTTACTGTGGGTGGACCATTTATAAGCTCGCCAGCAATGGTAAGCTGGGGTTGTTGGGTAACCTCAAGTAAAGCAACCTCTGCAACCACATCGAAAAGGTCGGATGTTATGGTTGCAATGCCCTGTGTAGTGGATTTGAAGAAAATCCTGTAATTGGTGGTGTAATCGTTGATAATTAAATTGTTGAATACGGCCTTTCCTTCGGCATTTGTTGTTGCTGTAATTGTACTACTACCAGTAAAACTATTCTTATTAAGATATGCAGTTATAACCTCGCCAACGACCGGTCCACCATTATCAACATAAACCGTTGGTGGTCCGTAAAGGGGTATGCCCTCGATGCTCTCGGTGGTGTTCACCTCCATGCTCATGGTTGCAGTTTCTGCCACTACGTTAAAGGCATCGGAGGTAACATCGTCAATATGTACCGATGGGTTTGAAAAGATAAGCTCGTAGTCGGTATCGGCCACATCAATAATTAGATTATTAAAAATGGCTTTGCCCCCGCTAATGGATGCTGATGTTGTGCTACCCACCTTAAAGCTTCCCTTGTTTAGCGCAACATACACCGTTCCCGATGCCACTGGATTATTAGCCATATCGGCAACCCGAACCCGAATGGGGTTAATAATTTCGGTTCCCTCAATGGGGTAATTAGCCACGCTGTGGAAAGGTTGATTCTGGATGGTTATTGTGAATTTCTCTTCGTAAATCTCAAACGGGTTGGACGTTACATTATCTATATCGGGAGCATCAGCATCATCGGCATCAAAGGTGATCTCGTACCCTGTATCAAAATCATCGATGATAAGACTTGAGAAAACAGCCTGACCGTTCGAATTAGTAACAACCGTTTCGGTGCTGCCTGCGGCAAAGCTACTTTTGTTTAGGAAAGCCGTTATTTCTATCCCGCTAATGGTATTATCAAACTTGTCGTAAAGGGTTACGGTTGGTGGACCTGAAATAGCACGTTTTTGAAGTGTGTTTTGGGGTTGATGGGTGATGGTCATGTAGTTTGGTTCGGCTGGGATTACCTCAAATGCATCGGTGGTTAAATCGGGAATGCCCGATGAGCTGAAGGTTAGCTCGTATCCTGTATCGGCAGTTTCGAGGATAAGATTGCTGAATGTGGTTATGCCGGAGGCGTTGGTTGTTGCGGTGAGAGTGCCAGTAAGTGAATTTTTGTTGATGGCTACTGTAACCTCAACTCCCTCACCAACTGGATTATTGCTTGCATCGCGAACCTCAACTGCTGGATGACCAGCGATTGGTTGCCCTGCAACCGTTTCGGCTGGTTGCACGGAAACTACCATATAGTCAGCCTGCCCAAAAAGTAGGCTTACCTTTATAATAAGTAAAGTTATTAATGGTAGTATTCGGTGCATTGGAAAAAGGTTAATGGCTTGTAGTTACACCCTAAGGGTTTTTGAAACCCTTAGGGTGTTTAGTTGAAAGTCTTAAGGAGCAGTACGCACACCACGTCCGCTCTGCCAAAACGCTCTATTGGCCCAAGCAGCATCCCAGCCCATGCTTTGCCTGTCAGAAACTCTGAATCTTAATGTGTTTGCATGTTGAAACTGCCCACCTCGGTTACCCATGTCAGCTGGCCAATTAGCAGTGTTGAAAAGACCGTTGGCATCGAGAAGACCATCGCCATGTAAACCAGTAAAAGCACGTCCCGATGCTCTTCCAACAGGGATTAGGCGTTCCCATAGGTTTCCACTAAGTTCCATGATTCCCCAGTATGATGCCCCTGAAGCTGTTCTTGAGCTTGTTGGCGATGCACCAAATCCTACCCTTAATGGTCCCTGACCAACACCACCCCCCCAGTTGATATTTCCAAAAACAGCATTATTGTTCTGAGCCTCACCACCAATCTGCACTAAATCACCCACACCGCTATGGTACTCAGCCTTTAACCAGGCCTGAGAGCGGGCAGAGGATGACATGCGGACCTCATCGAGTTGACCTATAAGGTTTTTGCCCATTAACAAGTTGGTTGCGTTTGTGTTAATACTTCCACTTAAAGCCAGCGTACTGGTCAATAATCCATTAACGTATATACGCTGGAAAGAGCCATTGTAGGAGATTGCTACGTGCTGATACTGATCGAGGGTAAGAGCCGATGACACTACCTGACTATTAATATAACCCCTTAAATTGCCGTCATAGTAGCTGAGCTGATAGGCATCTTCTCCTTTTCCACTAAGAATAGCTTCACCTTTTACATCGACACTTAAACTGTTTAGTTCGGGGCTTTCGGTTGGGTGGTTGGTGGTTAACTCCTGCATAATCCATAGGTACTTACCAGTAAGATCGTCTCCAGTGTTTATTCCTGGGATAGGGTCGCCACTGGTTGCATAACCCCAGCGAACGATAACTACCCCAGAGCCCCCATTGCCACCGGCACCACTTGCGTAGGTCCAGCCGCCGCCACCGCCACCGCCAGTATTTGGCATACCATGGTTATCAGCCGTAGGAGGTGTAGCTCCAATAATACCGTTACCACCACCACCAAGTCCTCCTGCTCCAGGAGTTCCTGCTCCTATACCACCTCCTCCACCGCCAGCAAACCAGCCATTTTGACCAACTGAGGTTCCAAGAATTTGGCTAAAATCGCGACCTACACCACCGTTTCCGGCACCACTAGCAACAGATTGCCCAACGCCACCAGCACCACCACCACCAGCCCAAGAGTCTGCGCTTGGATTCACATTCCCACCGCTATAGCCTTGACTGGCAGTTCCTGCACCACCTGTAGCCTTTGTATTGGTTCCACCATATCTTGCACCTCCTCCTCCAGAGCCACCAACCCCTGGGTCAGTATTCGTAGTACCAGCCGCACCACCTCTACCGCCACCAATTGCCTCTAAAGAACCAAAGGAACTATTTTGACCGTTATTCCCCGATGAATTCGTTGCGCCACCGGCACCACCTGCGCCCACGGTAACTGCTATACTTGCTCCTGGGGTTACAGCATATCCCTCCTGCCATACTAATCCACCTGCACCACCACCACCAGAAACGGAACCTGCACCACCGCCACCACCTGCAACAACTAGTACATCTACTTTGGAAACACCTGTTGGTACGTTAAACGTTCCACTAGAGTTAAAAACTTGAACATTTAAATTAAAGTCTGGAGGGGTTGAGGCACTCTCGTTAATTGCGGTATATACCCTAACAGACTGAGAAACACTATAGCGAACTAGAACAATACCCGAACCGCCATTTCCGCCAAGTACTGTTCCTGCAGCGGGAACATCGTAACCGGCACCACCACCGCCCCCACCAGTATTAGCCAAACCATCTCCAGCCTTAATTGAAGTTTTAGTTCCATTTCCGCCTCCACCTTGGCCTCCTGTACCGGGGTTGTTGGCCTGACCAGTCCTCAAGCCGCCACCGCCACCACCACCAAACCAACCATTGTCGCCATAAGCGGTTCCAAATATACTGCTATAGTCAACGCCAACACCTCCATTACCTCCACCGCCAACTACAGTATTCTGTCCTACAGCACCTGCTCCACCACCACCAGCACCTCTATTCATATCACCACCATTACCGCCTGCAAAGCCTTGACCAGCAACTCCAGTTCCACCTGTGGCATTTCCGTAGGAACCTCCTCCTCCAGATCCACCATCACTATCGGCAGCAGTTCCTGAATACTGCCTACCACCTCCACCACCCTCGGCAATTAAACTTGCTCCGAACGAAGAATTACCTCCTTTTTTACCTCTATTCTCAGCAGGATTATCCCACCCATTACCTCCAGCACCCCCAGTTCCAACAACAACTGCAATACTTGCCCCTGGGGTTACTGCGTAATTACTTGTGTACAAAACACCACCAGCTCCACCGCCGCCACCAATTACACCGCAACCACCACCACCGCCAGCAACTACAAGCACATCAACGCTATTGGTTCCAATGGGAACAGTAAATGTACCATTGCTAGTAAATGCAACAATATGATGGGTAGTGCCGCTAATATTATCGTTCCAACTAATTGAGCTGCTCCCCACCTTTTTAATTGAGTTAAGTGATATGGATTTTGAAACTCTACGACCAAAACCTGGCTTAGTATTCACTGCCAACTTATCTGATGCTGTGGTTAAATTTAAAATTGAATGGTAATCATTCCATAAAGCAGTGGTATTTAATGTTTGGCTAACACCACTCAATGCTTGGGGTTTAACCCACCCACTGATGGTAACAAAATCCTCAAGGTCGAGACTTACATGGTCGGTTACCGATATGGCACCAGCACCCCCAAAATTCTGTGCTTTACCAACCTGACCTTCAACATTTGTTGCAACAGTGCCAATGCCAGTACCATGGTTTGTACTTTTTGAATCCTTGTATTCACTAGCAGTACCGTTGGCAACCTCATTAAGATGCCAAAGCGAAACAAAGCTGGCATCCCAAACATTGGCCGGATCGGCACCATCAGCTGCTAAGAGGTTTCCGTATTCAAGTGTGATAACCGTATTCTGAGAACCGGATATTGTTGGTACCTTCACCCAGTATTCGGCTTTTTTCGCAGCAAAGTCGTGCCTTTCGCGCTGATAACTAAGCAAATCGCCATTACTATCGTAGAAACGGAAGTCGAAACCATCGGATCTACATTGGTTAAAGTTAAAATTATCATTGTCAAGTCTTATCAGTATTGGAAAATCAGTGAGGGTTTCATTCACTTTAGTATGATCAATTGTTATATCGCGCTGATATCCTGATGGCACGGGTGCTTCGGTTGCTGTTCCAGCGTTGGTGATTGCAGTAACCTGTCCTACCCTTGTGTTACCCCAAGCAAACTCATTAGGCACAGGGCTTGCAGGTCCTCTGGCTGCCTTTTCGTATTCCAACTCAGTAAATGGGCGAAGGGCGGCCCAGTCAAGATACGAAAGAAGGTCGTTTGGAGAGAAGAAATTCAAGGGAATGTATGGGTTATCGGTTTCGTAAACCGCTGGGCTAACTCCTGAAACACCCTGAGTGGCAATTCTAATCCTATGCCTATTGGCATTGTTTGTGAATGTACCAGCGGCATCGCCCGGTGAGCCGTCGATTCTGGCATTTTGCTGGTCGTAGGTGAGAGTATTTAGAAAATCGACATACGCTTGTTGGGTAATATTGTGCTTCATCATGTAGAATGCACTGTAACCTGTTGGGTAACCACCAGCAAGGGCCCCTGCAGCCACATTACCAGTTGCCCAAAGGTTCCCAGCAGTATTTCCAACAGTAAAGGATGCGCTTCCTATCTGAAACGGGGTTGTGGTGGCTTCGCCACCAGCATGGAAACGGCTGTCCTCGGTATCACTTCCGCTTCCCACATAGAAACTACCAGTGGGCACATACACCATCTCAATACCAAATACGCGGATATCCACTTCATGCTCGGGAAGGAGCCCATCAGCCCCGTAGTTCCAGCGAACTCTCATGCCGGTTATGGTGGCCGTATTGGCGAAGATTACGCTGGGGTAAACAAAAATCCCCTTGTTCACACCCCCAGTTGCTCCCAGCGAGCTGGTAAAGTTGCCTGGGATATGATGCCCAGAAGCGGCGAGGGTGGCATGGCCCCACTGCACATTGGTTTGGTCGGTGCGCTTGTACTTCAGGAATACCCAGGCGGCATCCCAGTTGGTGTTGGCACCATCGTCAACCCTAAAGCTGTAGTCCCAGCTAAGGTTAAACTGTACAATAATGTACTTGTCGGCATCGTTGCGTTCAACGATAACAATATCGCTCACCACGATATTGGTGGCATTAAGCCCTAACCCTAATCCAAAAAGAATTAAGGTTAAAATAACTCTACGTAAAAAATTGAACTTCTTCATATTTGAATGGTGTTTACGGTTTGTTCAACAATCCAAGAGGAGGTGATTCTTATCATAAAAAAAGATAATATTCGTCAAAAATATCTTCAATTATTCTAGATACAAAAAAAAATGTTAAAAAACCATAAAAAAATGACTAAACAAGTGAAAAGAATGACAAACGAACAAAATACATAAACAAAAATCTTTAAACAACTCTCTTCAATTTGTCCGAAATTGGTCAAATTGAGTGATTTTTTTATAATTAATTACAAAGCAATAATTGCACCAAAGAACATTGTGTGCTGTATATCTGTATTTTAGGTTTTTTTAGATTTTTTTTTGTCCGTTTTCGGGCACACCATCACTACTATAGGTTTTAATTGCAATTTTTGTTACTTTTACCAAAACTCAAGAACAATGAATATCATAAAAACGAACATATCCTTAACCTCTGGTGAAAAGCTTCATTCATGGTATGTTTCGCCAAGTGATGCACCAAAAGCAATAATTTGTTTATGCCATGGCTGGGGGGAGCATTCACATCGCTACGAGCATTGGGCGAAGAGGTTTGTCGAAGAAGGCTTTGCCTTTTTCACCTGGGATCACTACGGACATGGCCAGTCGGTAGGAAAGAGGGGGCATGTAAGGGATTATGAAATGTACATGGATGAAGTTTCACATGCAATCTCAAAGGTTAACGAGTTGTTTCCTGCCATACCAGTTGTCCTTTATGGTCATAGCATGGGAGGCAATATAGTAATTAACTTTGCTGCTAGAAAACCTGAAGTGCTCAGGCTTCTTATAGTTACTTCGCCATGGATTGAGCTTACGAAGCCTGTCGTAGCCCCTTTAATAATTGCTGTTCGAATTCTTGATAAAATTTGGCCCTCATTGCAACTCACAACACCCCTCGATGCAAGCCTAATAAGCCATGTGCCCGAAGTAGTTAGCTTGTATAAAACCGACCCCCTAAATCATAGCAAAATAACCCCAAGACTTTTTACTGTAATTAACAATGGTGGGATTAATGCACTAAGCGTTGCAGAACAAGTAAAAACCCCCACACTCCTTCTTCATGGAGATGCCGATGGTGTTACATCGTACAACAGATCGGTTGAGTTCGCCTCAAAATCGTCAAACTGCAGTTTCGTACCTTTTAGTGGCTTGTTCCATGAACTACACAACGAAGCAGCAAACGACAAGGTATTCAACATAATAAAGGTTTGGCTTAGCGGAAATCTAGAATCCTAGTTCTTATGGATAGCCATTTTCGTACCCTTGTTAACGCAAAGGACTTCCCTTTTAAAATTACATTTAAGTCAAACATCATGTTGCTTGGTTCCTGCTTTGCCGAAAATATAGGCAGCATGTTGAAAGAGAGAAAATTTATAGCATTGATTAACCCATTTGGTACCTTATACAACCCAACAAGTGTATCGATTGTGTTAAACAGGATAAATGAAGGGAACAAATACAACGCGGATGAACTTGGATATTATGCTAAGAAGTGGTTCAGTTTTCATCATCATACCCTTTTTTCCGACGAAAACAAAGAGGAGTGCCTTTCAAGGATAAACAATTCACTGGTTACTGCCCACAACTTTTATAGGAAGGTAGATTACCTTATCCTTACTTTCGGGACAGCTAGGGTTTATTACTACATAAAAACCGGAGAGGCCGTTGCTAACTGCCATAAAATTCCATCAGGAGAATTTGAAAGCAGGATGCTTACCATTGAAGAAATTGTTGAATTATGGGCTTCAGTAATAAGGAGTCAAATATCCTCTAATCCACAGCTAAAAATAATTCTTACTGTTAGCCCTGTCCGTCATTGGAAGGATGGAGCAACAGGGAATCAGGTTAGTAAAGCCACCCTAATCATTGCGATGAATAAACTTGCTGAAATGTTTGAGGGTTGCGTGTTCTACTTTCCTGCCTATGAAATTATGATGGACGATTTGCGCGATTATAGGTTCTACGCCGATGATATGCTACACCCTTCTAACCTGGCAGTTAACTATATCTGGGAACAATTTAAGCAGGCGGCAATTGACCCTGCTGCAATTAGTCTTTCTGTTGAAATTGAAAAGGTTATGAAAGCCATGAACCACAAACCCTTTAAAAGAATGTCGAAAGAATACAACCTGTTTATTGAAAGCACAATTAAAAAGATTGAGGAGATTATTAGAATTGATGGCTCCATAGACTTTTCGGAGGAACTAGATATTTTAGCTAAACAATTACAATAGGTATATGGAATACGAACTCAAAGAAATACTAATCGCTTTTGGTCTCACCCTATTTGCTGGGTTATCGACAGGAATAGGTAGTGCCATAGCATTCTTCACGAAACACACAAACACAAAGTTTTTATCCATTGCCCTTGGTTTTTCGGCTGGGGTGATGATTTATGTATCATTTGTTGAAATATTCTTCAAAGCGAAGGAGTCGTTAGTTGATGCGTTGGGTTTAGTAAATGGGTCGTGGTTGACTGTTGTTTCATTTTTTGGTGGTATTTCCCTCATTGCAATAATAGACAAGCTTATTCCTTCAACCGAAAACCCTCATGAAATCAAAATGATTGAAGATGCTGAGCCTTGCAGCAAGAAGAAGAATAAACGACTTATGCGAATGGGAATTTTTACAGCTTTGGCAATAGCTATTCACAACTTTCCTGAAGGTTTAGCAACTTTTACGGCTGCATTAACCGATCCAAGCCTTGGAATTGCCATTGCTGTTGCTATTGCCATTCACAATATACCAGAAGGGATAGCTGTTTCGGTACCAATTGTTTATGCAACAGGAAACAAAAGGAAAGCCTTTACTTTGTCTTTTCTTTCAGGACTATCAGAACCTTTGGGTGCGCTTGTAGGATACTTAATTCTGATGCCATTTCTAACGGAGTTAACCTTTGGGATTCTCTTTGCAGGAGTTGCAGGTATTATGGTTTTCATATCAATTGACGAACTCTTACCTGCTGCTCGCGAATATGGCGAACATCACCTCTCAATTTATGGGTTAATAGGTGGTATGGCAGTAATGTCGGTTAGCCTGCTTCTGTTTGTTTAGCTCGATTTTATTTCCCTTGTCCTTAAATTTCATCATTTGTGGAGGATTCTGTACCGTTTACCAGCAAATCGGATCCTAGCTGATGCTGCTTACGTTCGCTAAAGTAAACAAGAAGAATCAAAACAACGAGAACCAAGGTTGCAATGGACGCAGTAAAAAGATTGTACTTCTTTTGGGTAAAGACGCCTCCTTCTCCAGGTTCTGGTAATGGAATTGGACTTTGTGGTAGCCCATAGTCTGCCAGTAATGTGCTTATATTCAACAGGTGAATAATTGGAACTTTTTTCCTTCCCATTTCGATAATAACTCCCCGAACAGGAAAGTTTCTCAAGGGTAGAAACTGGGTTAAACCTGGAGGGATTAGTTTACCATTAATTGTATTCCCAAGGCTGGCTATACCTCCTCCAACATTGATGTAGGCTTTAATGGGCATTCCATTGCTGTGCTTCTCATAAATTTCGAGCCTACGTGAGATACTGTTTTCAAGGTGCTTCTCGTTAATGAACTCCACATCATTCCGTTCTATCGCCTTGATGATAAGATCACGGCCTTCTGGGCTTAATCCCCGTCCAATATCGAAACCACCTCCTATTGATGCAGCAACTGATTTTGAGTGAATGATATTCGACTTGTAAAGGATTGATTCCATGTCGAGCCATGTGAAGTAAGGGTCGTTTGCACCATAGTTCGATGAGCCAACTGACGTTATTATTATTGGGTTCAACTTAAGAACCTCAATAGCTGAAAGAACCGACAAATTTATTCCCGGGAAAGATCCTGTAAATGAAATAGCAATGTTGTCTCCTTGCCTTACTCCCGCATCCTTCAAGAGCTGAACAACAATTGCGGCAAAGTTTGGATTTGTTGAAGAAAGTTTGGCATCGAGTTCACCCCTATCGGTTGTAATTAGGGAAAATTCCTGGCCTATAAGTGCCGTTTGGTTAGGGTCGTTTACAACATCAACAAATATTCCCTTCTCAAGGCGTACATTCTTCAATTGGTCGGCTGCTAGCTGACAGAGTTCTGCGGCTGCTAACTTCTCTTCGTACCACGCCTGTCTTTGGTCAATCTTACCATTCTCAACAGCAATAAGGGCAAGAAGAGCTAGCACGAAAAGCGTACCTAACACAATATTTGATTTTGCTCTAAGCTTACGGATAGGTTTCATTCTTTTGGATATTAGGGTAAAAGAGCACCAGCAAAAAAGAGAATAAGGAATAATCGAACCAGTACCGATGAAACGAATAGTACACTCACAGTATTGAAAATCCCCTGCTTAGCAAACCAATGGGCGATAAGCCCAGGAATGACCCACCCAACAGCCTGAAGTTCAAGCGTTGTGCTTGCAATGTTCAATGATAGGAAGTACCGCGAGAAGTTGGCAAGCAAGCAACCTATGAGTAAGCTAAGAACCATTTGACGACGACCATAAAGAAACGTATAATTGCTTAATACTTTGATAATGAGATATGTTAGTAGGCTTACTGCAAGTATTCCCGCTAAACGATCGGGGTGCGAGAGCTGGAGAGCAATATAGCCTGGCACAACTATTCCTCCGGCTGCCAGTCCAAAAACTTCGTACGATAGTAAACTTAATATCAATCCTAATGTAATAGCTAATTCAATCATATTATTAAGAGCTACGGTTTTTAAAATAATCTACAGTATCGGCACCCATGCCCCCCATGTTGCCTATGGCAACTGTTGTTGAGGTTTTTTCGGTAAGCGACAGTATGGTCTCGAAAACATCCTCGGGGGTTGTCCAACCCACGGGTACAATCTTTTTCTTTGGAACACCACAACTAACGGCAGCCGACTCTACCACTTCAACCGATTGGCCAATAAGCATCAAGTAGTCAAACTCCTTGTCAATCTTTTTACTCACCATCTCAACTAGCTGTTGAGCTCGGTAAAGCCGGTCTTGTCGGGTGTTGAGCAGAACGATTCTCTTTCCCTCAAAACCAATATCCCGCCCAATCTTTTGCCAAACGAGCAGGGTTGAGTCAGGGTCATTTGCTGCAAAGGCATTGTAAAAAACCATCTCTTTTTGAAAGGCAATAACCCTATGTCGGGTAAGTACACCTGCATCTGGAAATGTTTTGTACATACCCTGAAGCGCTACACCCTTTTCGATACCTAGATGCTTGCATACAGCCAACGCAAGGGCAACATTTTCGCAGTGCTCAATGTAAGAAAACCCTTTCATTTCTTCTTGAGTAACGGCCTTTTCGTCAATGCAATAGGTTTTTGTGCCTCGTTTTGTGGCAATACCAATTATTTTTTCGGGAATTATATTCTCCGTGGTGAAAAGAATTTCGTTCTTGGGTATCGTTCGGCAAAGAGTATCAGCAATCTCGTTAAGGGTATGCCCCATAACATCGGTATGATCAATCCTAATATTAGTCATAACACTAATATTGGAGTGTATCATCATGTGTTCGGTTATTGACTGATACTGTGGCTGTAAGGCCATGCACTCCACAACCAACGCTTTAAC
The DNA here is from genome assembly GCA_964481075.1 of uncultured Rikenellaceae bacterium. GTDB lineage: Bacteria > Bacteroidota > Bacteroidia > Bacteroidales > Tenuifilaceae > MWFE01. The sequence continues at coordinate 11,876 of CAYZSD010000019.1, read as the reverse complement.
CTTTCGCTCTGCTGCGAACTTAGCAATGGCTAGCTGCTCAATGATATTTGCCGATGACTTCCGATAAATCTGTGTTTCGCTGCCATCCTCAAGGATTAAGCGGGGAAAGGTCCCGGTAACCTTTGTGATACAAGATATTCCACCCTCCCTTAGTCCTGCACCTATTAGTCTGGTAACGCTCGATTTACCTCTGGTACCGTTAATATGAATCCTAATGGGTATGGAGTAAATCCGCTTTTGGTGAAGTCGGAACTCAATTATTCCAACTATAATGGCAATCACTACAAGCCCAAATAACAGATAAAAGCTATTCATTTAACAAACTTAAGGATTACCTAACTAGGATCATTCTTTTGGTTTGAGAATTGTCGGGTGTTTTTAGTCGATAGAAATATATCCCGGGAGTTACCCTACTTCCATGACCATTCAATCCATCCCATTCAAAAGTATAATTACCCTTTGGTTGCGACCCGCTTTGCAGTGTTCTAACCAGTTCGCCCCTAATGTTGTAAACCTCAAGGATTACAAAACCTGGTTGCGAAAGGAAGTAACTAATACTGGTTAGGTGACTAAATGGGTTGGGATGGTTCTGTTTAAGTACTGACCCAGAACCGAATAAAAAGTTAGGATCCTTAATGATACCATCCGAAGTGTAAAGCGATGTCGATGGCTTTTCGGTTGTAAACTTCACAGCATAGCCGCTCTTAATAGGTGCCGCTGTTTGCGGATAGAATCCATTATATGTGTAGAGAAGTCCATCGTCCTGCGAATGGTTTTCAATACCAACGGTTATGCTCTCGGGATTACTAACAAGTTTATACTGAACAAATATCTCTCCATCACCCGTTTCGGTTGCATGATGCTCTGGATTAAGGAGAATTAGCTGAAAAGTTTCATACGAGTTGTTGGTAGAATTGTTATGATTTACATTATCCCATTGAACGACAAAACGATGATTTGAAGTATCGTGATGGTAGAATATTTCTCCTTGAAGATCCTGCTCATTGAAAAGATCGTCCCAGAAAACGGCAATCATACTGCTGATATCATCCAGATTAGGAAGAGGAGCGTTTATTGAAGATGTTTGGGTTCCTGCACCAAAGGCAACCCAACCATCGGTACTTACTCTAAGCTGGTCATAAGTGGTACCATAATACTTAAAGTCAAATGGCAAGCTAACGGTTTCAGTATAGTTACTTTGATTTGGCAAATCTATTTTAGTCCCAATCCCCTTAATTTCAAACCATTCATAAGCAGGCGTTTGGTCGTAAAAAGAGTCATCGCTTGAATATGCGTAATAACCATAGGTGTCTGGTCCTGAAAAATCGGAAGGAATTGGTTTCGACACGGGTAACTCAAGAATAGTTGTAATTTCATACGGATAATGGCCATCTTGCGTGTAAAGAAGGAGTTCGAACTCAACCATATAATTTGTTGGGCAGTTCTCACTAATTTCAACAACAAATACCTCATCGGCATTCTTAATTGAAGAATTTATTGCCAGACTTCCAAAGTTAACAGAAGGCTCAACAATAGTAATGTAGGGGTTGGATGTTGTGAGAACCCCAGCAACATCTGGTGCAATATCTTTACCAAAATTGCTTAATGAAACAATTATAGCTACCGTTTCGCCTGGATCCATTCGGAAATTCTGTTCTGGAGTATTTGAGTCAATAACCAAGAAATTGTCAATGTTTAATGCACATCCATCTACAACAAAGCTATATGCGTAATCCCACGAATAGTTTGTGCTCGAAACAACTAGATGCACAACGAATGATTGCCCAATGGTGAAACTAGGCTCAATGAAAATCTCAAAGGGTTGACCTACCGATTGCCCATTTGGTGCAATATTTCCGAACGATACAGGGCTGGAGGTGATAATCTGCACCTGAGGATCATCAGTTGTTAGAATTGCTTGAATACTATTTGCGGTTGAAATACCCCAGTTCTTCAATGTAAACGAGAGTTGAATGGTTTCATTGGGATTGATTAAACCATCGCTATTCCCGTTAAGATCAACAATCGTAGGATATCCATCAATCCCAATTAGCTCATTAGGTATGGTAGTTGAAGGATTTTGCGTAGTAAACTTAATGGCAATGCCATCAGAAATTGGTGATGCGGTAGCATCATAGCTGCCATTAAACACATACTGCAGGGCAATATCCTGATCATGATTCTCTATCCCAACTGTTACTCTTTCAGATTGGTTTACAGTATTATACTGGAAAATTATTTCGCCATCACCGGTAGGTGTATTATAGTGTATTGGGTTTAGCAGAATAAGCTGGAATACCTCGACAGATGGTTCTTCACCGGAATTGTTGAAAGGAAAGCCATCCCATTCAACAATAAAACGGTTATTCTCAGTGTCGTGATGATGGTATATGTTGCCCATAAGCAGGGTTTCGTCAAAAAGATCCCCCCAGAATACAGCCACCATGCTGCTTACATTGTCGTTTGATGGAAGGCTAGCGTTTTCAGGATTCACCTGATCGCCGCTGCCAAAAGCGACCCAACCATCGGTGCTAATTCGTAGTTGTGTGTAAACGACTCCATAGTACTTGAAGTCAAAAGGTAAATCCACTGTCTCAGTATAATCTGATAGATTTTGAAAATCTAGCTGTGTGCCAATTTCTTTTATTTCAACCCAATTGTAGGTTGGGGTTTGATCGAAGAAGGTGTCATCGCTCGAGAAAGCAAAGTAACCGTATGAGTCGGGGCCAGTAAAATCAATGTGAGTAGGAAAAGAAACAGGAATTGGAACATTGATAAGAGTTTCGTAAGGATAGTTCCCGTCTTGGGTTAACAGCTTAACCTGAAAATCAATGGTTGTACCCTCGGGGCAGCTCTCGCTAACAATTACAATAAAATTGTTATCGGGATTTGTTGTCGTTGAACCACTATCTAAAGTTCCAAACGTTCCAATTGAATCAATAACAGTTATGTAAGGGCTATTGCACGAGAGGATACCTTTTACTTTTGGCGCAATATCCAACCCAATGTTGCTGATTGATAGTATTAGTACAACAGTTTCACCTGGATCCATTCGGAAGTTTGGTTCAGGCGAATTGGTGTCGTAGGTAATATAATTGTTGAAATCCAATTGACAGCCAACAACTTCAATGTAGTATGTGTACGACCAATTGCTAATGGAACTAGAAACGTGAATAGTTATGGGTATAACATGGCCAATAGGACAAGTGGGTAAAACAAATATATTGAAAGGTGACCCGTTTACCACCTGGTCTGGAGCAATATTTCCGTAAGAAATAGGATTCACTGTATTGATTTGAATGTTCGAGTCCGCTGAAGTAAGGCTAACCTGAACATTATTTGCTGTGGTTGTACCAAAATTCTTTAGGTTGAAAGAAATGTTAATGGTTTCATTAGGGTTCACCAACCCATCCTCATTCCCACCAAGATCAATAATTTCCGGAACACCTTCTGGTTCGACTCGTTCATCGGGAATAATTGAGGTTGGAGGTGTAGTAGTGAACTTAATGGCGTAATTATTTTTTAGTGTTGTGGCAGTAGCATTATAGTTTGAATTGAAAACATAGAGCAACCCATCATCCTGAGTATAATTTTCAATGCCAACCGTTACACTTTCAGGATTGTTAACAATTTTGTACTGAAGAATTATCTCACCATCGCCCGTTGGAGTTGGATAGTGAGCCGGGTCGAGCAGTATGGCTTGAAACACCTCCCTAACTGGTTCGGTGAGAAAATTATTATGTGAAATACTATCCCATTCCACAATGAACCTATGGTTTATGACATCATGGTGGTAGAATATTTTTCCCATGAAGAATTCGTCATCGAAAAGATCGCTCCATAGTACAGCAATCATGTTGTTTACTTCATCAAGGTTAGGAAGAGCCGTGTTTTCCGATGCGGTTTGTGTGCCAGCACCAAAGGCTAACCACCCATCGGTACTAATGCGAACTTGGCTATAATCTTGACCATAGTATTTGAAGGTGAAGGGAAGGTCAACGGTTTGGGTGTAATCGCTAACATTTGGGAGGTTTAGTTGAGTGCCAACCCCAACCAATTCAACCCAATTGTAAACAGGAATTTGGTCGTAGAATGTGTCATCACTTGAGAAAGCATGATATCCATAGGAGTCGGGTCCAGTAAAATCGGTTGGGACGGGAGTAGATACAGGTATTACTATCTGTTCAAGTTTTTCGTATGGATATAAGCCGTTCTGTGTGAACAGATTGAGGTCGAAGGAGAGTTCCTGACCAACTGGGCAACTTTCATCAATGGTTATGATGAAAAAATTCTCGTGATTGGTTGAGGTAGAGTTAATAGCTATTGTTCCAAAGGATCCATTAGCATTAACAATACTAACGTAAGGGTTGCTACACGAAAGATTACCCTGCACCTCTGAAGCAAAGTCCTCACCATGATTACTTACAGAGACGAAAAGAGCAACGGTTTCTCCTGGATCCATCCTAAAGTTTGGGCTCTCCGAATCGGCATCGGAAACAAGGAAGTTTTTAAGGTCAAGAATGCATCCTTTCACCGGAATCTCCAACGGGTAGTTCCACGATTCAAGGTTGCTATTAATTTGCAAATTTAAAACAACGGTATGCCCGATAGGACAATTAGGTTTTATAAAAATCTGGAAGGGATTTCCGACAACTTCAGCATTTGATGCAATATTTCCATAGAAAACGGGTGCTGCTGTATTGACCTGTACGTAAGGATCGTCGGAAGTGAGGGTTGCCCTAACGTTATTGGCTGTAGTTGAACCCCAGTTCTTTAGCGTGTATGCAACGCTAAGGTTTTCGTTTGGATTTGGTTTCCCATCGAAATTTCCTGAAACCTCGACAATTGAAGGGCCTCCCTCTGGTTCAACCAGTTCGCTGGGTTGGTAAACCTCTATAGTTGCTTGGTATGGTTTCATGGTGCCCCCTCGAACAGTTATCTTTAGGTTTGTTTCTTCAAGTGTTAATAAGTCAATTGAAACCCAGCCGTTTGAGTCGGTAAACTTAGAAACAAAAATATTTGGCCCAGTAATTGTAACCTGAGCGTTTACAACAGGCAAGCCTCCTTGTGCATAAAGTACCTGGGTCTGGAAGGTGTTGTGACCTAACAAAAGGGTTGTTGGATGGGAAACGGTTACATCGGTTGGGGTTGCCTTCCAGATATGGATGCTTGGGTCTCCCAACATGCAGAATACTTTATAGTGATATTCAACCCAGTATGTGTTTCCAAAAACATTGTACATGTAAAGTTTACCCCGAATAAGGGCTTGCCCTGGAGTATCCATCCCTTCACGGAACATTCCCACATAAATACCTTTGTCAATTCTATTATTATAGGTTGTGTGGGTGTTTGATGTTGGTCCAATAAATCCAATACCACCTCTCGGATTTGTAAGAGTACCAAGCTGAATCCACTCTTCGCCAAAACAGTTTCCACCGGAAGCATCGAACATGGCAACACCGCAGCCAATACTTGTTACAAAAGTGAACTTTTGTCCATTGTTAAGAGTCGAAACTTCATCGGTTGAAAAGTTATAACAGTTTGCGTACCACCCGTAACTCCATCCTTCACCCCTGTAATTCAGGTAGCTACGTCCTTCGTTAAGGGCATTCTTAATGTGCGATAGGTTGTAAGTACAATTGCTGCTCCAGCTTCCGTTGCTCATCATTGTGTCAACAGAGATGAATTGCCCATCCTGAAGCATAACATTGGCTACAAAGCGTTTTGTTTCAACCTGCGATGCATAAGCGTTATTGGAGGCACAAAGACCTTTTCGGAACCAGTCTGGGTCTTGAGTGTAAGGTTGCCTTTCATATAGCATAAACTTATTGATCATCACCTGCATACGGTAGTCCTCCTGGTTGGTGAATCGACCAATCATCATTTCTGGAATATAGTCGTTCCCATCGACGGTAACGAAGAACTCCTCCCAGGCAAAAGAATAATCGGGGTAAGTGGCAATTTTTTTCGGGAATATCCCATTATCTCCAACAATAAGAACGTATGTAGGGGGGTGTTCCCAAGTACTGTATGTTTGGGCAATATAATTTTTTATAATATCGGGGTTATTGGCGTTGGCGCCAATGTCGCTGAACTTGGTTACCTGAACATCGATACCACTTTCTCGTTTCCAATTAGCGTAAACCTGAAAACTTGCACTGAATATGTCGGGCATGATGCACAGCATTACATCGCGCCCGTCTTCTCTTCCTCCGTAGTATTGGTTCAGCACTTCTTGGTAGTTGAAGATTGAACTTCGATAAAGCTCTGCAAATGAAGGAGAAATAGGTTTCTTGGTTGTAGTCTTTGGGTTTACTATATCCTTACCATCGTAGCTAATCTTAACGGTTATCGAGGATGCTACCTGAAGTTCAGCCTTTTCGGCCACGTAACGTACAGGAAATACCGACAACCGAGAAATACGAAAGTCTCTGAAAATCATTGGCTCATCCATGCTTGCTTGCTCTACTGGGTATGCTTCCATCGAACTAAATCGCTGAGGATCCTCAGCGAAAGGCGGTTCTGGAGCACCTTCCCACCAACTAGCACGGGCCGGTGGAAGATGATAGTTATAAAAAGTGTATGTTTGCCCCATGCCAATAACTTCAACTCTTGTACCTGCCTGATCGGGAATAGCAAGAATCTTTGCAATGTAGGGTATTTCAGGGCTACCTGGTTCAAGGGTGTGGCTTTCCGATAGAAGATCAATACGATGGTAAACCTTTTCACCGGCATTGACCTGGCTAACATCAAAGCCAAAAAGTGTAACCTTTACCACCATGCCGTTTACATCGGATCTAAGAATTTCTACTTTAGGTTCAACGTAGGAATCTTTACTGCTTCCAAGAGGAATCCATTCGGCCAGAACAAGCATTGGAGAAATTAGCAATGCTAATGCCAAGAAAAGTTGTCGAGAATTCATATCGCTTACTTTTGATTTTGTTAATATGATGAGCGGGTTAAATACTTGTCAATAAATACATTACACTTAGCATTATGAGAAATATGAGTTATAAAAAATCATTTCTTCCCCTTTAATTCAAATTTTTTTTCAGCTAGCAGCCTGTTCGAAAGATAAACTCTAAATGAATAAATGCCAGGTTTACGCTTATCGGGAGGAATAGAAATGGAGCTTCTAAACGTTGCAAAATCCTCGTCAGGGAAGAAACTCTCTTTCTTCCTGAAGATTACCTTCCCTCCTGGGTTTCTCCATTCAAACCTAAGCTTAAGCTCAACGTCATCACCTGCAATCAAATTTTTCAGGTCAACTACTGCAAAAATCTTGCCTTTTTTGCTAGTTTTAAAGACTGAATCAATATCAACAGGTTTTCCTGTTTCTCTTTCAATTCTCTTGCAAAACAAAACTTGTGCTTCAATTTTCGGTTCTTCGGGCAATTCTTCGAAGGGAACCAGCAAAAACTTCTTCTCAGCAACAAGTTCTCTAAAGTGATAAAGGCGTAAAAGATATTCGCCAGGTTGCCTAAAATTGGGCGAAAGCGAAATGGAGCTTACAAAACTTGATGTTGAGTCGGCAGGGGTTAAAACTGTTTCCTTCAGGAAGAACGATTTTCCGTCGGGACCTATCCAAAGAGCATGAAAAAGAAGGTCGCCTTTGGTTTGATACCTATTTTCAATCTCAATGAATGCTCTCAGGAAATCATTTTCTTTGATACCAAAAATATTACCAACTTTTAAAGGCTTTCCAGTACGTTTGCTAATCTTCTTACAAAGGGTTATTCGTGTTGAAACATCTTCGGAATTCTTAGGGGTGTAGATGCTTAAACCGTTTTCGTCAATGTCTGGTTTGTCGTTTCTACTCCAGCAACCTGTCAGAACAAGAACTGCTATTAACATTACCCAAAATACTATTCTCCTCATCCTTTGTTCTCCTAATTTAAATGAGTTGAATGAAATAGTTTGAGCTTCTCCGTTTTACTCTGTAGAACCAGTTGCATAGCGGTAACATTATCATGAGCAAAATTGCAAAGCCAACAAGGGCTGTTATTTCGTTCCCACTACGGTAGAGGGTTGGAAAAATTCGTGTGAAAACCCCTAGAATGGCAATGTGCATACCATAGAAGAAGAGGGGTGTTTTTCCTGGAACAGAGAAAACCTTGAGCAGGGATGGCAACGCCCATCCAATTGCAATAAAAGAAGTTACACCCAAAACAACAAGTCCGAAGAACAGTAGGTTCATAAACAGTGTTGGCGGATATTTTTGGTCAACGAAGAAGGAAACCGAGAAGAATTTTGAAAAGGTAAACACACTCCCAAAGCCTTCTGAAAGTCGAATAATAAACGCAAGCCCAATAGAAAGGGAAGCTATAAGTAACCCCATTAGGATTCTCTTCCTGTTTGTTTGCCATATTTTTAGCCATCCAGTTGCCATAACTGAGCCTAATACGGCTAAACCAAACCAAGGAAGAACTGGATATTTATTGAAGCTCCCTGCATCAACAAAAGTTTGCATGAGAACCTGCTGCCACATTATGTTTGAATCATAAGGTATTGTTACTAGGAACGGGTGGACAAGAAGAACCAAAACCCCTATTGACAGCCTGATGTACCAACTTGTGTTAACAATTAATGTAAGTAGTATTACTGAAATTCCAATGCAAGCAATAATACCTAGATGGAAGGGTTGAAACTGATTGAATCCGCCCCATGAAGAGTTCACCCAGGTCATTTGGACAGCTACAAGGAAAAGGCCTCTTTGAATGAAATGCCATTGTGCTGCCCATGAACTATTAACCTTTTCGAATCTTTTTTGAAACGACCACCAAACCATTGCCCCGGCCATCATGAGGAAACCCGGAGCGCAAAGGTAACCAGCATACCGTAAGGCAAACTGTGTCCAGGAAGGGAAAAGCGGGTTGAAGGGGTCGAACTGTTTCCACAACGAGTTAAAGTAGTACGATGTGTGTCCCAGCAGCATGAGTACTCCCACAAAGCCACGAAATTGGTCGATAAACTCGAAACGTTTACTATCCTTGATGCTGCTATTCAAAATCTTACTGTTTTATGGAAATCACAATAAGGCCTTCGGCCCCATCGGCAACGAATATGTTATTGTCATGCATGTCAAGACCAAGGGCATCAGTTGTGCCAATTGCTCCAAGTAGAACTGGTTTCGCGGGGTTTGCAACGTTGATAACCTGTAATCCACCCCTACGGGCTGCAAGGTAAACCTTTTGGTCTTTGTATATAAGTGCTTTAGCATAACCACTATAGTAGAAACTACCAACGATGTGTATGTTTGACAGGTCGGAAAAATCAATTATCTGAACTCCTGAATTACCGCATGCTACGTAAGCAAGGCTCCCATTATCGGAAACAACAACCAATTCAGCATAGCCCGGCGTATCGCACCAACCCACCTGAGAATAGGGTCCAAAACCAATTTGAAAGTCTGATATATCGAAAAATGTTAGTCCCATCTCCCCGTTCGCAACAATTAGAAGGTTGCTGTCCTTAGAAGTTGTAACTCCCTGAGCATACCCCGGAGTACTTACCCCTCCACGAATATCGGGTTGCGTAGGATAGCTAATCTCAGCAAACCTAACACCTAGTTCGCTAACAGTGGTAAAAAGGTAATCGCCAAATACGTAAAGGTTTCTTGCTGGTTTCATGTTAAGGTTTGAAACAGTAACAATTGGGCTATGCGGGTTGCTAACGTTTAGAACGGTAACGCCATAGGTGCCAGCAGCAATGTAAACCACACTATCCTTCATAGCTATACGGGTTGAGTATCCTCTAACGCTCTCGGTTGTTACTGAAAGCATTTGAGGGGCTGAAGAATTTGCCACGTTTGCCACCAGCAAACCACCTTCACCCTGAGCGATATAGACGATGGTGTCCTTGCAAATAACGTCTTGAGCGTTGCCAGGGGTTGTTAGGCGACCAACAACCTCGTAGTTTCCGCTATGGTGTGGGTTCAAAGACTCTGGGTCGTAGGGTCTTCCGCAGCTAAAAGTAAATGCTACGCAGCAAATAATTATTACAAGTAATTGATTTCCTTTCATTCTTGATAATTTTACTAGTTACTATTTTTTTGTTATGATTTTCTTAATGCTTAAAGTTTGAAGTTGTACTTAAAAGATATACCAACTTGATTCTGCGTATAATCTTTCTCATCGGATACATATTGGCTGTTCTCTTTTGCCATGGAGTATGAATCTCGCATTAACCAACTATAGAAAAGCCCTAATGTCATTGATTTATTGACACTTAAGTTATAGTTTAGGTTGATACGGTAGTTATTATCAACACGGCCAGCATGTAGTCTATCTAGTTCTAGATACTGACGAGTGGTATAAAACCTATTGTAAATAATTCCTTCAACTTTAAGGCTTTGGTTTCTTTTCTTCAATGCTGGCATGCGCCATTCCAGGCCTAGTGCATATCCATCCTCATCGAAGGAGGCGTCGCCATCATCGGAGTTATGGATATTTTCATGTGGCTCGTCGTAACCCTTTGCGTACGATTTGGTAAACTGGTATGTTACCTCTATACGTAAACTTTTATTGAGTGGTTGGAAGAGCTTCACCCTGTAAAGTAAGTTATTGCAATCGTACTCGGTGTAATTCTCATTATGGTAGTAAATTGCGTAATTGAAGGTAAACATTACCCTCGAATTCTTGAAAAAGGTATTCTGAATCCAAAAGGCGTAAGTATCTTTTGAGAAAGAGTAGGCTTGAAATGTTTCTGGACGGAAACCAAACACTTTCACCCAGTCGTCGTCGCGAAAATGCCTCACATAAAAGTAGGGTATGTAACTATACGACAACTTAAAACTGGCTCTTTTGCCAAAATTTTGCCTAACCCCAACTGACGATGAGTACCACGAGTTAATATCATTCATCTGGTAGTGATTGTAAGAAAAGCTACCATCAAAAATGGTTTGTTTCTTTCCAAAAAACCTGAACGATCGGGAGAGGCTTAGGGAGGGAGAAATAGCAACATCGTCGTAGGTTTGAATATGGAATCGTCCCTCATCCTGATTGTGCAGGAAGCGTTGTAGGTACTTATGGGAGTATTTAAGAATATTATCGTCGTACATAGCCGAAAGGCTAACCTCAACATTCAAATCAAGACCTTTCTTGTTTTTTTTCTTGTCTTGTGCCTCACATGGTTGGTAAGCAATAGCCAAAAAAACAACGACCAGTAGAAAGTAATTTTTAAAACGAGGGAGTTTAAAGTATTCTGTCATCTAATTGTACCTAATAATTCTTGATTTTGGGTTAGTTATTCTTTTAGCTTCACGTCCTTTTTGGGAATAAGGATTCGGCCAAGTATTGTTCGCTTATCTTCATCAAGAGGTAGAATCTCATAAACATGAATTCCTGAGGGTACCTCAATGACAAACTCGCACGCTTTTCCAGGTATAAGCGAATTATTATCTTGATAAACAGTTATATCAGAAAGAGTATTGCTAAGTTGGTAGCTATTTAACACCTTACCATTCTCCCTTATTTGAAGCCGGTAGTGAATACGTCCCTTCATGTTGTAATGATTCTCGAAACGGCTCAAGACCCTAAGTTCTGTAGGGCCAATAATTTCAATTTTCAGAGGCTTTTCCTTCGAAAAGCGGTAATACTTCACGCGCGTTTCTTTGGTTACTAGTTCCACTGGTTCCGATGGTTGCATAGGGGAGTATGCAATCCAGTCAATTTTTTTCCCTTTTGTAGGATAAAAAATATACTGAGCTTCAACCTGAATGGTATTGTCGGTAAGTGTGAAATCGATTGAATGAGTGCCCCTTCCTAAGGTAATTTCGAATTCTCGTGCTTGTGATGGCATGCCTAAACTACCTTTCTCATAGGTAGCTTTCAGGGATCGCTCAACGGATGTAATTTTTTTTGTCTGAATAGAACCTC
>CAYZSD010000018.1:0-34250 GCA_964481075.1 uncultured Rikenellaceae bacterium | reverse complement strand
TGGCATACCTTGCTGAATGATATACTCTGCAACTTCAAGGGCACGCTCCTGTGATATCCTCTTGTTAATTTCAGAGGAGCCAACATTATCGGTATGCCCACCAATTTCAACCCTTACATTAGGGTATTCCTTGAGGAACTCAATAAGTGCATTTAACGATCGGAATGATTCGGGTTTAAGTGCTGCTCTACCAGTTTCAAAGTAAATATTCTCAATATCAACCGATTGACCTATTTCAATGGGGGTGACATAGAAGTTCCTGGTAACACTACTCATGGGTGCCGCTGCTGTTAAATCAACAGGTTCGAAACGATTGTAAAAGTTCATCACCCTGGGAGTGAGGTCGTAGTTAAAGCCAACAGGAAGTTTTAACGTATAGTTGGCTGTCTTTGAATCGTAAGAGAATGCAGGCGACTCGACACCATTAACCCTCATTTTCACCTCATACCCTTCATCGAGTTGTTTGCCGGTTTTAGTATTTATAATTTTCCCTGTGAGTGAAACAGCATTGGCATCTTCTCGCTCGGCGAAGAGATTTTGATTTATTAAGGCATACTCAAAGTATGAGGCAAGGTTTATTTGGTTATCAATAGTTTTATAGTTTTTGGCTTCAACTCCGAGAGTATAAATACGGCCGAAAGGTAGCTTAAGCGTAAAATTTGAGTTAATTGGATCGATGTAAACGGTATCAACTGCTTCTCCATTGATGATAATTCTTGGTTGAGCATCGGTTGCAATAGGGGTCAATGAACTATTATCCAGAAGTTGTCCTTTGATTTCTACCCAAGGAACCGAAGTTACCAGTAGGTTAACTTCCTTTTCAACGAAAGCAGTTGCTTCGGAAACATCAACAATAACGGATGAAGCAATATAGTTATCAACAAGTCCACTGAATGTGTAAACTTGACCTAAAGGGAGAAGGGCTTGAAATGCACCAGAAAACTGATCGTAAATAACAGAGTCGGACAGCTCACCATTTATCAGAACCCTTGGATTTAGTGAAAGTGATATTGGGCTGTTAGTTCGTGAATTAATTACACGTCCCTTAACTTGTACGAAAGGTATAGCCGAAAAATACAGATTAAGTTTTGCTTCGGTGTATTCGCGAACTTTTGTAAGGTCAACATCCGATGATACTCCGTTCCAGTTTTCCATTTGTGGCTGAAGAGTATATAGCCCGCCTAAAGGAAGTAATACCTCGTATGAGGCTGAATATCTGTCGATTTTTAACCCAGAGTAGGCCTCTCCATTTATCAAAATCTCGTACGATTTTTCTTCAAGCATAAGTGTTTGGTCGGCTTGATTTAGGATAAGTCCGGTCAGCCTTACAAAGGGGAACTCTTCAAAAATTTTGACCCTGTATATATCTGACCTTCCAATCGATTTTGAAACACTACTAAAGTATGCCCAGCTCCCCTTTGTGTTCAGCTTAAAGTAAGAATCCCAGTAGGGAGTGTTAACGGTATCGGTTACTTTTGTAGGAACTGCCCAGTAAAGGTAGCTGTCATCGGTTCGCGCAGCATAGTAAATATCGTAGTTGTCGTTGTCTAATCCTATGTCGGCAGTAAAGTAAAGCCTGTTTTTATCACTTGTAAGGAAAGGCGATTCCAGGCTTCTTGCCCTTGACCCGTCCTTAGGTGGCTCAATTGTAATCCGTTTAGGTCTTGAATACTTGTTCTCCTTTTTCTTCTTAGATACGTATATTGATAACCTTCGACTATTCTCCTTGTTCGCAAAAGAAGTAAAAAGAAGGGTTCGATCTGGAGTCATGAATGCTGTGGCACCTCGGCCAATGCTTTTCTTTGAGAACTTTGGGACTTTTAATGGAACAGGCTTGCTCCATTCGTAGTCGTTTAATTTAGTGATTATCGAAAAACCATTTGAAAGCCATCGCGTACCTTTCTTATTGAATTTTCCAAAAATTAGGTACGACTTTCCATCGTCGAGGGCAGAAAGAAAAGCATTGTATCTGCCTATATTCACCGAGCTAGGAAGCCTCTGGGCTTTACTCCATGTGCCATCCTCTTGTAGCGTTGAATACCATATATCCTGAGTATTTTCATCGCCCATCCGGTTGTCGGGATGGTTGGCACGGTTAAAGAACAGGGTTTTCCCATCGATTGATAGCACGGGGTTAAACTCAGAATACTTTGAGTTTACCGATGGCCCAAGATTTTGTGGTTCAAACGATGTTTGTCCATGCGAACTCTGAGTAAGCAGAATGAGTATGGCTGCTATCGTGAAATATTTGAATTCTTTCATCCTCATGGTGTGTCTAATTGTTTTATTAACAGTATTTTATTGCTATCTATAGGGAAGACCTTGGGGGGTTTTTACCCTTCCGAATACAAGATTAATTCCAAACCTAAAGTTCATATTGGTGAAAGTGAGCGGATCTATTAATGGGCTGTAGAAGTTGTCGAGGCCAAGGTATATCTGAAGTGGACCAGGTTTTATCAACATTCCAAATCCAAGATTAGTGAAAGTTCTTTGGTTCATAGATGCGGTAAGGGCAAAGTTTAGGTAACGGCCAAATCCCTGTGAGATGCCTACTGCAAGTGCAGGATAAATCCTTCTGTTTATTGTAGCATATAGCTGAGCCCCAACGTAGGTTCTGTTTGACAGTTGATAGTTTGTTGATAGATAGAATTTTGGATGAAGCCACGTGGTGAACGATCCTTCAAACTCTTCGCCCGTTAAATTTTTTCTAAAAGTGTTTAATGCTGTATCAATATCTAATTCACCTCCATTTAGCCAGCTGGTAAGGCCATCGAGGCCGTTGAAAGTCGTAAGCCCTTTCGCCCTGTAGTTTATAGTGCTATCGTTCCAGTATATAAGCCCAACGTCGCTAAACGAGAATGATATTGAAGTTTTTTGGTTTAGCTTGTAGGAGAGACCAAAAGCAAGGGATGCCCCAGGATTTCTGAATCGCGACATGTATCCTATAAGCCAATCGGTATCGCTAAAAACATCAGTATTTAGCATTTGATCCTCTGTGAACGGAACACCAGCACTATAGAGAATGGCATCCATTTCGAAGTTGTGGTCGAAGTCTTCTTCATCGATTGTTGCTTTAATCATTTTTGGTTTTAGGTATAGGCTCGAAAGTCCCTGTAATAGGCTAATCCTCCCTCCAATAGTCCATTTGTTAAGTTCGGTGGAGATTCCAAACGAGTACTCTCTATGAAGGTTTGCGTTTAAACCTAATCCACTAAAATCAATGGTTTTCCCTACAAGGTGTTTGTTCCCTCTTAGAGTAAAATCAAAAAGATCCTTTGGATAGTAGAAAGATAGGCTATGCCTTTGCCTGACACCAAGCCAGCATGTCCAATTGTAAATCCTTAGCCGTAAGTGAAAAATGTCAATATCAGCGCTTAGATTCAGAAGATTGACATCTCTCAGGTTATCTAGAATCTTTTCTGTAGAAAGGAAAATTGTGTCGATTCCTTTTTTTGCAACTGCGCTTGGGACAAATCCATTGTTTATGACCTGGGTATATACCGACGAAATACCTGGTAACCCTATGCTAACAGCATGTTCAGGCCTCACAGTTGGAGAAAGATAGCTCGATTGAAATACATCCTGAAAAATGGGGAGCATCAGTTCCGATTGTGAGAAAACATTTATATGTGTCATAAGGGTAAGGGCAAGAAAGGATAGAAAAGTAGCCCTAACTCTACTAAAACAATTTAAACGAACTAAAGCCTTGCAGACGCAAAAACCTTTTTTGTATTGGTGCATTCTATTTTGATTCATAGCCATGAGTTCTATATGATAAGAATAAAAACTTCTCAATAATATTTCAAACCAAACTATGTGTTACTGCCTGGTTTAACCATTGCTTTTAGGTGAAGAAAGATTTGTACCTTAAGATTGTTGGTTGAAAGAACTTTAACAGGCTGTAGCTCTTCTCCATGAAGATGAGTGTATAGTCTATATTGAAGAATTAGGTTTGGTGATTCGGCAACCTTCATGTAGTCCTCCTTAGAAAGGGTGGAGGCTATTCTTGATACGGTTGGTTGGTAAGATTCTCCATTCTCGTTAACCAGAGCAGCACCTACCAATAGGTATTCTCCATTTTCATCAATATCGCCATCAAATTCTAGGGTATATGTTTCTTGAAGATTATCATCCAAACATATCATTTTGAAACGAATGCTTAGTGGTAATTCATTTGTGAGCTTTAGCTCAATTTTTACCTCGAAGTTATCTCCAGTAATGGGAAGGTCAGTAAAATCGGGCCAAGGCATACTCATAACAGTATCGGCAAGTAGGTGAGTAGTAGCCCAGCCATAGAGAGGAATAACTATCTCGGTACCAAACTCTACGGTACTCTCTCGTTCGATAAAGTAGTCATTATTTGAGTTATCACCAAGTTTAATATCTGTTCCGAATAATAATTGGTTGGGAGCAATCGATAGTATTTCGTCAATATTTGAGTTTTCAGCATTAAGTGTTAACGATGTGTTTGCAGGTGGGGCACTGAGGCTTTCCATGTAGGAAAGCATGTTATAGCTTGATAGGTTTAAATCTATAGTGGGGTTAAGCGTATAACCAGGAGTATTAATGAAAGGAATAACCTGATTGCTGTAAGTAACTGCATTGAAGTATGGAAAATTAATTCCTACAGGAATACCATAGCTATTAACGAAATGAAGGGTAAACGATGGGTCGGCAAAATACTGTTCGGCTAAAAGGGTTGCACCAAATGCGCTAATTGGAAAAACTTGGTCTGCTAAATGGAACTCCTTGTTAATCCTACCAACAATAAGATTAAAATCTAGTTCAGAGAAATCTAAGGAAATCTCTAGGCCGCCAGCATAATTTGTTGAGGATGTATTTTCAATAATAGTAAAAGAGATTTCAATCCGAAAATTATTGTAAAGGCCAGTTTGGGGATCGTACAGATCCATGCTCCAATCTTGTAAAGTCCTTATCTCGCTTGAGTTACTTGGGCCATTCCCTAGTTGAAAGTCCTTTTCGTAGATTTTGTCATCATCCTTTAGTGAGTTTATTTTCAGTTTACCATTCACTGGGTGATTAAAGTGATTTGTAATGTTTAGGTTTAAGAATCCGCTATGAAAGTCGATAAGTTTCAATTCTTGGTCGTTAACAAACTCAAAGTTCTGGTTCAAATTACGAATCACAGGGCCAAGGCTTCCAAAGCCTGGGTAGAGTAGTCCTTGAGGAATTGTTATATCAAAGTTAAATCCAGTTGGATTAATGTCAAACTCGTTATCGGCAACCCCAATATCCAGAGTATCCCTTACAACCATGTAGAAAAGAGTTGGGTTTTCTGGGTCATCAGGGTTTGTAGCAACTGCTGTGTTTTTTCCACTTCGCTCCACAAGGTCTTTAAAGCTAACAGTTGAATTGATGAGTGGAATTACCCACGATTGCTCGAAAGGTTCGAGGCTAATATTCTTGTAATCATTCAAATCGTAGCATGAAGCAAGAAATATGAATGATAAGAATAATATTAAAAGTTTCTTTGTTGTCATAACCCAGAGTTTAAGTAATTCTGTTTTTTTTCATGCCTTGAAGTTAGCTCTTTTTAGCTAAAGCAGTCAAATTTAAAAGAACTTTTTTGAGATTTATTCAGCTTATTTGAATTATATATCTGACATATAGTGTTATATAGTTAAACCTAATGACTATACCCAATTGCTAAATGTGAAATACCTACCTGTCTATAAGTCTTCTGGGTGGTAGTCTTGCATGTGCTACAACAACTAACCAACATACCCCAAAAAAAACTTGTAAATCAAGCTTTTTTGGGGTATGATAGATTAATTGTAACCTACTTTTCAGTAGAAACGTAAAGCAAAGGATAAAGACTTAATTATTAGTTACTTATTTTGCTGCTTACAATATCAAGAATCTCTTTTTCGAGAAGGTTGGCTTTTTCAACCATTTTTGAACCTTCGTTGAGGAAGGTTGCTACCCTTGCCTTATCGTTTAGGCCAGAAGCATTTATTTTTACATTAAGGTATGCCCCAATCACACCCGATCGGGCAGCTAAAGCACCTACTCCTGCATCGGAGACAGAGTTTGGGTTTCCAATCTCAGCCATAGCTTTCATTACCTCCATCGATTCAAGGCAAAGTGTCATAACCTTATAGGGAATCTCGATGGCATATAGTGTGGCATCTTGTATCGCTTTGGTGCGTAATGCTTTTTCCTCATCGTTCGATTTAGGAAGGCCAAAAGCATCCATTATCCTGTTAAAGGCATTGGTGTCCTCGTCAATCAGGTGGATGAGCTGATCCATGAAGGCTTTGCCTTTATCGGCCCAATTCGAGAATTCCTCCCAACGCTCGTCCCAACCAGCTTTGTGAGCCGATAGGTTGGCCACCATAGTCCCAAGGGCTGCACCCATTGCACCCATCGATGCAGCAATTGAACCACCTCCAGGTGCAGGCGATTCCGACGCTGTTTCCTCGCAGAATGCTTTCAAGGGCATATCAACGAGTTTCTTACGGTTATCGTCTTCAAGAATATACTCGATAATCTTTTTCTTGGGGTCAAAGGGATATAATTCGTCTAGGCCAAGCGACTTAACAGCGATTTTAATTATTTCGCTATCAGAAATACCCGTTGAGCGATTCTGCTTGTGAAGAAAATACTTACCAGCATCGAGCATTGCTTTCAAAGGGATAACCCCAACCAGTTCGGAGCCGGTTGCTCGTATGCCTCGTTCCTGAGCTCTTTTGCTTGCCTCCTCGAAGGCAACATGAACAGGTGTTACTGTAATATCTGTAAGATTTATTGAAATCTGGGCAATCCCGTATTCATCAATAAACCAACCTATCGCTTTGCATGCTTTCAATGCTCCAGGAATCCAAATCTCGTTGCCCTTCTCGTCGAGGGCAATTTTCCCAGTTATCGGGTTCCCAACTCGTTGAGGACGACCCTTCTCACGGATGTCAAACGCAATGGCATTAGCCCTTCGAGTTGATGTGGTATTTAAGTTAACATTGTAGGCAACAAGGAAGTTTCTGGCACCCACTGCCGTAACACCACTTTTTGAATTGAACGTCGATGGTCCGAAATCGGGTTTCCATGAGGGATCCTGAAGTTTTTTTGCTAACCCTTCGTACTCACCTGCTCTACAGTTGGCTAGATTTCTCCGTTTTTCTTCGAATGCAGCAAATTCGTAGCAGTAAACGCCAATTCCCAGCTCATCGCCAATACGTTTAGCTAGTTTACGAGCGTATTCAACTGTTTCCTCCATAGTTATGTTTGCAACAGGAACAAAAGGGCATACATCGGTTGCACCAAATCGTGGGTGAGCTCCTTTGTGCTTGCTCATGTCAATCAGTTCCGCTGCCTTTCGAACGGCACGGAAAGCTGCTTCACAAACCTCATCGGGAGTTCCCACCATTGTAACAACGGTTCTATTTGTTGCTTTGCCTGGGTCAACATCGATAAGGCGAACCCCCTCAACGGATTCAATCTCGTTGGTAATCTGCTTAATAATATTCATGTCGCGCCCTTCGCTAAAGTTGGGCACACACTCGATTAACTGTTTGGTTTTCATTTGGTTAGAACTTTAAGAATAATACTTACAAAACTTTTCCGTTAAGGATTGTGGTTTCAATTAGTTTGGTTGTGAATGCATAAGGAAGAAATTCATAACTTGGGATAGGCTTAGTAATGAAAACGTTTGCCACTTTTCCTTTAGCAATGCTACCATGAGTATCGCTTATCCCCATAGCATAAGCAGAGTTGATGGTAACGGCATTTATAACCTCTTCGGGGAGTAGTCGCATGATGATACACCCTAATGACATTACAAACTTCATATCGCCGCTAGGCGAAGAGCCGGGATTGTAATCGGAGGCCATTGCTAAGGGAAGTCCTGCCTCAATCATCTTACGTGCAGGTGGATACACCATTCCCAGGAAAAAGGCTGCGCCAGGAAGAAGTGTTGGCATGGTTTCCGATTTTAGCAAGGCTGCTATTTCGTCATTGCCCGTAAATTCAAGGTGATCAACCGATAATGCTCCATACTTTACTCCAGTTTGAATGCCCCCAGAGAAGTCTAGTTCGTTGGCATGGATCTTTCCTCGTAACCCATACTTTATGCCAGCCATAAGAATCCGTTCGGTTTCTTCGACAGTAAAGAAACCCTTATCGCAAAAAACATCTATGTAATCGGCAAGTTCCTCGGAAGCAACAACAGGAATCATCTCATTGATAATGAGATCAACGTACTCGCCTTGCCGGCCTTTATAATCCATTGGGACAGCATGAGCACCCAGAAAGGTTGCCTTTATTGTGATAGGAGTTGTTTCTTTCAAACGTTTTATTACTCTGAGCATTTTTATCTCATCCTCAACAGTTAAGCCATATCCACTCTTTATTTCAACAGCACCTGTTCCAAGGGAAATGATTTCGTTAATCCTTTGAAGCGATTGATTATAAAGGTCGTCCTCCGAAGTGTTGTGCAGAAGTTTAGCGGAGTTGAGAATTCCACCTCCTCGCTTTGCAATCTCTTCGTAGGAAAGTCCTCTAATCTTGTCGATGTATTCAATTTCTCTGCTTCCTGCATAAACTAAGTGTGTGTGAGAGTCGCAGAAAGAGGGGAAGACCATCTTTCCCTCTGCATCAATAGTTTGGGATGCTTCAATGCCGTGAAATTTTGCCATTTCTCCAAATTCGGCAATAAGGCCATCCTTTAGATAAAGGTAAGCATTATCGATACATGGAAGATTTGCCATATCCTTCCCTGCTACCCATTCACGTGGGGAGTGTTCAACCTGAACAAGCTTCTTTATATTCTTTATTAGAATTGTCATCGTTAAATACTTAGATCATTCATGTTATTGATAGTGAATCTAAAGTGCTTTTACTTTTTTCAAACCAAGGAGGTTTACTATCCAGTTGGGTAGGGGGGGAGCCTCTTCCCTTTTGGCCAGGTTAAGGTAAATACCAAGTTTTTTAAGTATAGGAACTTTATGAGTTTCAACGAACTCTATCAGAGTTCCATCGGGGTCTTCAATGTATGAGAAGTGTCCCGCAGCCTCGCCCATGTCGAAGCTACCACTCCTGTTGTGCTTTACGCTCGAATCGACAGTGAAAGGAAAACCTTTGGCAACGCATTCTTCCTTAAGTGCTTTCATGTTTCTGATATCAAAGCAAAGGTGGATAAAACCTAAATCGCCCCAGAAGCGGTTTTCGTAAATCTTCGATGGTTTCCGGTCGAGAACCTCTATGAGTTCTACTTGACCAGCACCAAGAAGTCTGCTGAAAGCCCCTTTTCGAGGTTTGCTGTGAGTAAGTATCATTCTTCGAAACTTGTTCTTTCCTCCGGGCAAGCTGGAAAACTCGTCGAAGGATCCATCGGCATCTGCAATCACCTTGTCGAACTCCAGTATTTCTTTATAAACAGGAAGGGCTTTTTCGATGCTGCTAACCCCAATAACTGCTCCATAGGTTGCACCTGTTGGCTTTGTGGGTTTGTTGAACCAACCCATTTTCACCTCAATTACATCAAATATATTCCCAAACGGATCCTGTATATAGAAATGAGTTTGAAAAGAGGAGCTTAGGGTAATTTCGGAGAGCATGGTTGTGTTGATGCTCTTGAAATGCTCATAGGCCTTTTCGGCATCGAAACATTTGATTTTTGCTGCGAAGATTCCCAAATCGCCAAGTTGTGGGGTAACAAGTGGTGGTTGGGGTACTCGTTGGGAGTACTGCCAAATCTCGAATCCTCCACCTCCTTCCATGTTAACTGCTAAAGCTGCATGGCGCTTCTGTGGTTGATTCCCGGTGTAGGGGAGCATTAGCTCGGCAAGAGTATCGTCCTCAAATATGCGAACATCCACTCCAAAAGCTTTAATGTACCAGTTCCAAGCCTCCTTGAGGTTATTTACCCCTATTCCAATTTGTTGAATTCCAGAAATTGTTTTTTTCATTGCCGTTGGGTTGTCAGTTGTCGGCCTGCCTGTCGCCTGCCTGTCGGCAGACAGGGCAGACAGGTTATCAGTTGTCAGTTATCAGTTGTCAGTTGTCGATTGTCAGCTTTAATGTTAGCTATTAAATGATTACTGACAATCGATAACCGCTTATGTTGGTTTTACTTTGTGAATCATTCTAAAAAACAGTCGAGGAAATAGGCGTTTTATATGTACCATAAGCAACTCTTTCCCTCCTATAAGGATTTCAGGTTTCCCTTTCTTAATCGCGTTAATATATTGTTTTGCACACTTTTCGGGTGTGATTCCACCTGCCTGTCCAGCGTCCATTTTCTTCTGAGCATTACCATCCTTGTCGATAGCGTTGATTGAGATATTTGTTCTAACTCTGCCTGGGTATGCAATGGTTACATTGATATTGTGGGGCATCAGCTCCATTCTCAACGTTTCGAAGTACCCCTGAATGGCGTGCTTTGCTGCCGAGTAAGCTGATCGAAGATGGAATCCGAACTTTCCCGAAATGCTGCTAGTGGCAGCAACATACCCCTCGCCTGATGCAATCATACCAGGAATAACAGCCTTAGTTAGAATGATGTACGAGAAGAAATCGATTTCCAAAATCTTCCTGTCAAGGGCAATGGGAGTTTCGTGTGCAAGCGAACGTTGACTTATTCCGCCATTGTTGATTAGCAGATAGATGGGACCATAATTATCCACCACTTCTTTTGCAATCCTTTCAACCTCATTTGGGTTCTCAAGATTAAAGGGAATATCATGGCAGATTTTTGTATGTACCAAGCAATTATCTTTTACTCGCT
This sequence comes from uncultured Rikenellaceae bacterium, assembly GCA_964481075.1. Taxonomy (GTDB): domain Bacteria; phylum Bacteroidota; class Bacteroidia; order Bacteroidales; family Tenuifilaceae; genus MWFE01. The sequence continues at coordinate 23,509 of CAYZSD010000018.1, read as the reverse complement.
TCAATTCAACGGGTTCGTTAGATGAGAGGATTAGCACTGCTCCCTCTTTTGCCAGTTCGTATGCCAAAGCTTCACCTATCCCAGATGATGCTCCTGTTACCCAGCAGACTCTACCTTTAAAATCCATTTAATTCTTCAATTTAAAAAAGGAAAAGGTTGAAGTTAACTTCAACCTTTGCAAATATGGTAAAAAAAAATGAAATTATTCTTCGTAATTCTTTTCAGAGATTTTTTCACCCTTCTCGTTATAAATAATCCAAACCCCATTTCTTTTGCCATTTGTGTAATTCATATCATAACGCAGGGTACCATTATCGTCCCAAATAAACCATTTACCATGCTTTTCACCCATTTGAAAATTTGCCTCGGCGGTTTTTACACCTTGTTCATTGAATGTTTCCCATTTTCCATTTGTTTTGCCTTCGCTGTAGGAGCGAATCTCATTTATTTTTCCTGACTCGAAGAATGTTTTTGTTATCCCGTTCAGTTTTCCTTGGAGAAGAAGCATTTCAATTTTTGGTTTATTCGGAGAGTAATACTCAATGTAAGTGCCAGTATATGGTTTTCCATCCTTATCGAGGTAAATTCCCTGATTTTCTGTTAGTGTTACTTGCGAGAAGCCAGCTAGAGCTATAAGGCAAAAAAGCAAGGTAATGGTCTTCTTCATTTTAAAATAAGAGGCTTAGTGATTATTGGTTTGGTAAAGATACAATTTTTTCAATTTATAAACACCCATTCTAAAAAATAAGCAAAGAGCCTCTCGGCGAGAAGCTCTCTACTTGGATGTATTAGTTACTTCACGAGATTAAGGCTGCTTGTTTAGTAAACGGTGTTCTGTGGATCCCAGTTTGCCCAACCTTCAGTCCAATCGGTAGCACCCATTGCTCCAATGAAACTTACCTGCTCAAACCAAGAGTCCATTCCAGAAAAACTAGCTCCTGTTAGAACAGGCGATCCAGCAACAGGTTTAGCATTCACGTTGCCCCAGTTCCATGCATTTGTTAGCATTAAATCGGAATTATTAGCAAGCACAGTATTTGCGCCAGCGGTCCACATAGCCTCGTATTCTTCAAGGGTAAGGGTGCCATCGGATACTTTGAAAGTTTCAAGGCAACCAGCAATTACAGTATTCTTGATAGCTGGACCACCAGCAGCGTTGTATAGATTTCTTGAAGGTCCTTCAACCCTTGCCCCAGAACGGAAACCAGCAATAATTGAGTTGTGTAGGTTTAGACGAGTATTTCTCCTCAAACGAATACCAAACTGATGATTTGGGTGAACGTTGGCTTGTGTTGGTGTAGCGAATGGACCCATAATGGTGATATTACTAAAAGTTGGACTTGTATATGGTTGGTTGTCGCTACCGCTTGCGTCATTATCCGATTCAAAACCATTTGAAGCATCCGACTTATCGGCCTCCTCTGGACCACGAAGAATGATTCCATACTGAATCCGACCACTAAATCCGTTATCAGTATCAAAATCATCGTCACCAGTACGATAAGAAATCAGATATTTTGCGTCAACATTACCACCCCACCATTCAAACGCATCATCTCTTCCGAATGATACTTGTATGTACTCAAGCGTTGTACCACGACCAACTCCACCCATTGAAAGACCATTGATTTCATTTCCATTGGAAACTTCGAAACCAGCAAACTCGATACGTACGTATTTTAGTACGCCAGAGTTGTCGTTGGCATTAGTGCCACCATACAATGCACCAGTACCACCTTCCATTTCAGCTTCGCCACCTGTTTGGTTAATTGGAGCGGCTCCACAAATAATAATTCCTGCCCAATCGCCAGGAAGACGCTGTCCAACAGGTTTATCGGATGTGAAAACAATGGGCTTATCTTTTGTTCCTTCGGCAAAAATTTGAGCACCACGCTCAACTATTAGAGCCGCTTCTGAATCGGATACACCTTTAATTAATGTACCTGGTTCAATGGTTAGTTTGACCCCAGTTTTTACATAAACATAACCAGTCATGTAAACAGTGTCGGTTGATTTCCAAGTGGTATTTGTTGTAATGTTTCCACTTACCTCTAAACGACCACCCACAGGTTTTTTATCGTCATCATCATCGTCATCTTTACATGATGAGAAGGATACCATAGCTCCAAGAAGAAGCATTGCAAGAACTCGAACATTGATAAATTTTGATTTCATTTTTCTTTTGATTTGGTTTAACAATTTTAGTTACGCAAAAGTATCCCTCCCTTTCAATCTAATAGTTAATGTAACATTATCATTTGTTTATGCCTTCGTTATTTAAAGGTTAATGTGTTAAGGGAATGTGAACAATAGTGCTTTTTGCCTATAAATCAACTGTTAGTGAGATGGAGAATGTCCTTCCAGGAGAGAACTGCTTGTTTAACATGTAAAGGTTTTCGCCACCATCAACCGCTGCGTAGGGCTGAAACCACTCAATGTCTTGGTTTAATATATCCTTTATACCAAATTTTGCTTCATACCGTTTCCCAAACTTTTTTGATACCGTCAAATCTAATAGGTGTCGGTAACGCTCATAAATATCTGGTATATCGTTTATTATGTTCTGAAAAGCCTCGCCAGTGATAAGAATTCTGTCGCCTATCACATTGTAAAGCAAACCGATGCTAAGATCTTCATTTTTTGAATTGTAGAATAAGCCTATGTTTACTAGGTAAGGCGATTGACCCTCCATGGCTCGGTCGCGCTCAATAGATCCTTCCGGGAAGTAAACTTTACTTATGATATATGCCCCGTTTGCAACAACTGAGAAGTTTGTAAGCAGTGGGATAAAACCTAAACCCTTTCTGATTTCTATTTCACTTCCTAAGCTTGTTGCCCTTTTGGCATTATCCCAGGTGAAAACCTTTCTATTCCCCGCCGAACGGAATACCTGTTCAATGGGATCGGTAAAATCTTTATAGAAAAACCCAAGCGAGATAAGTTCCCCAGCATTTGGGTAGAACTCATATCTAAAATCATAACTCTGTATAAATGCATCCTTTAGCTCAATGTTTCCAACAAAATCAGCTTCCCACTGGAAATTATAGAAATAGAATGGGGCAATCTCACGAAACTCAGCACGGTTAATGCTTTTACCATAGCCTAAACGAACCAAATGCTTTTCGGTAAGGTTGTAGGTGAGATTTGCCGATGGGAATAGCTCAAAGCTTTCACGGGGTTCTTTCACTGGTTGGTCGTAACGATCATGTCCCTCAAGGGGTTGGTTGTTCTTTTCGGCTCTAACGCCAGTATATAGGTTTAACTTCTTAGTGAAGGGAATGTTGAGTGCAACGTAACCTGCAATCTGAGTGTTGCTTGCAAGGTATGAATCACGTTTTTTTGTCGATTCACGCAGTACAAAACCTTCAGGTGATGTGTTTATATTTTGGTCAGAAAAGAGGTCGTTTATTGGTGTTATCCAAATCGACTGGGGATTTCCGCTATTCTTTGCGAAGCCCAATATTCTTGCATCGAAAATGCGAAGCTTATACTCGAAGTGAGCGCCTGTTTTTACTGTTGGGGCTATTCCAAAAACACTTAGCTTATACTCGTAGTTTGCGCTTGTCGAAGTTAAGTATTCATTCAACACCATGAAAACCCTCCCTGCATCGCTCGACGATGGACTTGTGCCTATGGCCGCGAAATACTTACCATCGTAAGGTGATCCAGGCTCGGAGTGAAGTGTAGTCCTTAACCTTTTGATGTCTGGCTCATTTCGGTTTGCAAAGGCGAAGCTGGTGTTCCAATCGAGTTTCGAACGATCATCGCCAAATTTGTGTTCACCGCTAAGCTGGCCAGAATAGGTGATTCGGCTCATGAACTGGTTGTCGAACGAACGAATTGTCCTCCCTTCGTATCCATTGAAACCATCACGGATGATCGATTGGTTCTTACCAATTATATTGAACATATTCTTGAACTCGAACTTCCTCTCTTTTCCTGGAAAGATGGCCCAGTTATGAAGCAATCCAATCCGTGCGGTTCTGGAATACTCGCGATCAAGGTAGTCGAAGTTACGGTCGGGGTAAATGCCATCGGAACGACCCGATTGGAATCCTCTGTTGATAACATCGTCGGAGCTATTAGAAAGGCTGTAACTTAGCGAAGTAATTGTTCCAATCTGCCTACGGCCACGTTGAAATCGTTTGCCTATATTTATTGATGCCGATTGATTTGGGAATGCCGACTTCTCAACGGGATCCCAAAAGTTATTGAGGCTTCGCCCGTGTTCAGCTAGCTCCTCGTTGGGTAAACCTCGCAATGTCTCTGGGAAATTTGATGGAAGCTTACGAGTCCCATCATCAATACCCAACCAGTCGAGCTTACCGCCATCAACAAGCAAAAACTCCTTAAAGGTTGTTTGGTCATTATATGATGTACCATAGGAAACCTTAAAGAAGTTTTCATCAGGCATGTTCTTCGTGAAAATTTTTACGAATCCACCCGCAAAGTCGGCTGGAAGGTCAGGGGCAGGGCTTTTATAAATTATCATATTATCAATCATGTAGCTGGGAATCTGATCGAATGAGAAAGCCTTCTGGTCAGCTTCGGTCGATGGTGTGGGTGCATTGTTTATCCACGTATTGTTATAGCGTTGATTGAGCCCACGTACAACAATGAATTTACCATCTAGAATCGATATTCCAGGTACCCTCTTAATAACCTCAGAGGCATCCCTATCCTGTGAGCGAGTAATCTGTTGTGCCGAGATACCATTTGCAACAATGGGGCTTGCTTTTAAGGTACTAACCATAGCAATATCGGTGCTGGTTCGTCTTACTGCCGTTACAACAACCCCTTCCAGCTCGGTTGTCACCTCCTCAAGGTCAATTGACAGTATTGTGCTTTTATTCGGTTCAACCTTAACACCTTCCAAAATAACGGTGTTATAGGAAATAAAGGATACTTGGATTGAATATGTTCCCGGGTTTAAGTTTGAAAGAAGAAAGTTTCCATCAAAATCGGTTATTGTACCCGTTGTGGTTCCATAAATTACAACTGTTGCACCAACTAGGGTCTCGTCTCGTGTTTTGTCCTTAACAATTCCCTGGATGGAACCCTTCTGTGCGTATGTTGTAGCTGATAATGATATAATGATTAATGCTAATAACTTGATTCTTTGAGTAATGCCCATTTCTTCTGATATTCTGTTTGTTGCTTGCAAAGAAATGGAATACGGTTAACTATGTGTTTAATCCAAAATTAACCTTTTGTTAAATGAATGTCATTTTTTAACAACATACATTTAGCTTTTTGTTAATGTTTGACAGAATATGAGTTTTCAGCTTGCGTATTTACTTTTTTTTTAAAAAAATGATTTTGGCATTGAACTTGTTCCTTGTTTTTTAGTTAACTTTGTTCACTAACACTAAAAATTCTATACCATGAAACAGTTAATGCTAGCTTTAATAATTGTTTGTATTTCTGCCCCAATTAATTTGTTTTCGCAGGACAAAAGGGCCTTAAAAGCTGCTGAAATGAGCTACGAGGATGCTCTTAACCAATACAAAAAGGGGAAATTCAAGGATGCTGCTCAAAATTTCGACATTGTGGTTAGCTCAATCCCCGCATCGGCACCATCGCGCAAACATGTTGAGATGAGACTTGAATCATTGATGAGCCTCGTTGAAATATACCTTTATAAAACGGTTAACATAACACAAGCTTGCGAATACCTCGATGCTTACTTCTCTACAATTAGCACAATAAAGAACTCTGGCGTACTGAAAGCCGCTGACCTTCAGAATTATCTGAAAAAGGAACAAGAATACAAGGCAAAGGAAGCAAAGCAGTGCAAAAGTTACGATGGGGTCAGCTCCGACAAGGATAAGTTTCAAAAGAAAAGCTTCGAAAGCGAGTTTAAGGAGTAATCAAAGATTAACTTCTTTTTAGCTTAATCTTCCGCTTAAGGAACGATAGAACATGTCGTTCAACCTTGTTCTGATAGATATCGGATATGGTAATCATTATCCCGGTTTCCTCAACGTAGCCAAAATAGGGATTAATAACCGTTCCAAACATCTTCATGGAAGGACTTATGTTCATGTATGAATTGATTAACGGAGGAATATTTTCGCCCAGATTCCTGATTTCTTTCGAAAGTATCTTGTAGTCGTCCTTAAAGTCATTCCCAATGAATATTTGACTCATTTCCTTGACGTCGATATCAAGGGGCAATGGGTTTATTGGAACAACTAACTTGTCGCTATCGGCAAAATGTTTCTGCATGAAGTATAGCAATAGGTTACGGGCTCTCCGGTTATAGCTTCTGTACATGGTTACCTTACCAAAGAAGTATTTTATTCCAGGGTTTTGCACCACTAAAGCACCAAGTCCGTCCCAAAGATTATCGAGGGCATAAAGTCCCTTTTCGCGACGCTGCGCCGACTGGTATCTTGGTTGCACGAAAGACCTTCCAAGTTCGATAAGGTAAGGTAGATAGTCGGTTTTAAACTTATCGGAAAAGTTGAATAGAGCTGTGGTTGAAAGGTTTAGTTCTTCTCCTTTTGTAGGATCGACAATGTGATAACGATACCCTCCAAGAATTTCCTTGTCCTTTGGATCCCATACAATTAGCTGCTTATAGGGTTTTTCGGCCGTATCGTACTTGTCTATATCAACACTTTTTCCTGTGCCGCCCCCAGCGGTTCGGAAGCTCAGCTCCCGGAGCCGTCCGATTTCCTTCATCAAGTTGGGGGAATCGTGAGCGGTGATGATATATAGTAAATTTCCACCGTTGTTTGTGGCTCTCACAAATTTGTCCTGAGTTAACTCTTTCTCAAGAAGGCTTTTATCGATGGGTTCAATGATTTGTTCCATGAATTTTTTTTTCCAAAAGTATTACATTAATCTAAAAAGTATCCTTTGAAACCTATTTTTTTTCGAGTTCATAAACCTTGTTCTTCACCCAATCGGCCCACCACTGAGGTGTTTTCGATGAATCGAATGATTCGAAGGCAATGGGTGTACCAATCCTTACGGCAAGTTTCTGACCCTTTTGTTTAAACATCTCATCTACCAGATACAACATCTCGAAATTGACTTTGATACCTAGCATACTCCTTAGCCGTGCAAGGTTGTAAAAGAAGTTGGAGTTTCGCCCGCTAAAGAAAACAGGAACAATATGCCGTTTATGCCTTACTGCTTTGGTAATGAAGTTCTTCTTCCATTCCAAATCAATTATTTTTTTACCCTGTTTCCGAGAACACAAACCTGCCGGAAAGTAGAGAATTTGAGCATCGGAGGCATAAGCCTCCTCGAGTTTACGTGCATTCTCCATCGATTGGGCACCATGTTTATTTATTGGAATGAAAACCCTATCGAACTGGGGAAGGTTAAGGAGAAGATCGTTTACAGGAAACTTAATGGTTGGAAATTTTTTTCCAAGGGCGTTCATCAAAATCATTCCATCAAGTCCACCCAGAGGATGGTTTGATGCGAAGAGAAATCTTTCTCCTTCTGGAAGATTTTCCATTCCCTCAATCTGATAGGTTACGTTTAGAAGTTCCAAAACGTGGTCAATAAACTCCACATCCTTCTTGTGCCCATAGGTTGCTAAAACCCTATTTATTTCATCCTCATGTATTATTCGTTTCAAGTAACGAAGAAGAAATCGGGGTAGAAGTTTCAGTAGCCTAGGACTTTTTTTAGCAATAACGTTTTCTAAATCAATGAACTTGTCAGAATTTAGCATGGCAATCCTAAAATTTGTGAGTTTGATTGGTAGATGAAAAAAAAACATAAAACCTTACCCAAAAACCATTTTTATGCAAATATATTCATTTTTTACTATGACACTTCGTGAAAGAATCTTATTCATTATACCTTTGCATCTTCATCAAAATTCATAATGATAACTGACTTTCCTATTTCGAACCTACTTCAAAAGTATCAGAGGCACGAAAGCGTTCACAGAATAGTAGAAGAACTTAGAAGTGATGGCGCAAAACAGCTAAGGGTTAAGGGTCTTGCGGGCTCATCGGCCTCATTGGTTGTTGCTTCATTGTGCAACATGCTTCATAGAACCCAGCTAATCATTCTAAACGACAAGGAGGATGCCGCTTTTTTCTTTACCGATCTTTCCACCCTTCTTCCAGGTGAAAGACTTTTCTTTTTCCCTTCGTCATACAAGCGAGGTGTGGAGTATGAGAAAGTACTACCCGATGCCCTAATACAAAGAACTGATACCCAGAAAGTATTGCCATCTCTTACAGCCAATGAAAATGATTGGGTGGTAATTGTTACTTACCCCGAAGCACTTGTGGAAAAGGTGGTTACACTTGAACATTTCTGTAAAAATACCATTACCCTTTCAATAGCCGAAAAAATATCTCAGGAGTTTCTTGTAGAATTTCTACTCGACATCGGCTTCCAACGAAGCGAGTTCGTTTACGAACCGGGTCAGTTTTCGGTACGAGGAAGCATTGTTGACATTTTTTCTTTCTCTTCGGCTCTTCCTTTCCGAATCGATTTTTTTGGCGATGAAGTGGAAACCATTCGATCGTTTGAGGTTGACAATCAGCTTTCGAAAGAAATGCACAGTAGTGTTACAATAATTCCTAATCTGCATACTCAGGAGCAAGTTGTTTCACGAAGTTTACTAACAGAGCACTTACCTTCAAATAGTGTTGTTTGGTTACGTGATTATGAGTTGATTATTAGTCAGATGAATCAAACCTTTGATGTTTCTAATGGAAAGGAGGGTTTCGCTTCTGGAGGCGAGCTATTCAATAACATCAAGAGTTTCTGTCTCATCGAGTTTGGGTTGAAGCAGCTAATTAAACCTCAATATTCCATCGATTTTGATACAAGCCCACAGCCTGCTTTCCAGAAAAATTTCGATTTACTTGCTCAACACATTGCAGAGAATACCGATAAAGGATACCATACCTATATACTTGCTGAAAACCAAAACCAGCACCGGAGGCTTGAGAATATCTTCCAGAGCATCAACCACGATATTCGCTTTACACCCATTACTTCTACTCTTCATGCTGGGTTTACCGACCATTCCATTCAGGCGTGCCTTTATACCGACCATCAGCTTTTTGAGCGGTATCAGAAGTATAAGCTGAAGAATGAGTTGCACAATCGCGACAGCCTTTCTATTCAGGAACTTGTAAGTCTTCAGCCAGGCGATTACGTGGTGCATGTTGACCATGGAATAGGTGTCTTTGGTGGGCTTGTTAAAACAAATACAAATGGTGTTACTCAGGAGGCCGTTAGGTTAACCTATAAGGATGGCGATACGCTACTTGTTAATATCCATTCAATCCACAGGATTTCAAAGTATAGGGGTAAGGACTCCGAAGAGCCAAAGCTCTACAAATTGGGTTCAGCAACCTGGCAACGGTTGAAGCAGAACACCAAGCGGAAGGTAAAAGATATTGCCAAGGAATTAATTGCGCTTTACGCAAAAAGAAAGGCTGAGAAGGGTTTCTCGTTTTCTCCCGATTCATACCTTCAGGAAGAGCTTGAAGCTTCGTTCATCTACGAGGATACCCCCGATCAGATAACAGCCACAAAGGCTGTAAAGGATGACATGCAGGCAGGCATACCAATGGATAGACTAGTTTGCGGAGATGTTGGATTTGGGAAAACCGAAATTGCTATTCGTGCCGCTTTTAAAGCTGTAACCGATAGCAAACAGGTTGCAGTTCTGGTTCCTACCACCATTCTTGCATTGCAGCACTACCAAACATTCATTCAACGGTTAGCTAATTTCCCTTGCACAATCGATTTTATTAGCAGAATGAAATCGGCAAAATTGCAGAAAGAAATTTTAAAGAGACTTTCTGAAGGAAAGGTCGATATTATTATTGGCACCCATGCTTTGCTTGGGAGTAACGTGAAGTTCAAGGATTTGGGCTTAATTGTTGTTGACGAGGAGCAAAAATTTGGGGTATCGGCCAAGGAGAAGTTGAAGAAGCTTCGTGTGAATGTTGATACCCTTACTCTAACCGCAACTCCTATCCCTAGAACACTCCAATTTTCGCTTATGGGAGCGAGAGATCTATCCATCATCAATACGCCGCCCCCAAATCGTCATCCAATTGCCACTGAACTACATACATTCAATGCCGATATTATCAAGGAAGCGATTGAATACGAAGTGAGTAGGGGAGGACAAGTGTTTTTCGTTCATAATCGAATCCAGAATATTCACGAGGTACAAATCATGATTTCGAAGTTGTGCCCAAACGTTTCAACCATTGTTGCCCACGGACAGATGGACCCATCGAAGCTGGAGAAAACTATGCTCGATTTCATAGCCGGTGATTATGATGTGCTTATTTCTACTACCATTATCGAGTCAGGGCTAGATATACCCAATGCTAATACCATAATCATTAACAATGCGCATGCAATTGGACTAAGCGATTTGCACCAGCTTCGTGGTCGGGTTGGGCGATCGAACAAGAAAGCTTTTTGCTATTTGTTAGCACCACCGTTGGAAACTCTAACTAATGAGGCGCGTAGGAGGCTAAGAGCAATTGAAGAGTTTTCGGAGCTTGGGAGTGGATTCAGTATTGCCATGCAAGATCTTGACATTCGGGGAGCTGGCAACCTACTAGGAGCTGAGCAGAGCGGGTTTATTTCCGATATCGGATTCGAAACCTACCATAAAATTCTTGACGAAGCAATTCAGGAACTTAAAGAGGAAGAGTTTAAGGAACTAGTTGATGGAAAGCTACCCCAAAAACAAGGAGAATGGCAAATGAGTAGCACAGATTGCAGTATCGAGACCGACATGGAGCTTTTAATTCCCGATTCATACGTGAATAGCATTCCTGAACGAATGAGGCTTTACCGAGAACTCGATTCAATTGGCAGACCTGAAGATCTGGAGGCATTTGAGGCGAAGCTGAAGGATAGGTTTGGTACTATACCCTCTCAGGTTTCAGAACTTATGAGCGTAGTAAAACTTCGATGGATGGCGAAAAGCCTTGGTATAGAAAAGGTTATTGTGAAAAACCAAACATTAATTGGATTTTTTGTGGCCAATCAACTTTCACCATTCTATCGCTCATCAACCTTCGAAAGTATAATAAGGGCAATTCAACAAAACCAAAAACTTTTTCAGCTAAAAGAACATCGAGAAAGGTTATCAATAATAGCTAAAAAAGTTGAAAGCATTGACGATGCCCTTTCGTTGCTAAAACTTTTGAATTAGTTGCTTCGTTTGAATATTTGTGTTTTATTAAATAGCTTAACCAAAATATGCATAGTTTAGTTATAGACGTAGGCAACTCATTTACTAAAACAGCAATATTCAATGGCGATGAATTGCTGAATGTTGAAAAGCATGAAAGAATTTCAGTCGATTTCCTTTCGCAACTTTTTAAGAAGTATAACATTTCTAAGTCAATTACTTCGGTAGTAGGCTCATTAGATTTTGAATGTGAACAGTTTATAATAAAAAAAGCGAAGCTAATCCATTTTTCCAGTAGTACTCCAACACCTATTGTAAATTTATATAAAACCCCCTCTACTCTTGGTGCTGATAGACTTGCAGCTGCTGTAGCTGCCAACACTTTGTTTCCAAGCGTTAATGTTCTTTCAGTTGATTGTGGTACAGCCATAACGTTCGATTTGGTTACAAAAGAAGGAGAGTATCTTGGAGGAGCAATCTCGCCAGGTATTTCAACACGATTCAAGGCATTAAACCATTTTACCCAAAAGTTGCCCTTGATAGAAATTGCCGACAACTTTCAGCTAATCGGATATGATACAAAAAGTTCCATACTTTCAGGGGTTCTGAATGGGGTTATTAACGAGATTGATGGTTACATTAATTCTGTTAGGATGCAATTTTCACCCTTAGAAATAGTTTTTACTGGTGGCGATGCATTTTTCTTGGATAAAAAGTTAAAAAATAGCATCTTTGTAAATCCAAATTTGGTGTTATTTGGTTTGAATCGAATTCTTAACTACAATGAAGATAAATAAGACATTTTTTCTTTTAGCAACACTTTTTTCTTTGCCTACAGCTGTTTTAGCACAGAGCTATTCAACCTACTCGCCTTACTCAAGGTATGGTATAGGAGAGATTCGCAGCCAGGGGTACGCCAACTCAAGAGCTATGGGTGGTTTATCCCAAGGGATTCGAAGTGGTACAGCGATTAACTACCTGAACCCTGCATCCTACACCTCGCAGGATACCATGTCGTTTATTTTCGATTTTGGCCTCGAAGGTGTTGGGCTCAATAGCCAATCGGGAAACCAAAGCAATTTCAACACAACCGGAAACATACATCATTTAGCCATACAGTTTCCTTTGGCGAAATGGATGGGTGCAAGCGCTGGAATCCAACCATACAGCAATGTAGGATATCGAATTAAACGCAACGAAACGGACCTCCACATTCTTAGCAGCATTGGAGCAGTAAAGTACTATAACTATGGAAGTGGAGGTGTTTCGCAAGCGTTTTTTGGATTTGCTGTAGAACCCTTAAAGGATTTATCGCTAGGAATGAACATGTCATACATGTTTGGCTCCATTGAGTACAACTCCGAAATAATTTTCCCACAGTACAGCGTGTACAATAGCATTCAGGAACTTAACAGCATTGTTATACGCGATTTAGTCTATAGCTTCGGTATGCAGTATGCCCTTAACTTTGGGACCGATGACAACTTTAGGCTCGTTTTAGGTGCAACCTACGATATGAAAGGCTCACTTAATGCTTACAAAGTTCGCCATATACAGAACATGAACAGAGCATACGATACAATCTTTTTCCAGGAGAAACCCAACAGCACAATCGATTTACCCTCAAAAATCGCTGCTGGCTTTAGCTTATCGTACAAGAATGTTTTAATGGGTGGTTTTGAGTATTCTACGCAGGATTGGTCGAATGTGAAAATCCTTGAAGTTCCCGATTCTCTCACCAGGAGTCAATCGTTTAGGGTTGGTCTTCAATTTACACCCAATGTCAGCGATTTGCGTTCGTACTACAAGCGGGTCAGCTATCGTTGTGGATTTCGTTACACACAGTCATACATAAATCTCTATGATAATCAGATAAATGACTATGGCATGAGTTTTGGAGTAGGGCTTCCATACCGTAGAACTAATACCTCGTTCAACATATCGGTCGAGCTAGGGAAAAAAGGAACACTTGACGATGGATTGGTTCGAGAAACTTACGGAATTTTCAATATTGGGTTTACTTTCTATGATTTCTGGTTTATTAAACGAAAATACAACTAACAACCATATTTTTCAAGTTTAACCAACACATAAACGATGAAAACAATTTTACTTAGAAGCCTACTCCCAGTTGCGTTTTTGGCTTTAACCCTTAGTAGTTTTGGTCAAGCATACCTCAGCGATCCAAAGTTTGGGGCAAATGAGGAAGAACGGAAGGAATGTGCAACAAACCTTTCGCTTTATCAGGAATTCTACAACCAGAAAAACTACAATCAGGCAAAGTCGCATTGGATACAGGTGCTTAAGTTATGCCCTGCTTCAAGACAGAATACCTATGTTCATGGTGTTAGGATGGTTAAAACTTGGATTGAAGAGGAGCGAAACCCAAACAGAAAGAAAATTCTTTTAGATTCATTGATGTTGTTGTATGATATGCGTATTGAGCACTTCGGCAACAGGGGAACACTATTGGGACAAAAAGGGATTGATCTTATTCAGCTCGACCCTGACCGATTTGAGGAAGCTTACTCGTACTTGAAGGAATCTGTTGAACTAGAAAAGGTTAACTCAACATCTGTAGTTCTTTTTACTTACATGAACATAACCAAAACCATGTACGATAACAAGAAGTTAGGTGCTGAAGCAGTTATCGAAACCTATGCTCTGCTAGCCGATTACCTTGATGCGCAAATTCAGGCTAAGCCAGATGATCAAAGAACCCAGCAGGTAAAAGAAAGTATTGATGCAATTTTCTCCTCGGCAGGCGTTGCCGATTGCGACAACTTAAACGCCTTGTTTGGCCCAAGGATAAGTGCTAATCCATCTGACATGGAGTTAGTTAAGAAAACGTTCAGTCTCCTTAGTGCCAACCGATGTGAGTCAACAGAGTTCTATAGGAACCTGAACGAAATGCTTTTCAACGATAACCCTACATCAACAAGAGCCTACGAACTTGCAAAAATTTACGTAAACATGCGCGACTTTAAGAAGGCAGAGTCTTTCTATAATGAAGCCATTAAGCTCGAAGCCGACTCCATTAGAAAGTCTGTTTACCTTTTTGAGTATGCAAATATAATGAACAATGAATTTAGAAACCCACAGCAAGCCAGGGTATTAGCTCTTCAGGCTATTTCTGAGAATCCCAACCTTGGTCATGCATACATGCTTATCGGAAACCTTTATGCTTCCGAAAAGAATTGTGGTGCTGATGATTTTGAAAAGAAAGCCGTTTATTGGGCTGCAGTCGATAAGTTTATTCGCGCAAAGCAAGTGGATCCTTCTCTCGCTTCCGATTGCGATAAATTGATAGATCTTTACGTTCAATACTTTCCGGCTCAACAGGATATATTCTTTCAAGACTATACCCCAGGAGATCGCTTTACCGTTAAGTGCTGGATAAACGAAACCACAACAATTCGGGCACGTCCTTAAGAATTTTTTCTATTGATGAAAAACCTGATTGGTAAGTTAGTTGCTAATTTTTTAGTCCCTACCCTGGTAGGGACTATTTTGCTTTTTTCGTGCAAAACCGACATGGAAATGGTGAATGCCTTTTCCAATCAGGAGTCAATTGCTAGCGTAAAAGCGAGTAATATCGAGATTTTATATACCGAAAACGGAAAACTTAAAGTTAGAATCATTGCGCCTAGCACCCAATATTTTCAATATGCTGAGGAGCCTTACACAGAATTTCCAGAAGGAATTGAAGTTCATAAATTCGATGATACTTTAGCCGTTGAATCGAGTCTCACTGCTAGTTGGGCTTTATACTACGAAAATAAGAAGCTTTGGAACGCAAGGTATAATGTAGTGGCTACAAATAGGAAAGGAGAAATCCTAAATACCGAACAGCTTTTCTGGGACGAAAACAAAAAGACGATATATTCCAATGATATGGTTAAGATAACTACTTCCGACGGGGTGATTTTTGGTGAGGGGTTCGAGTCGGATGAAAACTTTGATGACTGGGTAATTAGGAAAACATCTGGAATAATTTACGTAGAGGAGGATTAATGGTTTCGACAATAATACTATAATTAAAAACATACCAATGAATCGACTTCCAATAGTAATGGAGTATTTGTGGCTTGTTCTTTCAGCTATTTGTCTGGCTCTTGGAATAAGCGCAGCCTTTAAATCTGGATTTACAAACAACTATATGCTTTTTGTCCTTGCAGCAGTAGCTTTTTTGATGTTCATGTTTCGACGGTATAGAAGAAAAAATAACGAGCCAAATCAGATTAGTTAAGATAAACAATGGATGTTTCCCCCGCCCTTGTAATTGTTGTTTCGATTCTTTTCTCAGCGCTTTTCTCAGGCATGGAGATTGCTTTTGTTTCTGCCAACAAGCTAAAGATTGAACTTGAAAGGAAGCAAGGTACTTTTGCCTCACATATCATCAGCATATTTAGCCGTAACCCAGGGCAGTACATCGCTACAATGCTTGTGGGAAACAATATCGCTCTGGTTGTATATGGTATTGCAATGGCCAGTATCCTCGAGCCTTTTCTTTCGATATACATAACTTCAAATGCTGGATTACTGCTTACACAAACACTTGCTTCGACTACAATAATACTTGTAACAGCCGAATTTTTACCTAAGTCCCTTTTTCGACTTCAACCCAACCTATTCCTTAACATTTTCTCCCTACCAATGCTTTTCTTCTATGTAGTTTTCTACCCAATTAGCAAAACAGCAACTTGGCTTTCGGTTGGAATAATTAAAAATATTTTAAGAACCGAGGTTAATAAATTTGAAGAAAAGCGCCTCTTTGGGAAAATCGACTTAGATCATCTGGTTGAAGAAGCACAAGGCTACAACGGGGATGATTTGAAAATGGAGCAGGACATTAAGATATTTCGTAATGCACTCGATTTTAGCGAGATAAAAGTCAGAGAGTGCATGATCCCCCGAACCGATATCGATGCAATTGATGTAAACAGCAGCATTGAGGAGCTAAGGGATAAGTTTATTTCAACTAATTTCTCGCGATTGCCTGTTTTAGAAGGAAGTATCGATAACATAATCGGTTATGTGAACTGCAAGGATTTGTTTAAGAAGCCTCAAAGTATCAAGTCGAAGCTTCTGAAGCTTGAGTTTGTTCCCGAGACCATGAGGGCTAATAAGCTCCTCGCTTCGTTTATTAAGGATCAGAAAAGCATAGCAATAGTAGTTGATGAATTTGGTGGTACAGCCGGTCTAGTAACAATAGAAGATATTATTGAGGAGATATTCGGCGAGATTGACGATGAGCACGATCTAGAGGAGTTTGTTGAGAAGCAGCTTAACGAAAACGAGTTTTTATTCTCAGGAAGGTTGGAGGTGAGCCATCTAAACGAAAGGTACAAGCTAAATATTCCCGAAACAGAGGATTACGATACCCTTGCTGGATATGTCCTACATCTTCACCAGAGCATTCCTAAACCCCAGGAGGTGATTACCCTTGCCGATTTCAGGGTGAAGATCGCCAAAATGGAAAGAAATAGAATTGACCTCATCTACCTTTGCAAGCTGAACAAAGAATAGCTTGACGGAGTGAACCCAATGATGAATATTTTTTAAAATGTTTCATAAATAGCAAACCTAAAAGGAAAATAGCTATATTCGTACCCTTAAAAAATAATAGTTTTAGAACTAAATATTCACATTAAATGGCTACATTAGAGAAACTTAGGAATCGAGCAGGGACATTAGTCGCAGTTGTTATTGGGCTTGCATTGCTTGCATTTATTCTTGGCGACCTGATGGGATCAGGTGGATCCCTATTCAACAAAACTCAATTTGAAATTGCTGAAATATCTGGAAAATCAATCCCTTTCCAGCTTTACCAGGAGCGAATCGATAGAATTGTAGAACTAAACAAAGCTGTTTCAGGTCGTGGTTCCATTGACGAGCAAACTTCAGAAAGAATTCGTGAGGAGGTTTGGAACGACATTGTTAGAGAACATGTTTTAGGTAATAGCTATAACCGTTTGGGTATCGTTATTACTCCGGAAGAACTTTTCGACATGGTTCAGGGAAACAATATTCACCCAGTTATCCGTGAACAGTTTGGAAACCGTCAAACAGGGGAGCTTGATAAGGCTATGATTATTCAGTTCCTGAAGAATATGGATAACGATCCCTCCGGTGTGCAGAAATCGTTCTGGCTTTACATCGAGAATGTAATTCAGAAGGATAGACTTTACAATAAGTACACTAACCTTGTTAAAAAGGCGATGTTCGTTACCGATTTGCAGGCAAAACGTTCTTTATCAGAGAGAAACACTAAGGTCGATTTTGGATACGTCCTAAAGCGTTATACCGCCATTGAGGACTCATTAATTGTTGTGTCTGAAGCCGAAATCAGGAAGTACCACAAGGAGAATGGGCAAGAGTTTGAACAGCAAGCCTCAAGAGATGTTGAATACGTTGTTTTTCCAATCGTTCCTTCTTCTGAGGATTATAGGGTTGCAGAGGAGTGGATTAATGGTATCAAGAAGGATTTTGAGCGTACCGAAGAGCCTGTTCAGTTTACAAACCTAAACTCCGATAAACATTTTAGCGATAAGTACCTCAAACAAGGCGAACTTCCTAATTCTGATATGAATGCATGGGCATTCTCAGCAAGCCTGAATGAGGTTTTTGGCCCAATTTTCGAGAATGATACCTACATTCTTGCCCGCTTGATAGATATAGCTCAACTACCCGATTCTGTTAAGGCACGCCATATTCTTATTAGCCCAAAAGAGCAAACCAAAGAAGCATACGATGCAGCTAAAAGCAAAGCAGACAGCATCCTTCAGGTTGCTAAGAAGGATGGCAATTTTGCTCGTTTAGCGGGTCAGTACTCCGACGATCCAGGCTCAGGCAGTAAGGGAGGAGATCTAGGATGGTTCACCGAAGGGGTTATGGTAAAGCCATTTAACGATGCTTGTTTCAACGGAAAGAAGGGTGATATTGTTCAGGTAGAATCGCAGTTTGGATTTCACATAATTGAAATTCTTGAAAAAGGTAAGCCTTCTAAGAAAGTTCAGGTGGCTTTTCTTGAGAGAAATGTTGTACCAAGCACCCGTACCTATCAGAAGATTTACCAACAAGCAAGTGAATTTGCTGGGGTAAATACCACATTCGAACTTTTCACAAAAGCTGCTCAAGATAATAAGCTAACCAAGCGGGTAGCATCAAACCTGAAAGAGGCCGACAGAAAGGTTGCTGGTTTAGAGAACCCAAGAGAGATGGTACGTTGGGCATATAATTCAAAGGTTAACGACGTTTCACCAGTATTTGAGTTTGGTAACAATTTTGTGGTTGCCACACTTAAATCGGTAAAAGTGGATGGCATTGCTTCAGTTGAAAGCGTTAAGGAAGATATTAAGAGTAAAATTATTAGGGATAAAAAAGCTGATAAACTCAAGAAAGAGTTAAGTGATGCTATGGCAAATGTCAATACACTTGAGGAAGTAGCGAGTGCTTTATCATTAAGTGTGCAGGAAGCAACAAGAATATCATTCTCATCGTTTTCAATGCCAACTGTTGGATTTGAACCAGCCGTTATTGCTACTGCTGTTAGCACTTCCGAAGGAATTGTTGCAGGACCCGTTAAGGGCAATACTGGTGTTTATGCGCTATCGGTTAAAGCCATCAACGTTGACGAGGGAGACCCCGCCGCTGAAGCAAAACGTTTAGCTAACTCATTGCGATCAAGGGCAGGTTTTGAAGCTTACGAAGCCATCAAAAAGAGTGCTGAAATTATAGATAAACGCTCAAAGTTCTTTTAGAAAAATACATTCACCATAATTAGTAAAGGGGGGAGTCGAAATGATTCCTCCCTTTTTGTTTCTAAATGTTAACATATCGTTAATTAAATCACCACTTTTTAGCTTTTAAAGCTTGTTTTTAACAATATTTATTTCTAACATTGCGGGGTTTAAGAATTATTAGCTCTTATATGTTAAAAACTAAAATCTATTCTATGAAAAGATTATGTGTACTCCTTGCACTTGTTGCGTTTGTTGGGGTTAACTTCCTACAGGCGCAAAATGTGCAGATTACCGGTACTGTGACCAGTGCCGAGGATGGGATGCCCATTCCAGGGGCATCTGTACTGGTGAAGGGAACAACCATTGGTACAGCCACCGACATCGATGGCCGTTACACCCTTTCGGTACCCCAAGCCGCTACCGTATTGGTTTACACCTTTGTTGGGATGAAAGCCCAGGAGGTAGAAATCGCCGGTCGCACCGTAATAAATGTTGTGTTGGACCTCGACACTCAGGAACTGGACGAGGTGATGGTGGTAGCCTATGGAACCGCCACCAAGTCGAGCTTCACAGGTTCAGCCACCTCAGTTAGTGCTGAGAAACTCGAGAAGCTCCAAACTAGCACCATTTCCAAGGCTCTTGAAGGTGCAGCTCCTGGCGTACAAGTAGTATCCAGCTCTGGACAGCCAGGTGAGGATGCTACAATCCGTATCAGGGGGATTGGCTCAATTAACGCTTCTGCCGCACCTCTTTATGTTGTTGACGGTGTACCCTACGGCGGTAACATTAGCGCTATTAACCCTAGCGACATTGAGTCTGTAACCATCCTAAAGGATGCGGCTGCCAACTCTCTCTACGGTTCCCGTGCAGCCAACGGAGTTATCCTTATCACCACAAAGCGTGGTACCAAAGGTACATCCGTTGTTAAGTTTGAAAGTAGGGTAGGGGTAAACTCCCGTGGTGTGCCCGAATACGACATCATCAAGGACCCAGCAACCTTCTATGAGTTAACCTGGGAAGCTATTCGCAACGGACAGCTTGAGGCATACTACCAAGCTGAACTAGTAAACAACCCTAACATCACTCGTCCTGATGTTTACAACGATGCTGACTATCTTTCCAATGCAGCTACCTATGCCACCGATAATCTCGTAAACCTTCTTGGAAACTACAACAACTACAATGTACACGATACCCTTGTGGTTCTTGAGGATGGTAAGCTCAACCCAGCTGCCAAGCAGATGTATAACGATAGTTGGCATGACGAGATGTTTGCAAGGGCTGTTCGTCAGGAATACCAGTTGAGCTTCTCTGGTGGATCCGACAAGACTACCCATTTCATCTCTTTCGGTTACCTGAACGATAAAGGCTACGTTACCCGTTCAAACTTCGAGCGTTTAAGTGGACGTACCAACCTCGACTATCAGGTTTACGATTGGTTGAAAGTTGGCTCAAACGTTGGTTATTCAAGGGAGACCCAAAACTTCCCAACATCCAGCGGTTCAGCTTATGTAAACTCATTCATGTTCGTACGTAATATTCCTGTTATTTACCCCGTGTATGTTCGCAACTCAGTTGGCGACTACGTTTACGATCGTAACGGTGACAAGATTTACGACTTTGGAAGTGAGTACATTCTTGACGAGAACGGCGAACTTATCCTGCTTGGTTATGACAACGATGGAAACCCTATTTACAAACAGTACTCACGTAAGTACGGTTCTACTGTAAACCCAGTTGCCTCGACCGATTTAGACATCAGGGAGAATGTTTACGAAGTTATTTCCCTGCGTCCTTATGTAGAGGTTAGATTCCTTAACGATTTTAAATTTGTTACAAACCTTAGCGTTGACAGCAGAAATTATGTTGGAACCTCTTACCAGAATCCAACATACGGTGATGCTGCAAGTGTTCAGGGAAGAAGCCGTAAGTACCAAACCACTTACCTTGTATCAACATTTAACCAGTTGCTTACATGGAGTAAAAGCTTCGATATTCATAGCATTGATGTACTGCTTGGTCACGAATCGTACATGACCAAATACGATTACCTCTATGGACAAAAGGAAAAATTCTTTATTCCAGACATACCCGAACTATCCAATGCAGCTATCGTTTCTACTACAAACTCTTACCGTACATTAACCCGTCAGGAATCTTATTTGTCGAGGGTGTCATATAACTATGATAACAAGTATTTCCTCTCAGCTAGTTTCCGTAGGGATGGATCATCAAGGTTCCACCCCGACCACCGCTGGGGAAGCTTCTGGTCTGTTGGAGGTGCATGGCTTCTTCACAAAGAGTCATTCTTACAGGGTGTATCCCTAATTAACGACCTAAAATTCAAAGCTAGCTACGGTACCAACGGAAATGATGGTATCCTCGATAACGGAGAAACAGGTGTATTCCAACATGTTTACTTCCCATACCAAGACTTGTTTACAGTAACTAATGTTGACGGAGAAATCGCTCTACAACAGGTTTATAAAGGCAATAAGGAGATTACATGGGAGAAAAGTAAAAACTTCAACATTGGTGTTGAGGGGCGCATGATGAAGTGGTTATCCTATGAGTTCGAGTACTTCCATAAGTACACCGACGACCTACTATTCAACCAACCCCTTCCTCCATCCAGCGGATTCACTTATTTCCCCAATAACATTGGTAACATGGTAAACAAAGGCTTTGAGGCTGTACTAGGCTTTGATATCATCAGGCAGAAGGATTTCAACTGGAATATCACAGCCAACTTTACCAGTTATACAAACAAGTTAACAAAACTCCCCGAGTTTATCAACCAAGCTGGTGGGATGACTCCCCGATTCGATGACTCCAAGTTCCTGATTGAAGGTGGTGGTATTTTCGACTTCTGGCTTGAGAGTTATCTTGGTGTTGACCCTGAGTCTGGAAGGGCACAGTACCTCATGGACAACCTGACCAAGCGCCCAGAAGGTGATTCGATAACCCTTGCAACAGGTAACCTTGTTCGTAGGTATAAGGGTACAGCTATCCCCGATTTCTTTGGTGGTATATCAACAAGTCTAGACTACAAAGGAATTGACTTCTCAATGGGCTTCTCCTATCAGGTAGGTGGTCTAGTATTTGATGGCACTTATCAAGGATTAATGTCTGGTAGCAACGTAATTGGAGGTAATAACCTTCACGTAGATGCGTTAAACCGTTGGACTCCAGAGAATAAGGATACCGATGTTCCGATTATTCAACAAGGAAATCAAGCTGCTAACCAGCGTTCCGATAGGTTCCTGATAGATGCTTCATACTTCAACATTAGGAATGTGACCCTTGGCTATACATTACCTAAGAGCATTCTTGGATCGACCCCCATCAGCTCGATGAGGATTTATATTGTTGGCGATAACCTAGTTCTCTGGAGCAAGCGTAAGGGGATGGATCCCCGCCAGAGCATTCTTGGTAACGCTGGCAACAACTACTCGCCCATTAGAACAATTTCTGGTGGTTTGTCGTTAACATTCTAAAACAAAATAGCTATGAAAAGAATAATTTTCTGTCTTCTTGGTCTGAGCCTAATCTTTGTTGGTTGCAAGGAGGACTACCTAAGCGTACAACCCACCGACAAGATTTCGAAGACCACCCTCGATGATTACGCCAATTCGAGCCCCGATGCAATTGTTGCTCTTACTGAGCCTCTTGTTAACGGGTTGTATCAAACTATGATTGATTACCAAGGGAACCACGATGTATTCGGGCAGAAGGCACTTGACTTGTCGATGGATCTTCAAGGTACTGACATGGTTCAAACCATTCACCACTGGTTTGGGTGGGACTACCTAATGGAGAATCGTGACTTCAACTATCGTAGGGTCAATAGGACCTGGGAGTTTTACTACAAACTGATCTTCGGAGCCAATGAGGTGTTAAAGCTTATGCCTCTAGTACCAGAAGATGAGCAGTTGATTAGTTTCAAAGGACAATCGTTGGCTTTTAGAGCATACTCCTACTATTATCTAATCAGAGTTTACCAGTTCACTTACGATGGTCACCAGCAGCGCCTTGGTGTACCAGTTTACCGCTTGACTGGTTCTGAGATTGAAGATGGAAGAAGAGCCACCGTGGAGCAGGTATATGAGGGTATCATTGAGGACTTTGAGGAAGCTTACGCACTGCTTACCGACCCAAAAGCACCAGCACTTTCGAACACACAGTTCAACGCAAACGCTGTTGCTCTATACCTCGCCGATGCTTACCTAACCATGAAGAACTACTCGCAAGCTGCTTTTTACGCAGAGAAGGCAAGACAAGGTGTTAGTTTAATGACCCCAGCACAGTATCTTCAAGGTTTTAATACCGTAACAAACCCAGAAGTTATTTTTGGTTGCATTATTACTGCTGAAAATACTAACTACTATGCCAGCTACTTCTCACATATTGCCCATTTCCTTGTTGACGGAACAATGGCACAAGGTTATGGTGGATCTTATGCCCCTAAAGCAATTTACAACGTGCTATATAACCAGATTCCTGCTACCGATGTCCGCAAGCAGATGTGGGTTGATTCGGGCCCTAAGCAATACTTCAACAAGAAGTTCTTATGGTATGCCGACTTCCTTGGTGACTACACTTACGCTCGCGT
>CAYZSD010000017.1:0-34317 GCA_964481075.1 uncultured Rikenellaceae bacterium | reverse complement strand
GTGAGAAACTCTGATAAGTTCAGTGTGATAGCGCGAATAGACAACGAAATAGGTGCATCCCAGTCGTTAACTGGTTACACGCAGCTTGACCTAAACACTTTTTACACCAGGTATCAAAGGAGAAGCAATATTCTGAAGGATTTAGAGGCACTGGAGCAAATCTCATCAACTACATTTACAGTCGAATATTTGAAAAGCGATCGCGATCTCATCAAGCTTTACCCTTACTTCAATCAATTGCTAAACGAATTATCGAAAGAGGTAGGTGCTGATCCCTATATCGAAGAAACGTTAAATGTTTTAAATCATTACAAATCAATAAAATAAAAAACTATGAGAGCCTCACTATCGATTCTACTCTTTGCTTTACTAATTTTGGGCAACGTTGTAAGGTTTATTATTAAAATAAACTTTATTTATCGATTCTACTCTTTGCTTTACTAATTTTGGGCAACCCTTCCATGTCGATTGCCCAAACTTCAAAAAAAGCTGCTTCCTACATGCAAAGCATAAGCAAGCATAATAAACGAATTGAAAAGGAAACATTGGATTATTTGAATTCAATGGTACATAGCAAAAGCGCAAAAAAGGTGAATAGGGATAGGTTAAATCTTATCAACGCAATCGAAAAAGCCCTTGCAGCCGTTAAGGAGCTGCCTCCATACGAGGACGATTCCAGTCTGAGGGATTCGGTGGTTGCTTACCTCAATCTGAGTTTGATTGTTATCAACAACGATTTTGAGAAAATTATCGACATGGAAGAGGTGGCTGAGCAATCATACGATTTCATGGAAGCGTATATTCTTGCTCAGGAGCTTGCAAATAGTAAGCTTGAAGCCGCATCAGATAGGCTAAATGCTCAATATAAGTCTTTTGCCGAGAAGAATGGTGTGAATCTAATCGAAAATACCGACCCAACCAGCCAAAACCTAAAAAGAACCTCCGAGGCCCTTCGTTACTACAACCGTGTATATCTGGTCTTCTTTAAAGCCTTTAAGCAGGAGGTTTACCTTCTCGATGCTATTAACAGGAATGATATAAACTCAATTGAGCAGAACAGAAATGCCCTGGCAAGCGTTTCTAGAGAAGGTATCGACAAGCTCAAGGCCATTGGTGCTTTTAGGGGCGATAAGTCAATTCTTTCCTCAACAAACAACCTCCTTCTTTTCTATATCGAGGAGGCAGAAAAAAAGATTCCAATAATTGTCGATTTTCTCCAAATGAATGCCGAATTCACCAAAATGATGGCTCTTATGGAATCAAAGGACAAGAATTTACTTTCAGAGGATGAAACAAAGCACTATAACAAAGCAATTAAGGATCACAATAAGGCTATAAAAACATTTAACTCAACAAACAACGAGCTTTTTAAGAAGAGAAACAAGCTTCTGAATAGCTGGAATGTTTCTGTTAGTGGTTTTATGAATAAACAAGTTCCAAAGAAAAAATAAGTGGAAACATCAAATTATTCTTCAACCCTAAACCTTCAACAACTCATTAGTTCGATTCACAACGGGAGTGTTGATATTGAGGAACTTATAAGTTATATCTGCAATAGGATTGATACCGTTGAGCCACAACTTCACACTCTTATTGATGAGCCAAATAGAAGGGAAAGGCTTCTGAATGAAGCCCGAGAGCTAAAAAAGAAGTACCCAAACTCAAGTTTATTTCCACCATTATTTGGAATTCCAATAGGAGTGAAGGATATCTTTCATGCTGAGGGTTTCGAAACAAGAGCAGGGTCGCAACTTCCTGCTTCGTTGCTTAGGGGTGACGAAGCATCGGTTGTTACCAAGCTTAGGAATGCCGGGGCATTGGTGCTAGGAAAAACTGTTACAACCGAGTTTGCTTACTTTCAGTCAGGCCCTACCCGAAATCCTTGGAATATTGAGCATACTCCAGGGGGCTCAAGTAGCGGCTCGGCTGCTGCTGTGGCAGCAGGATTGTCTCCTCTTGCCCTTGGAACACAAACCATTGGATCGATAATAAGACCTGCCTCATACTGTGGCGTTTATGGGTTTAAACCTTCAAGAGGTAGAATCGCTATCGATGGTATTATCCCATTTTCTCCAACAATGGATCAGGTTGGCTACTTTTGTCAGGATATTGAGGGTGTTGAACTTATCGCCGAAATAATTGTAGATGGATGGGAGAAAGCAAGAGGCATCTCAGATAGTATAATAACAGTTGGAATTCCAAGTGATGAGTATCTAAAGCAAGCCGAGTCTGAAACACTTAAGTGGTTTGAAGAGAAAATTGACAACCTTAGAGACATAAATCTGAAAATTGTAAGAACACCTTTTTTGAACAACATCTCAATTGTAAATCAAGCACATCGAACAATAGTTGCTTATGAATTTGCCAGGGTTCATTCGTGCTGGTTTAAGGAGCATGAAAGTTTATACAGCGATCACTCTAAAAATCTTGTTATTGAAGGGATGAGCATAGAGGAATCGGCATATATTGAGGCGTTTAACACAAGAGCAAACCTTCAAGAAGAAGCTACGAATTTCAAGAATAATGAAAGGATTGACCTTTGGCTAAGCCCCTCATCACAAAATGTTGCCCCCAAGGGGTTGCATTCCACTGGTAGCCCAATCATGAACCTTCCCTGGACATTCCTTGGCTTTCCAACCATATCGGTTCCAGATATAAAAACTTTGAACCTTCCATTGGGTTTGCAACTTGTGGCATTCGAGGGTTGTGATGAGCATCTTATCAAACTTTCTTGCGGAATCATCAAAAAAATGGGTTGATTTGTTACGATTTTTGGTTTAGTCTTTGTTATTATCAAATTTGATGGTATCTTAGCAAATTGGGGAACACAGAAATAGTTTGGCAGAAAATGGCAAGAATTCTAGTAGTTGACGACGATTCGAGTTTTTGCATCATGCTTAAAACCTTTCTAACAAAGAAAGGGCATGATGTCCTAGAAGCATTTTCGGTTAGCGAAGCACTAAAAATTTTTAGAGCCGAGGAGTTCAATATTGTGCTCACCGATTACCGATTACCCGATGGCTCTGGGTTTGATATCCTTAAAGAGGTTAAAGCGCAGCGACCCGAGACAGGGATAATCATCATGACTGGATACGCCGACATTAGGATGGCTGTAAAAACCATTAAATCAGGTGCTTTCGATTACGTTGCCAAACCCATAAACCCCGATGAAATAAGCTTAACCATTCAGAATCTGCTAAGTCAGAAATCAACAGGAATCGAACCAAAGGAGAAAAAGGCAAGCCATTCAACAGGTTTCGATTCTCAGTACATTCAAGGTGTGAGCGATAACGCTCACGAGGTTAAGGGTTTCATTGATCTGGTTGCACCAACTAACCTATCGGTTATCATTCAGGGCGACAGCGGCACAGGGAAAGAGTACGTTGCCCGACGCATACATGCCCTTAGCCAACGCAATACCAAGCCATTCGTTGCGGTTGATTGTGGCGCTCTTTCCAAAGATTTAGCACTCAGCGAATTCTTTGGGCATATCAAGGGCTCTTTCACGGGGGCCATATCCGATAAAACAGGTCAGTTTGAGGTTGCTAACGGTGGAACTATCTTTCTCGATGAGATTGGAAACCTATCCTATGAGGTTCAAATCAACCTGCTCAGGGCCATTCAGGAACGACGCATAAAGCCCATAGGAAGCAACCGTGAGGTGAAGGTTGATGTTCGCATAATTGCTGCTTCAAACGACGACCTGCTGGAAGCGGTTAAGCGTGGCAACTTCCGCGAGGATTTGTATCACAGGCTAAACGAGTTTTCAATCACTGTGGCACCGCTTGCCGACAGGCTAAGGGATTTGCCACTATTTGCGAACCACTTCCTGAAGCAAGCAAATCGAGAGCTCGATAAGTCAATAACAGGCTTCAACGATGATGTTTTGGAGGCATTCAACTTCTATACTTGGCCTGGAAACATCAGGGAGCTGCGAAACGTTATTCGTCGTGCAGTGCTCGTCGAGCAGGGCTCAACCATTAGCATCAAGAGCCTTCCTACCGAAATCATGTCGAGCCGTCATAGGCGGCTTCATAACCAGATTAGCCAAACCCAACCCGAAAACCTAAAGGATCTCAAGGAGATGGCTGAACGAGAGCTTATCATTTCAACCCTCGAGAAGGTTCGATACAACAAAAGTAAAGCAGCCACTTTGCTCGATATTGACCGCAAAACCTTGTATAATAAGATGAAGCAATACGGTCTGCAGGTTTGAGACTATTACTACAATGAGAAAAATTTGTTCTTCTCTCACTTTCTTCTTTCTTGTAAATGTTGTTTTTGCGCAGATATCAACTATTCCTTTTTGTAATGGTCAAAAAACAATAGAGGCAGGAGTTGGCAGTAGAATTAGTCTCTTTAAGGATTACAGCGATTTTCAGCAGGCATATCTTTCTTCCTCCAATGAAACCTACTATCTTAATATCATATACAAGATTGATGGCGTCTTTCAGTTCGATAGGCTAGAGATTGGACCCGATGATATTGCTTCCATCTGCAATCAGCTTGCATTACTTTCAGAGAAGGATGCAATTGATGATAACACAAGCTATCTTGAGGCACGCCGCTTGCTAATAGCCTCTTCTACCATTTTCTCTTTAGCATATTATGGTTGGGCCATACCCACAGCATTAAATGCCGAAGGGAACGGCAAAGCATACATCGCTTCCTATATGTTTGTTGGGGGAGGCGGTTTTTTCATCCCTTTTCTTGTAACACGAAACAAACGGGTAACCGAGGGCATGGCTGTTGGTTATACTGTAGGCGCAGGACTTGGAATTATTCATGGATACACATTTACTGGAGTATTAATGGGTAGCAATTTCGATGATAGAGTTGCACTTGGTTTAGGCGTTGGTTTTAGCATGGCTGAAAGCATGCTTGGCCTTAGTCTTGCCAAGAGAAAAAACTATACTTGGGAAAGGATGAGCAGTATTGGTAATGGTGGGCTTTGGGGGGCAGGATTGGGAGCTTTGGCTCCATTAGCTTTTTACAGTCCAGAAACAATTAATCAAAACCTTTTAAGCCTTTCAATCTTTTCCCTTTCGGGAGCAGGTATGTATGCAGGAAACTATCTGTACGAAAGAGTTGAAACCACAAAGGGTGACATCATTGTGATGAATAGTCTTGGGGTATTGGGTGCTTATTACTCCTTTGCCCTGGCTGAGCTTTTCAATGTTAAGAACGATAAAACCTACATGAAAGGTTTTGTTATTGGCTCAGCTGCTGGAGTAGCTATAGGTGTAAATAGAATTAACAAATTGAATTACAGTCGTCAGCAAGGATTTCTGATTGCCACGGGAGAACTAGCTGGTGGACTAATTGGAACAGGTGTAGGTGTACTCCTCGATGCTTCGTTTAGGGGTAAGGTTTGGCTTGGTGCACTTGGTGCAACGGGTGGATTTTTAATAACCGACAGAATCCTTCGACCCTCAAAGCAAGTATTTGAAGCCTCGGCTTTCGATTTTAACCTCCAGCTAAATCCTTACGGTCTGCTAGGCGTTTTTAATCAAGAAGTCTCGATTTTCAAACCCTGGGATCCTAGGTACTCGAATAGCTTGATAGGCTTGAACATGCAGTTTTAAAAATTTTTTCACTATTTTTCCCATTCACTTTTCAACGCAAATAACAGTACATTCACATTTGTAAATTCATACATTTGTCAAATTCTTTTCATTTTATTGGTAATCAATTAAAAAACCTTTGGTTTTAAAGCAATTTATTTATATTTTTATACATGGTTTCAAAGTAAAATATTGAGATTTTTATGGGCATATAAAAAAATTGCGACTTCATTGCACCTAATTAGAAGTATATAAAATGGGGGATAAAATTAGGCATTATAATATCGAATTTGTAAAAGGGGAAGTTATTAACACCTCTTTGGTGGTAGCCTCAATAGTTGGGAGTGTAGCTTATGTGCTAACCGTTTTTTCCCGTTTTGCTCGCTCAAGTTTTAATGTTTCGATGCTAGTTGAAACACTTGTAATACTTTTACTTCTTGCAATTACCTTGCGAAGGAAACACGTTTCTAATTCCCATAAGGCTCTTTTAATGGTTTCGCTAATAGTTGTTCTTTCCCTCAGCGACGCCTATATCTACGGTATGCTATCGTCAACACGAGTTTATTTGGTTTTAGTCCCTCTATATTGCATCATCTACTTCCGATTAATTAGAAGTTTAGTTGTTTACTTAATAACCATCACTTGTTTTGTGGCTTTGGGTGTTTTTCATAGCATGGGAATAGTTCAACTCCCAGTTGGCTATGAACCAGATGTTTACTTGTTTCGTTTCTATCCGTGGGTAATTAATGCCATTCATATCTCAACAGTAGGACTAGTAATCCTATACGTAACCAGTAAGTTCTTCATTGCTTTTTCAAAGTTAATCTTTGAACTTGAGGAGCAGAATAAAATAATCTCCGAAAACGAACGAAACTATCGAGAGATATTCAATTCTACCAACGAAGCAATCTTCATTCATAATGCGTCCGATGGAAAGATCTTCGATGTTAACGAAGTGATGCTCAAAATGTATGGTTTTAATAGCAAGGAGGAGGCACTTAATCTTGGGGTAAAAGATATTAGTGCCGAAAATGACATAAGAACTCAGGAGAGAGCATTAGAACTGATTAAGAATGCTGTTGATTTTGGTCCTCAGGTGTTTGAGTGGAAAGCAAAGAGGAAGGATGGTGAAATTTTTTATGCCGAAATATCCCTGCGAAGCACCGAAATTGGGGGAGAAGGGCGTGTGCTTGCTGTGGTTAGGGATGTTTCTGACCGAAAGCTGATGGAGCAAAAGGTGAAGGAGAGCGAGGAACGTTACAGAATACTTGTTGAAACCTCTCAGGATGGAATATCCCTAATGGATATCACTGGAAAGATGATTTTTGTGAATAGCAGAAAAGCGAAAATGGTTGGAGCTGATGACCCAAAAGAATTGGTAGGACAGAACGCATTCAATCTGCTTTCGCCAGAAAGCGTGGAGAGGATAACATCGATGATGCCAACACTACTTGCCCAGGGAGGTTTCGATGCCCTTGAGGCAGAGGTAAGACGGCTCGATGGCAGTGTTTTCCCAGCAGAATTCAACGTTACAGTTCTTTATGACCCATCGGGCAAACCAGAGTTTCTGATGGATACGATGCGGGATATAAGCCAACGTAAGCAGAACGAACAGGCTCTTCGGGAGAGTGAGGAGCGTTACCGCACAATCATCGAAGCGTTCCCTGAAATTATTATGGTATCCGATGTTAATAGTAACATTATTTTTGCCAATCAGATCCTCGAAAAGATTACAGGTATTACACCCAACGAATACGATAATCCAGCAATTCGCAAAGCACATATTCATCCCGATGATCAGCAGTATGTTAATGGAGAGATAAAAAAGTTACTGTCTAGTTCGGAAATGCATTCTCAAATTATCGAAAATCGTTTCATTGACACTTGGGGCAAACTTCATTGGTTTAGCGGAATTATTTCAAAAATCTACATAAACAACAAGCTTTACCTCCAAACAATAACTAGGGATGTTACAGAAAAAAAGGTTATTGAAAAGGAGTTGGAACACTATAGGAACCACTTAGAGTTTTTAGTGAAGGAAAGGACCGAAGAACTTGAGACAGCAAACGAAGAGCTAAAAGCAGCAAACGAAGAGCTGCATAGCCAGAGGGAAGAACTCGAATCGACATTAAACAAGTTGCAGTGTACTCAAAAGCAGCTTATTCAATCGGAGAAGATGGCTTCGATGGGTGTATTGGCGGCAGGTGTTGCACACGAAATTAATAACCCATTAAACTTCATACATGGTAGTTCAATTGTCCTTGAGGATTTAGTAAAAAAAAATCATCCCGCCTATTTTGAGCAGTATAGCGAACTCATTGATATTATTAAAATTGGTGTTAAAAGAGCAGCAAGCATAGTAACAAGTTTAGGACAGTATAGCAGTAAACATGGCTCGAGGTTAACTCATTGCGATGTACATTCTATTATTGAAAACTGCCTTGTGATTCTCGATGGTCATTTTGATGAAAGAATTACTGTTATTAAAGAATATTACCCTGAAACACTTTCAATAAAATGTAATGAAGGCAAGTTGCATCAGGTATTTCTAAATATTATCACAAATGCAATCCAAGCAATTGATAGAGAAGGAAGTATTAAGATTTGTACAAACCAAGAGGAAGGTATGTTAAGCATTTCAGTTGAGGATTCTGGCTGTGGGATTCCAGAAGAGAATATGGGTAGAATCACAGATCCTTTTTTCACTACCAAGCAACCCGGTGAAGGTCCTGGGTTAGGGCTTGCAATTACCCAAAGCATTATCAATGAGTATAAAGGTACAATAGAGTTTTCTTCAAAAGTTGGAAAGGGAACTACAGTTTTAGTATCTTTACCGTTATCAAATTAGTGCAGCTATGAACGAAAAAACACCTTTGCTTTACGTTGATGATGAGCCTATTAACCTGAAAATATTTGAACTTACCTTCTCCAATAGGTTTCAAGTTGTAACAGCATTATCGGGCTTCGAAGGGTTAGCTGTTCTTGAGCAAGATCCAAACTTCAAGGTAGTTATTAGTGATATGCGAATGCCAAAAATGGATGGTTTGGAGTTTATTGCTAAAGCAAAGGAAATGTTTCCCAATATAGTTTTCTTCATTCTAACAGGATACGAAATTACCGATGAAATATCGGATGCCCTTAACAAGGGGTTGATTAACAAATACTTTCGAAAGCCTTTTGATATTAAGGAGATTGAGACATCGGTAGATGATGCTATTAAGGGGTTTTAGAGCGACCCAAAGAGTATCTGCCTTTAAGCACTTTATCGCAATATTCCAAGGTAAGAAAAAATTATTTACTTCTTATAGTTTGGATTGAAGTGGGATTATTTGGTTTTGTATCATTCATAACCAAATAACTTTTGTATTTTTGTGGCATGAAACGATTAACCGCTTGGCTATTATATCTTTCATTTTTACTGGTACTTACTGGTTTCATTGGCCATGAGGTTATCCCACACCATCACCATAGTACAAAAGGGGACGTTCACGCCTGCTGCGAATCGCATGGCGATGATGACCCAACTGGCAAAACCGAAACACCTTGTACCATCCTCTCAAACATCCGATTTGAGAACAACAAGCCAAACATTCAGGTATTTTCACAGGAGCTAAAGCATAAGCAGAAAGAGTGTTTTTTTGCTTCTTGTGGCATAAGCCAGTTTTTCACCCCTCTTTTTACACAGATAAAAACACCCATTTTCATCCCCCAAGCCGTTTTCTCTGAAACGCGCTTTTACTCTTCGTTTTCCCATAGAGGACCGCCCCTTACTTGAATGTCGATTAACGATTGCAGATTTTCGAATTGCGATTTATCGAAATCTAGAGATTTTTTAATCTAATCTTTTGTCTGGATTTTATTTATACTAAATCCATGTAAGCCAGTATATTATTTACCAACAATTGTTTATCTGCGTAAATCTGTAAGATCCGCTTCATCTGCGTTCTATCTTCTAACATCATTAATCATGAAAAAATATCACATAATCATTGCATTAGCATATCTCCTTGCTTCCTGTGATTCCGACCACGGTCACGACCTGTTGGGCTGTGGGCACGACCACTCGCAGGACAAGAAGGGTTCTGGCAAGTCAGCTCATTCTCATACACATGGAGATGATTGTGACCATAGCCATGAACATAAGCATCAAGACCATGAACAGTTTGGGGTGATTGATGTAGTTTATACCCCTTTTGGTGAGGTGATTCGTACTGGTGGCGAGATCATGCCAGCCCGTGGCGATGAACAAGTAGTTGTGGCAAATCACGATGGACTTGCTTTTTTTGCCCTTGCGGGCATTCAGGAGGGGATATCGGTTAGCGCAAATCAGCAGCTAATCACAATCACATCGGGAGGGTTGGTGCACGACAACCTTGAAGCGGGCTACCTCGATGCCAAAGCACAATTTGAGAAATCACGAATCGACTACCAGCGTGCATCTAAGCTCATGGCCGATACCATTATTCCCGAAAGGGAATACCTCGATGCCAAGCTTGCCTTCGAGAGTAGTCAGGTGGCTTTCAATGCCATTAAAAGGAACTATGAAGCTGGTGGACAGAAGGTACTTGCCTCAACAAACGGATACATCAAAAAAATTCATGTTTCTGAGGGTGAGTTTGTGCAGATGGGTCAGCCTCTGGTAACCATTTCGCAGAATAAGCGACTGGTAATCAAAGCCGATGTTCCCCAAAATGCGATTCCTAAGCTCAAGACCATTCGATCGGCAAATTTTCTAACTCCCTATGATGGTAAGATTTACACAACCACTGAGCTAAACGGAAGGTTGGTTTCCTGGGGTAAATCAACGGCTGAAAGCAGCTTTTACATACCTATTTTCTTTGAGGTTGATAATAAGGGCGACCTAATCTCAGGTACCTTTATCGAGGTGTTCCTTAAAACAGCCACTACTGCCGAATCCATAGCAATTCCCAAGTCCGCTGTAATGGAGGAGTTTGGAAGTTACTACGTATTCGTGGATAACCACGATGATTGGGAAAAACGATACATCAAAATCGATGGCACCGATGGAGTTCTTGTCCGTGTAGCCGAAGGCTTGATGGTGGGCGAGCATGTAGCCACCAAGAATGTATCACGAATTAAGCTATCACAAATGTCGGGGCAGTTACCCGAACATGCACATGTACATTGATAGAACGCGGATGAAGCGGATTAAACGGATTTTCGCAGATATTGATATTTCAAGCTAATTTTATCCATAGCGATAAAAGTAAAATAATGAGCGAAAATCAGCATTATCAGCGATCCCGATATTTCGGGACTGCGTTCCAAAAAGCGAAGTTATGCTAAACAAAATAATCTCATACTCCCTCGATAAGCGCCTACTGGTGCTGATTCTTGGAATAATACTGCTTGTGGGCGGAACATGGATAACCACAACAACCGAGGTGGACGTGTTCCCCGATTTGAATGCCCCAACAGTAGTAGTAATGACTCCCGCTCCGGGAATGGCTCCCGAAGAGGTTGAAAAGATGGTAACCTTTCCCATTGAAACCTCGGTGAATGGAGCAACGGGCATTCGACGTGTACGCTCCTCGTCGTCAATGGGCTTATCAACAATATGGGTTGAGTTCGACTGGGGAATGGACGTTTACAATGCCCGTCAAATAGTTAGCGAGCGACTGATGTTCGTTTCCGATGAGCTTCCCCGTGGCGTAGAACGGCCAGTGTTAATGCCCCAATCGAGCATAATGGGCGAGATCATGCTCTTTGCCCTCACCGCCGAGGAAACCTCGGCTCTCGATTTACATACCATTGCCGCTTGGACAATTCGTCCATTGCTTCTATCAATAGGAGGTGTGGCAGAGGTATCATACATTGGAGGCGAGGACAAGGAGTACCAAATCCTTGCCAATCCGCTCAGGATGAAGTACTACAATGTTTCGCTTGAGGAGTTACATCAGGCTTGCGACCAGATGAACACAAACATCTCAGGAGGATTTATCCACCAGTATGGGAACAAGTACCCCATAGTTGGTCGTTCACGAACCAGCGATACCACCGCCATTGGCAGCACGGTGATTAAAATGGCCAACGGCTACCCGGTTACCATCTCCGATGTGGCAAAGGTTACCATTGGCGCAGCACCGAAGGAGGGGGAGGGTTCATACCGTGGGAAGAAAGCGGTGATTGTAACCATCACCAAGCAGCCAAATGTGAACACATTGCAATTGACCGCTCGCATTAAGGATGCTCTTGCGGATGTTCAGGCAACACTTCCATCCGATGTAAAGATTCACACCGACATCTTTGAGCAGGCATCGTTCATCCGAACATCCATTGGAAACGTTCAAACAGCTCTCATCGAAGGTGCGATTCTGGTAATCGTAATCCTTCTAATCTTCCTCATGAACTACCGTACAACCATTATTTCGGTGGTTGCAATCCCCATTTCGTTGCTGGTTACGCTGGTTACCCTCCGATGGTTTGGGCTAACCATCAACACCATGAGCCTAGGCGGCATGGCCATAGCCATTGGTTCGCTGGTTGATGATGCCATTATTGATGTGGAGAACGTTTACAAACGTCTCAGGCAAAACTTCTTACTGCCTGATAATGAGCGAAAACCTACCCTTCGGGTGGTTTATGATGCCTCAGTGGAGATCCGAGCGTCAATCTTTAACGCAACCCTAATCATTGTTGCAGCATTTATTCCACTCTTTTTCCTTAGCGGAATGGAAGGACGAATGTTGAAACCTTTAGGAATATCGTTTATCGTATCTCTGTTTGCCTCAACAATAGTTGCCTTAAGTCTTACCCCTGTTATGTGCAGCTACATGCTTACCAGCAGGAAGCAACTGGAAAGGCATAGCAAGGGTAGTTGGGTCGAGAATAAACTTACGGGGCTATATGCCAGTATTTTACGAAGATTGCTTCGATACAAGAAGGTAATTATAACCAGCGCAATAGTACTCTTTGGTGTGTCCGTTGGACTGCTTCTGATGCAAGGGCGTAGTTTTCTGCCTCCTTTCAACGAGGGTTCGCTAACGATTAATCTTGCAACGGTTCCGGGAGTATCGCTTGAGGTTTCCGATGGTATTGGCCGACAGGCTGAGAAACTTCTGCTAACAATTCCTGAGATAACCTCCGTCTCCCGTCGCACAGGACGTGCTGAGCTAACGGAGCATACGCTCGATGTTAACTCCTCTGAGATTGATGCCCCTTACCAGCTAAAGGATAGAAGTCGATGGGCTTTTCTTCGGGAGGTGAGGGATAAGCTCAATACCATTGATGGAATTGTGCTTGAAGTGGGGCAACCCATTAGCCATCGCATCGATGCTATGCTATCTGGCCATCAGGCCAATATTGCCATTAAGCTCTTCGGCTACGACCTGAATATGATGTACAATATTTGTACCCAGATAAAAGAGTCCATTGAGGATGTTCAGGGGATTGGCGACCTTACAGTAGGACAGCAGATAGAGATTCCTCAAATGCAAATCCAGCCCCGCAGAGTTTTGCTGGCACGATACGGGATTCCGATGAACAGGTTCAACCACTTTGTTAGCACCGCATTTGGTGGGGAAAAAGTTTCGGATGTTTTTGAGGGGGATAGAAGTTTTCCAATGGTTCTCAGGCTCGATGAGGATTTTCGAAATTCGTTCGAGGCTATCAAGGAGGCACCCATTGATACCGATGATGGGAAAAAAGTTCCATTGGGCTATGTGGCTGATATTGTTAGTGCTTCGGGACCAAACACTATCAATCGTGAAAACGTCCAACGCGTGCTTGCGGTGCGGGTGAATGTGGCCAATCGCGACCAGTTAAGCGTGGTGGATGATATCAAGGAAAGAATCAGTACAGAAATAGAACTTCCTGAAGGATACAGGATTGAGTATGGAGGTCAATTCGAGAGCGAGGCACAGGCATCAAAAAGACTGCTTCTGGCCTCAATCCTTTCAATCCTGGCTATCTTCCTATTGCTGTACCACGAATTGCGCAGCCCTGTTCTTTCGGCAATAGTTCTTGCAAATCTTCCTCTTGCTCTGATAGGAGGAGTTCTTGCGGTGTGGCTATCATCGGGTATGCTGAGCATTCCGGCAATCATTGGATTCATAACCCTTTTCGGCATCGCTACTCGAAACGGAATCCTACTGATATCAAGGTATGAATCCCTTAAGGAGGAGGGTTTATCTTTGCTCGAAAGGGTAGTTGAGGGCTCGCGCGACAGGTTATTGCCAATTCTAATGACTGCCCTTACAACAGCCTTAGCGTTGGTACCTCTCGCCCTTCAGGGCGATAAGCCTGGCAATGAAATTCAAAGCCCTATGGCAGTAGTAATTCTTGGTGGATTGCTGAGTTCAATTTTGCTGAATATGTTTGTTGTGCCAGCAATTTATATGGTTTTCGAGAATAGTAGGAGCTCAAAGATTAAACACATAGATACATTAGGTGAATGAGAAACATAGTATTTTTTCGCCAATTGTAACAATCTATTAAACTAAAAATGAAGAGATTACAACTTGTACTTATAATCGCACTATTTGCTTCAATCTCATTGGCTCAGAATAACATTAATGAGGCTTTGCGACAGATAGAGGCAAATAATCCTAGCATCAAGGCTATGCAGGCTCAAGGTGATGTCATTAAAGCAGAAGCAAGGGCGGAGTCACGCCCCCCAAACCCGAGCCTTGAGGGAGGTCGTTTCCCAGCCATGCAGGGTGCCGGGGTGAAATACGCTTGGGGTGTTAGTCAGCACTTTGACTTCCCCTCGGTTTACGCAAAGCGTTCACAGCTTGCCAGAACAACAGATCAATATGCCAATGCATATTTCAATTCTGTACGGCAAGAGGTTTTGCTTGAAGCAAAGCTTACGATTCTCGAACTCATACACCAAAAAAGATTGCTGAACGAGTATCAGCAAAGAGAGGCATTTGCCAAAACAATGCTAGCGATAATCCAAAAAAAGGTTGATGCTGGACATACAACAGCAATGGAACTGAATAATGCTCGACTTAGGGTAGCCGAATCTGCCCAAAACGTGCGGGAAGCCGAGAGTAATCTACGCATAATCAGTCAAAGGCTATTTGCTCTGAATGGTATGGAGGCGATTATCATCTCGGATACCACAATAATTCTGAGCCAGCTACCCGAAAAAGAGCAGCTCGCAGCTCTTTTTAGGCAGAATGACTCCCGCTTTCTTACTCTAAGCCATTTAGTTGAAGTTGCTGAAAGCAATCGAACCCTTGTTAACCATCAAGGATTGCCTGAAATAAGTATCGGTTACGAATCGGAAAGGACAGATGCTGAGCATTTTGCTGGCTTTAGGGCTGGGATTACAATCCCTTTATGGGGCAATTCAGGGAAAAAAAGGGCAGCGACGATGCAGCTTAATGCAGCACGTTTGGAAAGCCATGCCCAAAAGCTGATGCTTGAGAATGAATTTGAAGAGTTGTATATCAAAGCCTTGAATACAAAGCACCAGCTTGATGACCTCAAAAAAGCCTTTGAGAGTTTTAGTAACATTGCCCTTCTCCGAAGGGCACTCGAGGCGGGTCAGGTGTCAGTAATCGATTTCTTCAATGAGATTACCTTCCTGTACGATATCACCGATAGGGTTTTGGAACTTGAGTTAAACTACTTAAAACTATATGCAGAACTAAATAGGTTTGATTTGTAGTTTGGAAATCAAGGATTTATTGAGAATGAACTGAATGCTATAATACAATGAGGCTGTCTAAAAGAATTTCTTTATAGACAGCCTCATCGCATAAATTAGCAGTGCTTATTTCTTTACAGGATTCTGAACTACTGGAGGACGACGCACCAAGCGCTGGCTCTCTTTAACCACATCTAGCTCCTCGAAGAGGATGGCTTGAGGCACAATATATGTGCTAGGAACACCAGTCAGACCGAATGTCCATGATGACAGCTGTTCGTTCACAGGTTGATACATGGTGTTATACACCTGCATACCCTTTGATGCACCAAGAATTCTGCGGAACGATTTAACCCCTAGCCCCTTGACTTCTGCAAGGCTAACCAGTTCTTCTCTTCCATCGTTTACGTAAACCCTATAAACCTGAATGGTCTTAGAGAGGTCGGGTTGAGTTTGCGATTGGCCAAGGAAAATCATGCCCGACATGCCATCATCATCGGGAAATTTTGCCATTGGCGAAACAACCTTCCGCACGATGTAAGCATATTCTAGTCCTTCGTCACGAGCCTCATTGATGAGCATATCTCTTAAATCCTTGATTTCGAATGTTGCATCTTCCTTAACAGTCATTTTTACAACACTAGGAGCAACCAACGACTTAACCCCTCCACGATTTAAAGCTAAACGTGCATGGGCATTCGATTCTTTCACGTGAAGAGTAGGTGTTCTTCCGCTTAGAACATTTGTTAGGACTCCATTCTCAACAAGCACTACATTTTCGCGGGTTGTTATACCCTCTGCATCAACAAAAACACTTCCAATAAGGTTTGTGTTTTGAAATGTTTGAAGTTTTGGAAGTGCCTCAATGGTAATATCTCTTGAAACGATTCTTCGACCCATTCGGCTTTCAAGGGTATTTTCCTTCACCCTGTCTGGGGCAAAACGTGCAACCTGCTCATCGCCAACAATAGGTTTGCGAACCGAAACCAACCCGTCAATCCTTCCAAAGAAAACCTGTGCGAATGCCTCTGCTGCCGCTTGTCCTTCAAAAAGAACTGGACCGCTATAGGGCTCTTGAACAGCAGGACTTTGGGTTAGTAAACTTAAATTAGTTGCAACTTTTTTTGCCTCACCAACCAGTTCAGGCTTGATTTTTAACAGCGAAAGATCGTTTGAAAAATGAAGGAAGTGATCGTTAAGAACCTCTCCTGTTGGCAGTTGTGCCGATGCTGTTGCCAGAATTGCGGCAACTTGAAACGGATATTGGGCTGAACTACCCTCGCTATTGGTGAAAAACACCTGTCCATCGTAAACATAAATATTTACCTGTGAAGCATTAATGTTACCAAGTGCAAACTCAGCCGAAAGGCTTTTGGCCAAATCTTCTAGAGCTAACTTGTCAATACTGATTGGTTTATAGGGGATTTCAATTTGTTGCTTTTCAGCTGGGAGAAAGTCAACTAATGCCAGTTCTTCAGGTTGTAGGCTTTGCTGTCTGCGTGCCGACATTTTCGCTTCAAAGTTTGTTAATGCGGTCTTATAGTTCTTGTCGGTTGCATTCCAAA
This sequence comes from uncultured Rikenellaceae bacterium, assembly GCA_964481075.1. Classification (GTDB taxonomy): domain Bacteria; phylum Bacteroidota; class Bacteroidia; order Bacteroidales; family Tenuifilaceae; genus MWFE01. The sequence goes on along the minus strand of CAYZSD010000017.1, from coordinate 17,572 downwards.
GCGACCGCCTAACATCATCCTTCGAACTATTGAAAGGAATGTTATCGTCAACCCTACTCCAGGCAAACACATTATTTCGATCGAGGTAGTTTTCGTTTGATACACCATCCTTTAGGATTAGAATTCTGCTGTCGAACTTCGTCAATGGGCGTTCCTGCGATTTCACAATACCTCCTAAAACGGCATGGATATGAAGGGTGTTTGCTTCGATAATATGGTAGCTTATGAATCCAGGAGGGAGCATCTTTTCAAGAATTAGGCTTTCCATGCTACGTGCAATTTCTTCTTCCATGGCCTCCATGTAGGTTGACTTTTGAGCGAATACGCCCATTAAACCAATGTATGTTAGGAGGATAACTAGTATTGCTACAACTTTATTTTTCATGTTTTAATTCTTTAACTTTTAAGATGTGTAAATAGTTTGTTTGAAAGAACCAGAGCAATAAAAGCTAAGGCCTCGGAAGAATTGGAAGGCGTTCCTGCCCTTTAGGCTTTCTTTGGGTTTCTATCTGGCTTACAAAAACCATAGGGCTAACCGTTGAGGTTGGTACACCACCCGATTCAGCACCACAGGTTCCGGTGAAAACGCCGGGGGTATCGCCAGCAGCTTGAATGTTTGAAAAAATTGATAGGGGAGTACCCACCAAATCAACCCCTCTAACCAGTTCATCTTCCCTTCCATCTACATAAACTCTGTAAACCTCTATGGGTGTAACATTGAATGCGTTGGGAATGAAACGACCTGTCATGGTGAATCCTCCAACGGTGTTAACAAAGAGGTAACCAAACTCTTTTCCTTGCTTCTTTGCTTCTTCCTTCAAAAGCTCTCGGAGCTGATGTTCGGTTAATGGATTCTTTGTTTCAACAATTAGATTCGACTGGCGGCTTACGGTTTGCATGCCTGCTTGAGCACGTCCATGACCATTAGAGTTTTTAAAGTTTTCGATGGGTGTCCGCGACATCAGGAAGTTTTTTAGCACGCCATTTTCAACCACAACAACCTTTTGCCCTTTCTGACCCTCACAATCATATTTGTACGAGCCATTCATGAAAAATTTCCCATATTTTTCAATGCTTGGATCAAAAATAACCGACAGGTTTTCGTTGAGAACCCTTTCGCCCACCTTGCGTTTAAACGTCTGAGCATCACTTTCTTGCTTCAAGCGGTGTCCTTCTACTCTATGGCCAAAGATTTCGTGGAAGAATACGCCAGCCGATTCTGATGAAAGCAACGCTGGGCCAGTATAGGAGTCAACAACCGGAGCAACTCGAAGCTTGGTTAGTGTTTCCGACATCTTCTTCACTTCGGCTAGGATGGTTTTATGGTCGGGCAGATCAGTAGGTTTAAACCCAAAATAGCTAAGGTACATGGGGAGTTCCATCCCATCGTCGGCTTGTACCTCGCCGCTTATCGAAAGCCGGCAGGTGATTCGGTTCTCAGCAATGTCGGAACCTTCGGATGAAACGAAGTTTTTTCGTTCGATGGAGAAAGATAGGTAAGCATTTCCTCTGATAATATCGCTATTCTCAAGAAAAATCGCGCTGTACTCCTTGATACGCTCTTCCCATGCTTTGATGTCGAAGGTAGTTTCAGAAGGTTTTAATGGTGCTTCGAAGTAAGTAACGGGTTTCTCCTTCGAGAAGTCGTCCGACTTGTCCTCGGTTTCAACTTTAATAGCCGCTTCGGCTAAAACTTTAGCGTACAATTCTTTGGCGTTATTGTACTGTTTGTTTGTTTCACGCCAAACAATTTGTTTTATTCCATCTGCCTGATTATCAATTGGAATATCAACTCCAACATCCCTCACACCACCAAATCGTGTGTCTCTCAATGGACGGGTGTTATCAAGTTCGGGTTTTCCAACCCTTACATGAGCAGTGAGTTTTCGAGACTGATCCCAGCTTGACTCGGTAATCTTGCCAAACGAAGAGGACAGGCGGTAGGTTTTAATATCGTTCACCCTGTACGACACGAAGTATGGCTTCAACTCTTCGCCCGACAGCCCCTGCATGTTTCTTGCAAGCTCGTCTTTAAGGATTTTCGATAGAGGATCCTGCGCCCAAATGACTGTTGACAGAAGCATTAGGGCGACCGATAAAAATACTTTTTTCATTGCTGTTTGGTTTAGTTATTGAATGTATCAACAAAAATAGTATTTTTTTTGGTTTTGGAATATTTCTATCGATTCTATAGATAATCAAATATTTCATAATTATTATAGCTACCATTCAAAAGACAAGCAATAGATATTCTGGACTTAAATAATTTCTTAAGTCAAATTACTATAAGATTGCCCTCGGGGCAAAAGTATTGCTAGTTTCTTTACTTTTTTTTAAAGGCTAGAAAGGCAATCCACCGCTTTCGTCGTCGCTACTGTCGTCGGTTAGGAAAGGTGGAATGTCATCGACGCTTGGCATTGGGGGTGGTTCGGGCATTCCTACGCTTGTGGCAGCACCAACTTTCTCTAATCGCCAAGCACGTACATCGGTGAACCATTTCCCATTAAACTCTCTCGATTCGAGGTTAATTGATGCCTTAATTTGGTCTCCCAATTTGAATGAATCGAGATCGCGAACCTTATCGCCCCAAAGGGAGATACATACTTTACGGGGGTATTGCTCCTGGGTTTCAACAACAAACCCTTGCTTTACCCACACCCCATTCTTCCCCTGGCCGCTCTCTTGGGGAAGTTTACTGATAAGTTTTCCTGTTAATTCCATTTTCAATCAAATTTTAATTATAAAAGGTCAAGTAGTTTTAGCCACTTGACCTTTTAAAGATATAAAGAAAAAGTAGTTAATATGGTTTATTATTCTTTTAGGATATCAAGTAGCTCTACCTCGAAAATTAGCACCGAATTGGGTTTAATTGGGCCGCCCTGTCTAACTCTTTCGCCATAGCCTAAATCGGAAGGGATATAAAGCATATACTTTGATCCAACTTTCATCTTCTGAAGGCCAATGGTCCAACCCCTGATAACTTGGTTTAGCTTAAATTCAGCTGGCTTATCATTTTTGAAGGAAGAATCAAACTCTGTTCCATCGATAAGTGTACCCCTGTAATGAACCCTAACCTTGTCGGTTTCCACAGGCATAGCACCAGTACCCTCAACAAGAACTTTGTACTGTAAGCCAGACTCATCAACAACTACACCTTCCTTGGTGGCGTTTTCCTCGAGGAATTTATTCCCTGCATCCAGATTTGCCTTTGAAGCCTGTTGTTGAATCTTCATGAAGTAGCTGTTAAGGATGATAATAGCATCCTGGTTGGTCATAATATCTTCCTTTGCTGAAAGACCATCCTGAATACCTTTTGCAATAGCATGAAGATTCAGGTCGGGAATCTCCATGGTTTGCAGGTGCTGCGCCATGTTTATACCCAAAGCATAGCATACACTATCGACCTCGGTTTTAATCTTTGTGTTCTCAATGGTTTGAGTCTTACAGCTTGTAAGAACGAGCGTTGTACCTGCAATGCAAAAGAATAAGAATTTAATGATTTTCATAGAGTTGTAATACTTTAAGTTTGTAATGAGCTGTGATAAACTTGTGCAAAAGTAAGGATAAATATCAAATGCTATTTGAGATTAATGATATTTTTTTTTATAAAAAAAAAAACAAAAAATTAATTCGATTTTCATTCAAGTTTGTTTGATTCCTTCCCATAAATATTGTAATCGAAGTATTGTTCTCCAATTTTCTCAGCATTGGTTAGGGTACCCTCTAATTTGTAATTATTTTTTTGAGCTACCCTGTTACTGGCTATATTATTAATTGCACATCGGATCTCAATTTTTCGTGCCTTATAATGTTTGAAGCAAACCTGTTCGATTGGAGCAATCAGTGAAGATACTATTCCACTCCCAGAATGCTCTTTATCAATCCAATATCCAATCTCAAAGGTATTTGTTCGAACGTTGTTAACAAAAAAGCCAATGGCACCAACTATTTTTCCCTGAACTAAAATTTTGTAGTTGATCCCAGTCATTTCTCTTAGCTGATCGCATGATGTTTTGATAAATAAAAGAATATCGTTTTCACTCTGAGTTGTTTGTACCCAAGGTAAGAATTGACCAATGTGTTCCCTGTTCTTCTCAACAAGCGTAAACAATTCTGGTGCATCTATTGGAAGAACGATTTCCAAATAAACGCTATTTCCAACTTCTATTCGTACCATTTCCATATTTTTCTGCAAATAAACCAATTATTCTTCTAAAAGAATACATATTATTTGTTTTGTTAATAGTAGGAGTTTGCATGCTTTCATGGCAGCACTCAATTTTTTTCCCCTTTGCTACAAGGTTTCAACAAAAAAGCTATCTTGCAATCAAATTTTAAAATTACAACCTTTATGAAGAAGTATCTCTTTACCGCTTTCATGATTTTATCAGCAGTCGCTCTTTTGGCACAAGATGCCAACAAGGTGGTTGGTGTATGGCTAACTCAAGATGCCGACAGCAAGATTACCATTTCTCGTGATGCCTCAGGGAAGTTCAATGGTTCAATTACTTGGCTAAAGGATCCCTTAAACGATCAAGGAAAACCAAAAATTGACGACAAGAACCCCGACAAAAGCCTTCAGAATAGACCCATTTTGGGGTTGAAGCTCCTTGATGGCTTTGTGTTCGACAAATCGAAGAATGAATGGATTAACGGAACAATTTACGACCCCAAGAGCGGCAAAACCTACAAATGCTTAATGTGGTTTGATAATGACCCGAACAAGCTTTCGGTGAAGGGTTATATCGGCTTTTCACTTATTGGTCGTGAAGTGGTTTGGACACGCGATAAGTAGTGAATGTAGTAAAACTGATACTTTCAGGATTCTTTCACTTATTCTACCCAAGAACCTGCACAGTTTGTGGTAACGAGCTGGTTACTGGCGAGAATGCTATTTGTCTCGATTGCCTGTACCAAATACCTCTTACCCGGTTTTGGAACGATATTAATAATCCTGTCGCTCAGGTATTTTGGGGAAGAGTTAACATTGAGAATGCCTGTGCATATTTCTTTTTTGCAAAGGGGAGCAAGTATCGTCCGCTCCTTCATAAGTTGAAGTATCAGGGTAATAAGGAAATAGGACATGAGCTGGGGCTCCAATTTGGTCATGTGCTTAGGCAATCGGTGCACTACAATGACGTAAACTATATTATTCCAGTCCCCCTGCACCCAAAAAAATTAAGGATTAGAGGTTTCAACCAGGCAGAAGTTATTGGGCAAGGTCTTGCCACGAGTCTAGGGGCAGAATTGACAACCAAACATCTGATTAGGGTCGAGTTCACCGAAACACAAACCCGAAAGTCGCGTGCGGAGCGAGTTAAGAACGTTGCCGAGGCATTTAAGGTGGTGAATCCGGAAGAGATTGAGAACAAGCATCTTCTGCTTGTTGACGATGTTGTAACAACAGGAGCTACCCTTGAGGCTTGTGCAAGTAAGCTACTTGAGGTTAGCGGCTGCAGGGTGAGTATTGCTGCGCTGGCTACTACCACTAATTAGGGCAATTGTTGAAAACTTTTTTGGACTTTTTTTGTCCATTGATTTATTCTTTCTAAATTTGGACAATATTTGACCAATATGGAAACAATTAATAGGACTAAAACTTTCGGCGAGTTTATCAGGGATTTAAGAGAAGAAGCGGGCTTTACGCTGAAATTGGTCTCTGAACATATTCGTATTGATATTTCTTTGCTTGCCAAGATTGAACGCAACGAAAGACAGCCATCAAGACAAGTTATCAAACAAGTTGCTGAATTTTTCAAGGTTGACGAAAAGGAGTTACATAAGGTTTTTTTAAGCGACGTAATTGCCTACAAGATTCTTGACGAAGAGGGTGATTTAAGCATTTTAGAAGTTGCTGAGGAAAAAGTGAAATACCTAAAAACTGTTCACAATGGAAAATGAAATAAAAGTTGTAGAATTATTTGCAGGTGTAGGTGGTTTTCGTCTCGGACTAGAAGGATGGGATGGAAAATCAGCCTCATCGGGATATAGTGAACATTTCAAATCACATTATAATGTCGTTAGGTCATTCCCCTATCGGGATGGGCTATTCGGTTCAATCTTTTTTACGTTCCTCTAAAAAGGATTTCCACTACCATCCCTAATGCAAGTGTAGCAGTGAAATGAAAATAACAAACAAAAAAATATAATATGACAACACCAGAAAAGTTAAAGGAAATTTTACTAGGATACATTTCTCAAAATGGAGTTCAAGAAAAAATTTTACCATACTACAAAAGCAATGATTTTACATTGTATAATGGTGATAGTTTGGAAATTATGTCAAGATTGCCGGAAAGCTGTATTGATATGATTTTTGCCGATCCTCCCTATATGCTTTCCAATGATGGTTTTTCTTGCCAAAACGGAAAAATGGTAAGTGTAAATAAGGGAAAATGGGACAAAAGTAAAGGATTTGAAGAAGATTTAGTTTTTCATGAGGCATGGTTGAAACAATGTCATAGAATTTTGAAACCTGAAGGGACACTCTGGGTAAGTGGTACCTATCACTCAATTTATCAATGTGGATTTTTAATTCAAAAGTTGGGCTTCCATATTTTAAATGATATAGCTTGGTTTAAACCCAATGCTGCACCAAATTTAAGTTGTAGGTTTTTCACGGCTAGTCACGAAACCTTAATTTGGGCTAGAAAAGATAAAAGGGCAAAGCATATTTTCAATTACGAAAAGATGAAAAACGGAAAGTTTCCAGAAGACCCAATGAAAAAGAACGATACACAAATGAGGTCAGTATGGAGTATTCCAACACCCCCTCTCACGGAAAAAGAATTTGGAAAACATCCTACCCAAAAACCATTGGCACTGTTAAAAAGAATAGTTTCATCATCAACTAACGAAGGAGCAATTATTTTAGACCCCTTCAATGGAGGAGGTACCACAGGAATAGCCGCTAAAATATTGGGTAACAGACAGTACATAGGCATAGATACGAACAAGGAATATGTTGAACTTACAAAGAAAAAATATGAATATTTAAATAATAACATTGGATTATTTACAACATGAAAGCAAAAGGTAAGGGAGGAGCTAATACAAAAACAGGCTTAGTTTTTGAAGGAAAAACTGACTTAACTACATTCCTTGGTAACCAAAAGTACTACACAGTCATTGAAGGAAATGTTTATTTCAAAAATTATTATCTCAAATAAATATGGAAGTTGAGTATATTTATCTTTTGAGTGAATGGTTCAAAAAACCTGAATACAAGGATGTTTTAGATTATATCATTAGTGTTAGATGTAGTTATTACTTTGAATATATTCCATTACAAAAATTGGGTTTACCAGTTCCGAAATAGACTATTTTATGAAAAAAACATCAATGGTTTCAAGGGGGATTATTCCTGTTTTGACAATTCCTATTAATGATAGCTACATTTTAGGGATTTATAAAGGTAATCTTTCCGAGTATGATATTTTATTGAAATATAGGCAGAAAGATCCTCTTTCAAAATCTGGATGGTCTCGAATTAGAACGCCTAAACATATTCATTGGGCAGTTGACATCTTATTAAAAATTCAGTCAGAAGAAAAGGAAACCAAAAAGCTTTTAAATTTTTTAGTTGAATTATGGGATGAAAAAATTAAACCAATTAAATCTGAAGATGATAGAGCCCGAGTTTTTAATGTGGAGTCACTATTGGAGGAAGTAAATTTAGAGTCTGGAAATTATAAAAAACTGGCAAATAAAGGAGAATATAGCATAAAGTTTCTAATTTTAATAGCAAAACTATTAATGATACAAGAGAAAACTAATTTTGAAGCAGCATATATGTTCAGGCAATTATTAGAAGCTCTGCAAGGTGCAAAGGATATTTACAAGATCGTTTCCATAGCAACACATCGTTAACAATCATTTTTACTGAACATGCCTTACACAGATATTCTGGAAGCTAAGAAAGTATGGGCAAAAGCCAAGGAGATAGTTTCAGATGGGAATATTGTTAGGGAGGTTAAAGGAACGAGACGTTACACAAATTTTCCAAATAAATCCTTTAATTCTGTTTCACATGTTAGGCCTCACGCTAATAACTCAGACGATACATATCCTTTACCAACTATAGACAAGTTGACAAAAGCTCATGTATATACAAAGCACTGTTTTTGGCTGAATAATAAATATCTAAGGGATGAGATTTACTTAAAATAGTCCATTCGCTTGCAATTACTCATGAATTGTAAACTGGGTAAACGAGCGAGTCCGCATGCCACTTCTACGCCCCTTTAACTAGAACAATATTCTGATTATCAGCCCGATTTATTTCCAGAAGAAAATCTATAAAGGAATTGTATTCAACTGGTTGACCGCGAAAGCGTTTAATAGTTAAACTCCTGATATAGCGTATGGAATTTTCAAATTTATCGTATGAAGTTGAAAGGCTACCATACATAAAATTGAGCTCTTTACCATTGGGCACATGCTCAACTGAATATCCTTCGGGAATTGATATGGTGATTGTATCAGAATGGGTGTAGGAGTGCTTTATTACCAGTTCGCTTCTTCGTTTGCTTGACTTGGCCGGAATATTGGAAATGCCTCCAAAAGCATTGGATTTAATAAAAATCCTATCCCCTGTTTTGGAAGCAATTTTATTAACTGTCATATTAACAACCTCTGTTGCGCTAACATTATCACCATCATCTAGAGAATAGCTAAAGTCAAGTAGTTGAAAGCCAGGAATTGAGTACTTTTTGTTAATAATCCGCTTCCTTTCCTCTTCTGGTTTCCAAAGTTCAGGGAAAAGCTTTGAGAGTTCCCCTCCTTGCACAACTGTTAGTATATTGCCCTTTGCGTTCCCGTCGGCATCGATTAATAAGTTAATACTTCTCTGTTGAAGGTTAAAGCTTGCTTCGGGTTGAGGCGTATTTACTATCCGTCCAGTGCTGTTCGTTTCATCAACGAGAAGAACTTTCTGTCGCTGCATAGAGTAGGGTAGGTAGCCAAAAGGGTACTGCTGGCTTGTGCACTCAAGCCAAATTGTATCATTCTCTACAGGAACACAAAGCACGATATGGTTTGTTTGACCTGCGCTGGGGAAATTATCAAACATAATCTGAGTGTTGTCAACCCCGATTTCACAATAGTATGAATTGATATTTGCAATTTTCAGAAGCGTTTTAGTGAAGTTAACCAACGCCTTACAGTCGCCGTACCCTGTTGTTTCAACCGTTTTTGCTGGGAAGGGTTGAAAACCACCAAGACCATACTGTATGCTTACGTATCTTGTTTGGTTTTGCATGAATTTATAGAGGATTTTAATCTTTTCTCTTTCACTTTCAACACCACCAACCAACTCCTGAACCTTTACAAAGAGGTTATCTGATACATTGTCACGATTTTTCACCAGAGAACTTACCCATTCGCCATAGCTTTCCCAACTCGAGTAGCAACCGCTTGACCCCTTGTAGGAAAAGCACTCGGGGACCAAAAGGATTGAAGGCGTTGATTCAAAGAATTTTGATGCAAACGACTCCGAATCTATTGGTTTCAACCCTTCAACCTTCCAGCTTAGGCTTCTTTTGCCGGGCTGAGGTGTTTCAAATTCGGGTTCATTAAGATTGAAAAGTAGATACCTACTTTGGAAGGATTCATTTTGGGTTAGGGTAAAGGTCGCATTCTCGACACCAACCCTGTAGCCTATTTGGGGATACCATCCAGGTATGCTTATGAACTCGAAGAACTCTTGGGTATATTCAAAAATAGCTTTATAGGGGTATTTTGGCGAAAAAACCTCTATCTCTTTCATGCGATTATCGTGAAATAGAGTCGATTCGGAGTATAGGCTATAATCCTTAATGTCTTTTCCTTTGAAAGTTTTAATCTTAACCCCCTTTTCGTCAAAAAGGTCTGCTTTCATCGATTTTATTGGGCAATCGGGGTCGTAGTAAACCGAAAAATCGGTATGCGATCGCCCTTTCTCATTAAGAACGGTAACCTCAATCCGCTTGCTGACTATCATCCTTTTGGGAGAAATAATTTCAATTCTAGTGTCGTATGAGTTGTAAACAGCATCGGCTCCAACCCTTATTGAATCGGGGATCGATGCATAAGTATTGTTCTGATAAACAAGAAGTAATGCTGCTACTACGCACAACCCTTTTGTAAGCAATTTCATTTCTATATCTTTTTTAATACAATTTTCTCAGCATTCTTGTTTACCATTGATTCATAGAAATCCTTTAGTTCCTTGTAATCGTTTGGTATAAAAAGGGTTTGGTGTATAGACATCCTGGAGGTTACAATAATTTCATTACCAATTTGGCTTACTGAGTAAAGAAAACTTCCTTTCTTATCGGATAGACGCTTAATAAGATTCTCAGGTTTTTCAACTACTTCGTAACCTTCTGGTATGCTGTATTTAATCACAATTGATTCCTCAAAAGGAAAGTGAAAGTTAATGGGTAGTTTTCGTTCTGGGGTAGTAAAAGGATTGGAACTTCTAAGAAAACCAACGCCAACGGAGAGGTATATCATATCGCCGGCATGATTCACTGATTCTGGGATTTTTGCAAAGTAGCTAACTTTAATCTCAGGATTTGGAAGGATGTTCTGTGATACTTTGATACTATCAACCTCTCCGTTTTTGAAGTTCTTCTCAAGCAACTCCTTGTATTTTGTAAAATCCTCATCACCAACAAGTGTATTGTACAGTCTAAGAGCCGAATAGTCGTTTAGCGTGTAGTTTACAGTATTTTCAACTTGATCGGTTTCAGTAAGTTTACTATCAATATATAGCGAACTTTTCGAAATAATTGTTGGGTTTAGGTCAATCCAGTTTGCTTTCCTTTTGTCAATTATCCTGGCATTGCCGTTCAGGCACTCAAGGGGTAGGATGTTAGGTGCACTAAAACTACTTGTTGCGTCAAGGGTAATAATCTTTCCATCAATGTTAACCCCGGCAATCACATGGTTTAGCTTTGAATAGCTAACCTCCCAGGTGTGAAGAAGACCCGTTGACCGCGTTGATAGGGCTATAGGGAAGGCATCGAGACCAGCCTCCTTAAGGGCTGCAATTAGGCAAAGGTTAACCTCAGAAGAATTGCCAAAGCCATCGTTATAAGCTTTACGAATTCCTTTTTCGGTTTTTAAACGGTAGCGGTCGTTCCATTTAATTTTTCCTTTCATGAATTCGAACACTGCCAGCATCTTCTCGTTTGGATTTGTACGATCGTTGACAACAGCCTGAATGTCATCCTTTAAAAAACCAACATTGATGAGCTCTTTCCCAAAATTGCTGTCATCAAGAAGGTCGTTGGTTACCTTTTCCCAGTTTGAAGCGTATTGCTTAACACTTTGGTTGGGGAATTTGGTGTGCTGCAATTCAAAATCTACCCTTGATTGATAGTTACGTATGTCGTCGACGAAAGGTTCGTTCCTTAGCTTGGGGATATTATAGCCGTAGAAGGTGAAAATCTCAGAATCGTATGTTACGGTTGTCATATCCGTTGCTCTTGTAGTGCTACTAGAAAAATAGGAATCCCTAAAGAAGATGGTTTCCTTGCCAGAATCCTTTTTCACAGTAATATTTTCATATCCTGAAAGTCTGTGGTTATATTTGTAGAACTCTGGTATTTCAACAATATACTTGCTAATAAGCGTTGGGATACTCTTTTGAAAAACCCAATACTGTAAATTGTAGGTGAAGTCGGAAAGTATTGTGTACTCAATCTCAAGCACAGAACCAACTTTTGCCTTAGGCATGGTGAATTTTATCCTTGAAAAGGATTCGTTGACCTCTTCCTCCGACATCGTTTTTCTATCGAGCTTAACTTTTTCAATCTTACCATTTTCCATATTGTAGGTTACAGCACTAAATTTGGCCAACTTCTCCTTTGTTGATTTGGAGCGATAAATGGGGATTGAACCATCGGCCCAATCCAAACCATCCTTGCTAAGTATTTTTATTCTGGTTTGCCTGTTGATTTCAACGTAGAAATATCCTTTGTCCTTGTTGTATTTAATCAAACTTGTTCCGTAGTCGAAAAGAATTACAGCATTTGCGCTTGAGTCGAAGTTACAAGTCGTTAACTCGAGGTGTTCGGTCAAATCCTTTCCGAACTTTGGAATTTTTGGCTCCTGAGAGAATGATGTTTTTGCGATTAAAACAAAAGCCAAAGCAAAAGATAGACTGATTAGTTTTTTCATAAAAAAAGTTTTGGTAAATAGTTAAGGGTTAAATGATATAAATAGTTTGTATTTCGTTGATTTTCGTATAGTGTAACAAAAGTAATCAAATTAGTGAAATATCAAGGGTTTTACTTTACTTTTTTCAGTGGGCATAAATCTGGTAAAGTCGAATGGGGCTATAAGGCTTAAGCCTGGCCTTTTCCCAACCTCTATGCTTCCATATTCTCTGTCAATGTTTAGCGCTTTCGCTCCGTTAAAGGTTGCCCATCTTATGGTTTCGTGAAAATTAATATCTGGGAAATGGTTATGAATGGTAATAAGCTGCTCAAGCATGGAGAGGTTGTGCGATGAGGCAAGGCTGTCAGTGCCAATGGTAATATTAACTCCCAATGCTTTAAGCATTGGAATGTTGGGAAGGGTTTTTTCGATGTAAAGGTTCGATTGGGGGCAAAGAACGAAGGATGAGTTCGGGAAATAGTGAATAAGCGTCTCTAAATCAATTTCTTCAGCGTATGTATTGTGTACAAACAGAACCCTAGCATTTGCAGGAATGAACCGTTTCAAAATGTCAATTTGATTATTTTGAGGGGATGAGTCGAAGGGTAAACCCATTTTGCAAAAGGTTTCAGCAAGTTCGCCGCTCCTCGTTTCCGCAAACTGTTTTTCGTGCCTGCTTTCAGCCCAATGAATTGAAATAATTCCATTTTCAGAAAGTTCCTCAGATAGAAGCGCCCATAGCTTTTCTGAAAGTAAATAGGTTGAGTGGGGTGTTATGTAGCTATTATCGAAGGGTTTAGTCTTGGCGTTTAAAAGAATCTTTTTTGCGTTTTCAATGATTTCTTTAGCAGAATCGGAGTTCAATCCCAGCACTTCGATAAGGTTTATGAATCGTACAGGGCTTTGATTTTTTAGTGAAAACGCATCAATGGTATTACAGATATCGGCAACCGCTACAATGCCTTCACGTTCAATGTCTTTAAGTGCTTTAAACACCGATGGATTGTTTCTTGCTTCATTCTGTAACAGCTCTAGCCTCATCTTACTCAGGAAAGTTGGAAGTCCTTTTCCTTCAACGATTTTTCCTTTCAGGTTTGAAAGCTCAAGGTGACAATGTGTGTTGATAAAACCAGGAACTATTACACCATTGTGAAACTCAGTGAAAGCCAGTTCACTATCTCCTTCTTTCGGTTCAATGATTTCAATAATCGTTCCATCATCGTCAACTTCAACAATTCCATTTCTAATGGGGCTTCCATTCACTGGTACGATGTAGTTTGCCGAGTACCTTCGCATTTATTAACGTGTTGAATATCTTTAGATGTGACTCTAAGGGTTCGAACTAAGAACTTATTTATTAAGAGTTTTTCTTTTTAAAGTTCGCATTAAAGCAGAAAACTATTGGCTTATCATCACCAAAGGTAATCATTTTTTGTTTTTATATTTTTTTCCACTTCTCACCGATTCTTTTTTCTAAATTTACACCCGTTACCCTTCAGCTCACAGAATCTTTTAACTGCTTATGATTGACCAAAATACTGTTGACAGGATTGTAGCCGCTTCCGATGTGGTGGAGGTAGTAAAGGATTTTGTTTCGCTTAGAAAACAGGGTACCAACTACATAGGTCTTTGCCCGTTTCACAACGAGAAAACACCCTCTTTCTCGGTTAGCCCTTCGAAAGGAATCTTCAAGTGCTTTGGGTGTGGGAAGGGTGGTAATGCTGTGAACTTCATCATGGAGCATGAGCAGATGACCTATGTTGAAGCCCTTAAGTATTTGGCAAAGAAGTATAACATTGAGGTTGAGGAGAAGGAGCTTTCGCTCGATGAGCTTAGGCAACGCTCGGAGCGCGAAAGCATGATGGTTGTTACCGCTTGGGCACAACGATACTTCAGCGATACGCTCAAAAAGCACAGCGAGGGGAAGATTGTAGCCTTGAGCTACTTCAGGGAAAGGGGTTTTAGAGACGATATTATCGAAAAGTTTCAGCTTGGCTACTGCCTCGATCAACGCGATGCCTTTTCGCAAGCTGCCTTACGGCAGGGATATAAGGCTGAGTATCTGGTAAAGAGCGGCCTCTCTATCAAGAGGGACGACGATAGCATTTTCGACAGGTTTCAGGGTAGGGTAATGTTTCCAGTTCATTCCATTAGCGGAAGGGTTATTGCTTTCGGTGGAAGAATTATGAAAAGCGAAGTTAAGCTGGCTAAGTACATCAATAGCCCTGAAAGTGAAATTTACCATAAGAGTAATGTTCTCTACGGCATTTTCTTTGCTAAGAAAGCTATCACACAGCTCGATAAGTGCTATCTGGTTGAGGGCTACACCGATGTGATTTCCTTGCATCAGGCTGGAATAGAGAATGTTGTAGCAAGCTCTGGGACAGCACTTACCCCCGATCAGATAAGATTGGTTAAGCGTTTTACCCCCAATATTACGGTGCTCTACGATGGCGACTCAGCCGGGATAAAAGCCTCGCTCAGAGGAATTGACCTTATCCTCGAAGAGGGATTGAACGTAAAGGTGGTGCTACTACCCGCAGGCGAAGACCCCGACAGCTACGCTCGTAACCACAGCTCATCGGAGGTAATCGATTTCATTGCAAAGAACGAGGTCGATTTCATTCGATTCAAAACTCAGCTCCTTCTCGAAGAGGCGAAGAGCGACCCGGTGAAAAGGGCCAACCTGATAAGAGAAATTATACGTTCCATTGCCGTTATCCCCGACAGCATAACTCGGTCGGTTTACATCAAGGAGTGCACCAAGTTGCTAAACGTGGAGGAATCGGTGCTTTATGCCGAAATAGCCAATCAGCGCCGAAATCGCATCGAGAAAATCCTTGGACAGCCAGCAGCTAGCCTAAACATTGAAGTAAAACCAAAATCACCCTCTCTTCCTAGCTTTGTTAGTGAGGTTTACTGCGAGGAGCAGGAGAAGGAAATCCTTTTTTTCCTCCTTCAGTTCGGCTCAATTCCTCTTTTCGAGATTCCCGACAGGGAGAACCCTGATGTTAACGAAATGGTTACAGTTGGCGAGTACATTATTAACGAGATACTAAGCGATGACTTAGAGTTTAAGAATCTGATATACAAGAAGGTATTCGATGAGTATCGTTACCTAATGGAGGTGGAAACAGACATCGACAGCCGAATTTTCTTAAACCATCGCGACAGTGAAATTAGTCAGCTAGCTGTGAATCTGCTTACAAGTCCACATAAACTGAGCAAGATATGGAGGAAGCATCACGCCCTTCCCCCCGAGGACACTGAAATGCTACAGGATGCCGTGCCAAAGTCAATCCTTGTGTACAAAAGCAAAGTGATGCAGATGGCTGTTCGAAGACTTCATAACGAGCTAAAAGTGCTTGACTCTAAGGCTCAGCCCGAAGAAATCAATAACCTGCTGGTACGACTCAAAACACTGAATGATATAATGAATCAGATATCGAAGGACTTGGAAAGAATAGTTCTATAGTCAACGTGGGCTATGTTGCCAAAAATCAAGCGTTTACGCAATGTTGTATGCTCAATGATACAATTATTCATTATATCTTATCGAAATCTTGCATTTTTTCTATAAATTAGCTGGGAATTTTTATGCCTATTTGAGCCACTATCACTTAAAACCAATAAACCACCAAAAGATGAAAACATTAATCATTAAGCATCTTGCTCCTAACAAGGTTCTTGCCTGTATTACAGTAGCTTTACTAGCAACGATGTTTGCCTGTGGAGGAGGTGCAAAGCAAGCAGAAACCGATAAGTCGCACGATGGTAAGTCGAAGGAAGAAGCTTTCAAAAGCGTAACCAAGTATCCAATTCCAACCGCCTTCGAGGTAGTTAAGCTGCTTAATAAAGCAGGTGCCAGTTACATTCTGAGCCTCAACAACCCAGTTGAGAACGTGGATAAGTACTTCACCGAGAAGAGCAAAGCTCTAAACTTAGGCGTTTATGGTGCTAACCTCAGCTACGCAAGTACATACCAGATGAAGCAGGAAACCATGAGCTACCTAAAGGTTTCCAAAACCCTTATCGACGATTTGCAGATAACAACAGCCTTCAATAAAGATTTCTACACACGTGTTGAAGCTAATATCGACAACAAGGACTCCCTGATTAATATCATATCTGACTCATTCTATGACACATACGATTTCCTGATAAATGAGGGGAAGGACAATATATCCACCCTGGTTATTGTTGGTAGTTGGGTTGAAGGGCTTTACATCACTTGTCAAATGGCAATAATCAGCAAGAATAATGAGGATATCCTAAAAATCATTGCCAACCAGAAGGATCCCCTCGACAAGCTCATGGAAATAATGATGCCTCAGGCAAACGATAAGAATGTTTTAGAAGTTATGGAATTGATTCAACCTTTAGCTCCATTGTACGAAAAGATTGAAGGGGAGACCATTAACCAAGCGCAATTCGACCAGATTAACGAAATGATTACAAAAATCAGGGAGACAATCACAAAGGGATAATATTTCTTATTATATCGTGCAATCAGCCTGTTTACTCAATAGGCTGATTGTTTTTTTTTGTATTGATACTAACAAAGCATATATTTGTCGTAATTCATTTTTTTAACTTTTTGCAATGAGCGAATCCATTCTCAACGCCCTAGTGCAGCTCTTTGCTCTCACCGCCATAGCCAATAACTCGGTGAAGGTGGGTCGTGATATTGTTAAAACCTTCCTTCAGAAGTATCTTAGCCAGAGGTTTTTAAACGATTACCTTGATCTCTTCGATAGCTACATCGACTTTTTCAGTCGAGATATTCCTGGTGAAAATCCTCTCAACCATGATAATTCAACGATCAGCTCGTATGTAAACAAAGTATGTGGGCAGATACGAAAGGGATTGCCTCAAACCGATCGTATAGTAGTTTTTATCAATCTCCTTGAATTTGTTAGCTACGATTCATTGATTACCCCCTTGGAAGAAGTAATTGTCGATACCATTTCCGAGTGCTTTAGCATTGATCCAAGCGATTCAAAAAACCTAAAACATTTCCTGCTTCATGTCGAATGCGAGGAGATAGATCCACATAAGCTAATATCAGTTGAGAACAAGCCCAGATTTAACGAGGATTTGCTCGAGGGTATTTGGGTGGAGCAGAACAAACCCGATTGGCTTGAGGCCGACAAGGTTATTGTTAATGAAAACCTCGATGGTAAGATAAACTTTCTCAATATTGCTTCAATTGAGGCCTTTGTGATGAGATATTTTGGCACCTCGGAGCTTTATCTCGATGGGAAACCAGTTGAATCGGGGAAGCCCTACTTTATTGAGGTTGGAGCCATTATTCGAGGGCCAAAGATTGACCCCATCTACTATGCAGACCTGAATAGTTGGATATTAGCATCAAGCAAGCCTCAAAAAATTGTTTTTACTGCCGAAAACCTTGAGTTTCACTTCCCTG
>CAYZSD010000016.1:0-34552 GCA_964481075.1 uncultured Rikenellaceae bacterium | reverse complement strand
AAAAGCAACTACGATACCGATGTATTTCAGCCAATCATTCAGAAGATTAGTTCGATGTGTGGCATAAAATATGGAGAAAACCAGCAGAGCGATATTGCCATGCGGGTAATTGCAGACCACCTAAGGGCAATCTCCTTCTCCATTGCCGATGGGCAACTACCTTCGAATGTAAAGGCGGGGTACGTTATCCGTAGGATTCTTCGCCGGGCAGTCCGTTACGGATACACCTTCCTCAACTTCCACGAACCATTCATCAACAGGCTTGTTCCAACCCTTGCAGAGCAGATGGGTAAGTTTTTCCCTGAACTAAACGCTCAAAAAGAATTGATTATCAAAGTGATTCACGAAGAGGAAGCCGCCTTCCTTCGCACCCTCGAAACGGGAATCCGTTTGCTCGATGGCATAATGGAGCAGACCAAGAAAATTAAATCAAATACCATATCCGGTAAGGATGCCTTTGTGCTTTACGACACTTATGGTTTCCCTCTAGATCTTACAGAATTGATTCTCAGAGAGAATAACCTTTCTGTGAATCGGAATGAGTTTGAGGTGGAAATGGCTGCCCAGAAGGTGCGTTCACGTAGCGCAGCAGCAGTTGAAACCCACGACTGGACTGTGCTTCTTGATACTACTGAAACAGAGTTTGTTGGTTACGATGAGCTGGAAGCAAACGTGAAGATTTCTCGATACAGGAGCATAAAGACCAAGGGCAAGGAGCAGTTTCATCTTGTGCTTAACAAAACTCCTTTCTACGCCGAATCGGGCGGGCAGGTTGGTGACATGGGAACGTTATCAAATGATAATGAACAGATTAACATTATTAATACTATCAAGGAGAACACCCTAACAATCCACATTACCGAAAAGTTGCCAAAGGATCCCTCTCATGTATTTGTGGCAAAGGTTGATATTGAAAAACGCACTAGCACAGCCAACAACCACTCAGCTACCCACCTACTCCACCATGCGCTTCGCGATGTTCTTGGTAGTCATGTGGAGCAAAAGGGCTCTTTGGTTCACCCCGACTACCTTCGCTTCGACTTTGCCCATTTCCAGAAGATGTCCGATGAGGAAATTCGAAAGGTTGAGAGTAGCGTAAACGCTGCCATAAGGCAAAATTTTGTGCTAGATGAGCACCGTGAGGTAGCCATGGAGGTTGCCCAGCAGATGGGTGCTATCTCGCTTTTTGGCGAGAAGTACGGCGATTCTGTAAGGGTCATTAAGTTCGGCGACTCCATCGAGCTATGCGGTGGAACTCATGTGAATAGCACAGGAAACATCGGAATCTTCAAGATTGTCTCCGAAGGAGCCATATCGGCTGGTGTAAGAAGGATTGAGGCCATAACCGCCTCGAAGGCAGAGGAGTACTACAACAACATTGAGGATAAACTAAAAATATTGAAGGAAATCCTCAACAATACTCCTGATGTTCTTGTAGCAACCGAAAAGCTTGTTTTAGAAAACTCCACTCTTCGCAAGCAGATTGAAAGCCTTACCCTCGAAAAGGTGAAGCAGGTAAAGCAAGAACTTCTTTCATGTGCAACAGAGAAGAATGGTGTTACAATCATTTCGGGTAGGGTAAACCTTGAGAGCGCTGATGCCATAAAGGATTTGGCCTACCAGTTACGTAATGAGGTTGATGATCTTTGCCTTGTTGTAGGTGCCGATATCTCCGGAAAACCCCTGCTAACGGTTATACTATCGAACAACGTAATTGAGAAGTATAAGCTCAACGCTTCGGAGATTATCCGCGAAGCCGCCAAGGAGATACAGGGTGGTGGAGGTGGTCAGCCCTACTTCGCCACAGCAGGAGGCAAAAACCCCCAAGGGCTTGATGCTGCCATTAGGAAAGCAATTGATATTTTTGTGAGTAAGGTTGGGTAGATTTACTATTCGAAAGAAGGTGTCTCAAAAGGATTTTTTCTGTTTTTTTTCAGCAAAAGGAACTTTTGGGACACCCTCGATTCCATTTAACAAAGAAATATGAGGTTGGATTTATTGCAAACTCGCCC
The DNA here is from genome assembly GCA_964481075.1 of uncultured Rikenellaceae bacterium. GTDB lineage: Bacteria > Bacteroidota > Bacteroidia > Bacteroidales > Tenuifilaceae > MWFE01. The sequence continues at coordinate 32,540 of CAYZSD010000016.1, read as the reverse complement.
TTAACTCTTCAATCTCCTCATCGCTTAGTCCAGTAATTGTTCTGATGGTATCGTTTGCTAAACCTGATTTTATTGAGTTTAGGGCTATCTCTTTAATGGCCTCGCTCTTGCCTTCAATCCTTCCTTCAATCCTTCCTTCGATTCTCCCTTCGATTCTCCCTTCGATTTTTCCTTCGATTTTTCCTTTGTTCTCGCTATCAACCAAATAGGTGCGTTCTGTACTAATCATGTCCCAGTACTTGTCGTACCAAGCCAGCTCATCGAGGGTGAAGGCCGACTCCTGAATGATTTCCAGTGCCTGCCGAATATCGGGATTCGATTTCAAATCTTCGTGAATTTCCCTGGTGCCATCACCAATCTCGGTAAGGAAGCGGAGCCACAGGGCGGTCATCTTCTTCTGGGTGATGGTCTGCGCCTTGAACTTGGGCAGCTCCACGAAAACAAACTCCAATCCCTTAATCTGCTCACCTGTATTCTCCAGATTCACAATCTTGTAGTGGTGGTAGTAGCGTTCCTCGTCCTTGATGAACCGCTCGTTCACAAGGTTGAGTGAGTAAACTGGCTGAAGTAGTTTATACTCGCCACCCTTTCCCAACTGGCGCACAAACGCCTTGGAGGCGTTGAACAGGACACGATACTGGAAGCTGTCGGTCCAGAACATCTGCATCTCCACGATGAACTGCCGCCCATTGTTGTCGCAGCAGCGTACGTCCACAATCGACGATTTGCCCAAAGGCAGCTCGGGGACAAGCTCCGCAGGCAGATACTCAATGCTCTCCACCACCTCATCGTCGGCCAGGGGAAGCAGGCTATTCAGGAGGCTGATGCACAGGTTTGGATGCTGCCCAAAAACCTTCTTGAAGGTTAGGTCGTTCTTGGGATCGAGGTATGCCATGATTCATTCTCTTTGTATGCAAATGTAACTTAAAATTCGCAATTTTAATATTTGAGAGAAAAACTCAGCAAATAGTATGTATATTTGTAGGAAAAAGGTTTCATGAGAAGCAAAGAATCAATTTATTGGAAAGGATATTTTGTGATGATAAAGTTCAGGTTGTAACAAAAAATGGACTGAGCAAGCACATTGGTCCAATTATCCTTAATGAGGTAGAATATGCCTAAAAAACCAATTGAGTAAATTCTCAATTTTATTATATGACCCATTACCTAGCCCCCTCCCTACTTTCAGCCGATTTCAACAATCTGGCGCAAGATATTGAGATGGTGAACCAGAGCGAAGCTGACTGGTTCCACCTCGACATTATGGATGGCGTGTTTGTGCCAAATATCTCATTCGGATTCCCTGTGGTGGAACATATTGCCAAGTTGGCAAGGAAACCGCTGGATGTTCATCTGATGATCATTGAGCCTGACAGATACCTTGAGCGTTTTCGGGATGCTGGTGCCAATATCCTCACCGTTCACTGGGAGGCGTGTACCCACCTTCATCGCACCCTTTCACAGATAAAGGCTTTGGGCATGAAGGCTGGCGTATCGCTGAATCCCCATACCCCTGTGGAATTTCTCAAGGATATTCTTCCTGAAGCCGACCTTGTGCTAATCATGAGCGTAAACCCTGGCTTTGGTGGGCAGAAATTTATTAAGAATAGCCTCGTTCGGATCTCCCGTTTGCGCAGTATGATTGATGAGGGTAACTACAATACCCTAATTGAAGTGGATGGCGGTGTTGACAAATCCAATGCAGCCCACCTTTATAACTCTGGGGCGAATGTTCTTGTGGCTGGTAATGCGGTTTTTAAATCAGAAAATCCGCTTGAAACCATTCAAATACTTAAAAATTCATAGCATGATACAGCAATACACAAAAGCAATTGTAAGGCAACCGGGCAAGAACTTTGCCGATGGAATCACTACCTCCAACCTGGGAAAACCCATTTATGAGGTAGCACTTGAGCAGCACAATGCCTACTGCAATGCTTTAAGAAAATGTGGTCTGGAGGTAATTGTCCTTGAGGCCGATGAGAGGTATCCCGATGGATGCTTCGTTGAGGACACGGCTGTGGTTACCTCCGAGGTGGCAATCATCGCACGCCCCGGCGACCCAAAAAGGCTTGGTGAGGAGGAAAAAACAAGAGAGATTCTGGCTAGTTTCAAGAAGGTTGAAGCCATACAATCCCCTGGGCGACTGGATGGTGGCGATATTCTGCGAGTGGGCAATCATTTCTATATTGGTATCACGGGCAGGACCAACCAAGAAGGAGCCGAGCAGCTTTCCAAGCTGCTGTCGCCGCATGGCTACACTGCTTCGCAGGTTTTAGTTAAGAATATTCTTCATCTTAAAACGGGAATTGCTTACCTTGGAAACGGAAATTTTATTTCCATCGAAGCACTCTCGGGAATTGCAGGCAAAAACAACCTTATCGAACTGGAACCCGATGAGGCCTACTCGGCCAATTGCCTAAAGATAAACGATTACCTACTTATCCCGAAAGGTTTCCCAAAATCAAAAAAACAAATCGTTGACCTGGGGTACAATACCATAGAGGTTGAAATGTCGGAATTTAGAAAAATGGATGGTGGGCTAACCTGCTTATCGTTGCTGTTCTAGGATGTTGCTGAATTATAATCAATGCCTAAAATTCTCCTGCTCGACAACTACGACTCCTTCACCTACAACCTTCTCCACTACGTGGAGGAGTTCGAGGGTGCTGAGGTTGATGTTGTTCGAAACGATTCAATTACCCTTGATGAGATTGAGAAATACGATGGCATAATCCTTTCCCCAGGCCCAGGATTACCCTCCGAGTCTGGTTTGCTCCTACCGATAATCGAAAGGTTTAAGGAAAGTAAAAGAATTTTCGGGGTATGCCTTGGCCAACAGGCTATTGCCCAGATTTTTGGGGGCGAGCTGGAGAACCTAGAAAAGGTTTACCACGGGGTGGCAAGCCCGATTAGAATTCACCAACCAAAGCACTACCTTTTCAATGGTATTCCCGATACCATTGAGGTTGGACGATACCATTCTTGGGTGGTTTCGCATAAAAATTTTCCTTCTTGTCTCAGCGTTGAAGCCACCGATCTTGAAGAAAGAATAATGGCGTTAAGCCATAGGGAACTGGATATCTGTGCAGTACAGTTTCACCCAGAGTCGATTCTTACACCCTATGGAAAACAAATGGTTTTCAATTGGTTGAAATCCTTTAGCTGAAAAACAAGATTTTATGATATATTTTTTCACAAATCTTAAAACACAAAACCCTAAAAAAAATCAATAAAACTTGCTACATTTATCCAATAATATTTTGGAAAATGGAGCGTATTACCATTGATGGATTGCTTGGCCAATCGCAAGTGCTTATTGGTGAATCGTTAACCAATGTGAATGGTTATCTACCTGAATCTGGAGTCTTTATCATCACCGATGCCAATGTAAAGTTCCACCATCAGAGCAGCTTCCCACGATTCCCCATTTACTGCGTTGATGCTGGTGAGGAATCGAAGAATATTGATGTGGTAGCCGATATCTACCGGTGGTTGCTATCCCAGAGCGCCGATCGAAATTCCTTCGTTCTGGGGATTGGAGGCGGTGTGGTTTGCGATATTGCCGGATTCGTAGCCTCAACATACATGCGAGGGATAAGGTTTGGGTTTGTGGCTACCTCGCTACTCGCACAGGTGGACGCCAGCGTAGGCGGAAAGAATGGTGTAAACCTTGATGGCTACAAGAATACCATCGGTACATTCACCCAACCTGAATTCGTTATCTGCGATATCTCCTTGCTAAGTACTCTACCACAGGAAGAACTGATAAACGGTTTTGCTGAGATTATAAAGCACATCCTTATCTCCGATGAGCAAATGTTTAATTACCTTGAATGTAGAACAGAAAGTTTAAAGGAATTCGACCCTGTTTTAATTGAGGAACTTGTAAATCATTCGGTTAATGTCAAAGCTCGGATTGTTCGCGCTGACGAGCGCGAAAAGGGTGAACGTAAAAAGTTGAATCTAGGTCACACCTGGGGTCATGCAGTGGAAAAAGTTGCGGGATTGCCCCACGGGAAAAGCGTAAGCATTGGCTTGGAGTTTGCTGCTCGTTTCTCCATGACCAAAGGACTTATTGACCATAGAGAATACATGCGAATCATTAATCTTTTAATGGAACTTAAACTTCCTACCTGCATTAGTATCAGCCCTTCACGAATCTTCGATGCCTTAGTTAAGGACAAGAAGAAGAAAGGAAGTGCTGTGGACTTCATCTTTCTGGATGGGATTGGAAAGGTTAGGATTGATTCCGTTGAACTGGATGAGCTGAAGGAGTTTGTAGAAGATAAAAAAACAACATTTTAACATTATTCATTTCATTATCAAACTATTAACTGTATTTTTGTTGTAGATTCTATTAAGGATTTCAATTAACTAATTCTCTGTCAAAAATCATTTATATCAAAATTTTTATTATCTTTGCGCCCTACTTCACTCGATAGACACGGCAGGTTGTAAGCCGGTGTTGTGGCAAGAATACTTCGCTGATCCAGAAAATGCAACGTCTCTTCAGCTCCATTTATCATAATTATTTTCATGTCTTTTAACAATTTAGAACTTATCGACCCTATCCTTAGGGCATTGACCATTCAAGGATATTCAGTACCAACCCCCATTCAGCAAAAGGCTATCCCTCTTGTACTTCAAAGGAAAGACATTCTTGGCTGCGCACAAACGGGCACGGGAAAAACCGCCGCCTTTGCCATTCCAATCCTTCAAATCCTTCATCAGCAGAAGAAGGGTTATGCAGGAATTAAATCATTGATTTTAACCCCAACCAGAGAGCTAGCCATACAAATTGACGACAGCTTCTCAGCCTATGGAAAATTCACACAAATCAAACATTCCGTAATCTTCGGTGGTGTTCCTCAACGCAGTCAGGTTGATGCCCTTAGAAGAGGGGTAGATGTGCTTGTGGCTACACCTGGTCGTTTACTCGACTTGATGAACCAAGGCTATATCGATTTGCGTCATCTTGAGATATTTGTCCTTGATGAGGCCGACCGCATGCTCGACATGGGCTTTATTCACGATGTGAAAAGGGTAATAGCAAAACTACCCGAAATAAGACAAACCCTCTTCTTCTCAGCAACCATTCTGCCTGAGATACAGAAATTGGCGAATATGCTGCTAACCAACCCTGTAAAGATAGAGGTTACACCTCCCACTTCTACCGTTGATAAGATTGAGCAGGGGCTTTACTTTATCAACAAATCGGATAAGCAGAAGCTTCTGCTTCATATACTTGAGGAAAAGGGTATTGAGAACGCCCTTGTTTTCACTCGCACTAAGCATGGTGCCGACAAGGTGGTGAAATTCTTACACAAGGCAAATATTAAAAGTGCAGCCATTCATGGCAATAAAAGCCAGAATGCAAGGCAGAGCGCGCTGAGCGATTTCAAGAAAGGAAACCTAGAGGTACTTGTTGCCACCGATATTGCAGCGAGAGGCATTGATATTGAGGAGTTAACGCACGTTTTCAACTTCGACTTACCCGATGTTCCCGAAACCTACATCCATCGCATTGGGCGTACAGGACGTGCTGGGCATTCAGGAATTGCGCTATCATTTTGCGATTCAGAGCAAAAGGACGAGCTCAAGGGTATTGAGAAATTTATTGAAAAAAAAATTCCTGTAGTCGAAACGCATCCATTCCAAATTTCGGGATTTAGCGAGCCAATCAGCATGGTTAATCGAATGCCCAATAACGAACAAAAAAGGAAAAAGCCAGTCTTACTGAAACGAAAGTATTAATAGTAAGATTCTTAAATATTCGACTACTAGTTAAGTGTTAAGAAGCAATCCTCCAAGGGTTGCTTCTTTTAGTTGAATAAAAGGACATACATATATAGAAAAATGAGACTATCTTTACAAAAATTCTGATAGCAAAAGCATGTCAAAAACTCTCATCTGCGTTAGTTTTGGAAATGTCAAGGTTAGTCAAATTAAACCTATTCTCGCTAATTTTGATTTTGCCGAAATACGAATCGACCAAGTTGAATACGAGCATAATCAACTCGAAGCCATCTTTTCAATTGGCAAAGAGCTGATTGCTACATGCAGAAAGGGTAATCACAACGATGATGAAAGGGCGAAGATTCTTACTAATGCTCTTGAATGGGGTGCTTCCTATGTTGATATTGAAATTGAAACCGAACCCCAATGGCGAAAGCCAATCATCGACCTGGCTCGTAAACTGAACCGGAAGGTCATCATCTCCTACCACAATTTTGCTGAAACTCCTGACACTAAGGAACTATATAGAATTGCGGATTCTCTATATGAGGCAGGAGCAGATATAGCCAAGATTGCCTGTATGGCAAATTCCAAAGCCGACTGTTCAAAGATATTGGGTCTGTACGAGAACTATAGAAATCTGGTGGCATTCTGCATGGGCAACATTGGCAAAATAACACGCTTGGCAGCCCCTCTTCTCGGAGCACCCTTTACATACGCTTCTTTCAAGGGTATGGAAACTGCGCCCGGGCAGATTGACCATAAGGTTCTTGAAGATTTTATTAGGATTTACTCAAAATAATATCTGTGATTATCTGATAGATCAGCGTCATCAACGTTCAATATTATGTACAAACTCTTTGCCGTATTCGGTAATCCAATCCTCCACAGCAAGAGCCCACAACTCTTCAACGAGGCATTTCAGGCTATCGGGATGGAATGCTACTATACTCGAATTCGCCCACAATCGGCAGCAAGCATAGCGATGTTAATCAAAGAGATACCGCTTACTGGAGCAAATATTACCGCCCCTTTCAAAGAGGAAATAATGCAACACCTTGACCTGATTTCAGAGGATGCAAAGCGAATTGGTGCCGTTAACACAATAGTAAACAACAATGGGAGGTTGGAGGGCTACAATACCGACCATTATGGGGTAACCGAGTCATTACTTGATGCAGGTATTAGCCTCAAAATATCCAACTGTCTTGTTCTGGGGGGCGGAGGTGCGGCACGTGCAGCAGTGTACGGGTTGATGAATAAAGGGGCTAATGTAACTATCTGCAATAGAACATTTAACAAAGCACTCACCATCGCCAATGATTTTGGTTGCGAGCTGGTTGACTGGAGCAACTTTGATACTTCCACCCCTTTCGATGTAGTGATTTCAACACTGCTCCCTGAAGCAGAACCGTGGTTTCTCGAGGAACTCGACTTCAGCTACCTCCTCGATGCCTCCTATAAGGACTCCAATGCCTCGGAAATGGCATTGGATATTGGAGCACGAGTAATATTTGGAGAGAAATGGCTGCTCTACCAAGCCGCTGAGGCTTTCAAATTATTAACAGGCCTTGAACCTCCGGTCAGAACAATGGGGCTTGGTTTGAAAAATAAACTCTATTTTGAAAACTTAAAAGCATCAAGCATCCCTGAAACATCTATTCAGCAAATAGCTGAAAAAAAAATTGAACTCCTTATAGACGGGCTTGGACTTGATTTATCGCAACAAAAACTAATAATCGATGAGGAAATTGGTAAAGCCTTCGGCTATTGATGGAACGGTTTCTGCGCCTCCATCGAAAAGTGTTGCCCAAAGGGCAATTGCCCTTGCCTCATTAGCCCTGGGTGAATCAGAGATACTCCACACCGGTAGCTCCGATGATGTATTGGCTGCCATCAGAGTTTGCAAGGATTTTGGCGCAAAAATAGTGGAATCACCTAAAGGGCTTACCATCAAAGGGGGATTCTCAACTCCTACCCTACCCCTAAACTGTGGCGAATCGGGCTTGGGAATCAGGATGTTCTCGTGCATTGCGGCCACTCTCAACCAGCCCATCACCCTTACAGGTGAAGGGTCGTTGCTTAAAAGACCTATGGGTATCGTTGAGAAGGCAATCAATGCTTTGGGTGCAAAATGCAAAACAACAAATGGTTATGCTCCAATATTCGTAACTGGTCCATTAAAAGGAGGGAAAGTGAAAGTTGACGGATCTCTTAGTTCGCAAGTGCTTACAGGTATGCTAATTGCCGCACCTTTCGCCCAAACAGATCTCGTCATTGAGGTTGAAAACCTCCATAGCAAGCCCTACATCGACCTAACCATTGAGACGATGAAAGCATTTGGGGTGAATATTGAGAATCGTAATTACGAGGAATTTCATATTAAAGGTAATCAACAGTATAAGCCCGCGACATACACCGTTCAGGGCGATTGGAGCGGAGCAGCTTTCCTGCTTGTGGCTGGAGCCATTGCTGGGAGCGTGAGGGTTGAAAACCTAAATCCAATGTCGAAACAGGCCGATAGAGCAATAATTCAAGCGTTAATGTGGGTTGGCGCTAAAATTTCTATTCAGCAGGATATTATTGAAATTAGCAAGAGTAAACTTCACTCCTTCCACTTCGATGCCACTAATTGCCCCGACCTCTTCCCCCCGCTGGTTGCGCTGGCAGCGCATTGCAATGGCGAGTCGAGAATTCTCGGCGTTAGCCGACTGAGGGAGAAAGAGAGTGACCGTGCAAAAACGCTTCAGATGGAATTTGCAAAGCTCGGAGTAAAAATATCAATTGAAAATGAGTTGATGCTGATAAAAGGCGGCAAAGTACTTGGAGGGAAAGTTCAATCGCATGGCGATCATCGTATTGCCATGGCTTGTGCTATTGCTGCATTAGCTGGGAACGAACCCGTTGAGATTGAAGGAGCAGATGCTGTAGCAAAATCGTATCCAATTTTTTTTGATGCAGTAAACTCAATACTAGTTTAAAATTACTATTGTACTAAATATTTATTCCTTTTACATTTGCAAAAACCCTCTAACAATTTCAACATGGAAGTAATAAAAGGCACAAGCAACAAAGTCCTCGAGGTTAACCTTACTACTGGTGAGACAAGCATAATAAACATCTCTTCCGAATTGAGAAAAATGTATATAGGAAGCAAGGGGCTTGGTGTTAAGCTACTTTTCGATAGGTTAAAGGTGGGTATCGATCCACTTTCTGAAGAAAACATCATTGCCTTCATGCCGGGCATTTACATGGGAACAGGTGCACCCTGCTCTGGTCGTTGGTCGGCCGTAACAAAGTCGCCCCTTACAGGCATAATGGTTTCTGCATCATGTGGCGGTCCGTTTGGAATGAGCCTTAAAACATCGGGGTGGGATGGGTTGCTAATTAAAGGAAAAGCATCAAAAAAATCATACCTATACATTGATTCTAAAGGAGTAGTAATAAAAGATGCTTCGCATCTTTGGGGCAGAAATACCGATGATACGTTAGCTGTGCTAGAGGAAGAGGGTGGCGTATTAGCCATTGGCCCAGCTGGTGAGAATCTTGTGCGTTATGCAAATATCATCTCGGGGCATCGTTTCCTTGGACGTGGGGGGATGGGTGCTGTGCTTGGTTCAAAGAACTTAAAAGCTGTCGTTGCAAAAGGGAGAGAGTTTAAGATTGAACCTGCAAACCCAGGAGCTTTTGAGAAAGCACGTAAGCTTGCCAATAAGCAGATTAATGCAAACGAGATGACATCGGACTTTTACCGCAACTATGGCACAACGGCTAACGTAATCCCTTGCAACGATGCAAATATCTTTCCGGTTAATAACTTCAGCGATGGCAAGCATCCCGATTACCTTGAACTTTCTGGCGAAAACTACAAAAAAACCTACAATACAAAATACCACACCTGTAAACCATGCACCATTTTGTGCGGTCATAAAGGGGATTTTGATGGTGACACGACGGCTGTTCCCGAGTACGAAACGGTTGGGCTTATGGGGTCAAATCTAGGGATTTTCGACTCTGTTGCAGTAGCCAAACTAGGAAAACTATGCGGTCAACTTGGAATGGACACCATCTCAGCAGGAAGCACAATTGGCTGGGCCATAGAAGCTACAGAAAAGGGTATAATCCAATCAAACCTGGAATTTGGTAAGGTTGATGTGATTGAGCAAACCATAAAGGACATAGCTCACCTCAAAGGATTAGGTGGCGATTTGGCTTTGGGCACAAAAGCCGTTAGCAAGAAGTTTGGCGGCGAGTCGTTCGCAATTCACACCAAGGGACTCGAACTGGCAGCTTACGATCCTCGTGGCTCCTTTGGGCAGGCTTTATCGTATTCAGTTGCCAACCGTGGCGGATGCCACCTAAACGCCTATGTTATCGCACAGGAGATTCTCTTCAAACTGCTCGATCCCTATAAATCGCTTGGAAAAGCTGCTTACGTAAAGTTTTTGCAAAACATCAAGGAAATTATCGACTCCCTTCACACCTGCGCTTTCACCCAGTTTGCATACATGCTTGAACCTCCTCTGGTTAAGTACACACCAAAGCCCATACTTGCATTGCTAATGCAATACATGCATCCAGTTGCCATAATGCTTATCGATTACAGCCTTTATACGAAAATGTGGAGTTCCATTACAGGATTAAAAATGAGTAACAAGGAACTGCTTGAGGCAGGCGAAAGAATATATGTTTTGGAGCGATACATGAACACCCGCGAGGGTATAAGCACCAAGGACGACACCCTTCCCAAAAAATTGTTAAAGGAGTACCGACAAAGCGACACAAAGAAAAAACCAATACCACTAGAAAAAATGGTAAAACGTTTCTACAAACTCAGGGGCTTTGACATGAACGGAATTCCTACAGAGAAGACCTTAAAAAGGCTAAAAATTGGTCAAAATCAGTAATCTACATTTAATCCGTCAATCAATAATTAAAATGGATAAAACCCTAAACCATAATTACTTCGTAAAACCTAAATTCCTTGTGGGAGATAGAGCATTGGAACATATCCACATTGAACTTGATGGATACAATGCATCTCGCCCTATGGTTATTGCCAGTAAAGACGAAAAAAGCAATGTGAAGACGTTTATTCGTGCGCTGGCCGATTCAAACGTAACAGTAGGTGCGCTGGTTGACGATGTTTTGCCATACGTGAATATGGCTGAGGTGAAACGACTTGCTGGTTTATACCAGTGGAGGCTGTGCGACTCTATCATCGCCCTTGGGGGAGAATCGGCAATGGATATTGCAAAAACTCTCAACCTTTTTGTAAACAATATCAAAATATCTAATCCGCTTGAGGGTCATACTTCCATGAGCCCGATGGTTTATATTGCCACATCTAAGGTTAATGGATTTGAGGTTAGCAATTCTGTTAATATCGATGGGAAAATGCTTCAGTCAGATATTCTTTATCCTGATATTGTTTGCATCGATGGTCGTCTAATTTCAATTACAAAAAACTTCTCAAATATAATTTATACAGCCTTTAACTCGCTGGCAGAATGCATCGAAGGGGCAGAAACTACACAGAAAAACCCTTTTGTCGATGCTTCCGCATTCTCTGCAATTCGATTGATTGTCGAAAGCCTTAAAATCATAGCCAAAAGCCCAAAGGACAAAAATGCATCCCTGGGGCTAATGAACGGTATTGCCCTTGCAGGAACCATCAGTTCAAATGCACAATCAGAAATTTGCTGCCTTACGGCGCAATTCTTAGCTAAAGAAACTGGACTACCACAAGGATTATTTGCAGGTTTCTTACTTGCTCATTCCATACAATTTAAGATTGATGAGAAGTTCTTGCTGAGAGACGAACTTCTACTTGCTGTAGCTGGGATTGATGAATTCTGCGCAGTTCCCAAAGAGCAAAGGCTATTTAAAGCTATTGCTGAAATCGATTCATTAGTAAAATCTTTTTCGAAACTATTCCCAAGAGACCTAGCTGAGGTAAATTTCCAGAAATACCTTTTAGCGTCTATTTCACAAGATATTAGTAGTGAAAGTAATGGGAGAATATCGCCCGATTTTGCTAATAAATTCTTAGACAAAGTTTTCTCAAGCAATTTAATGAATTAAGCTATGCTAGGTAAAGATTACCCCGAAATACCATCGGGCAAAAAGCCATTAAAACGCATGTATGTGTCTTTGCTTCTTTTCATCTTTGGACGTGCTTTTCAAGCAGTTGCCAAGGTTGACCCTTTTGCCAAGGAAGAATTTGATAGCATGCCATCCGACTTCCTGCTCGACCTATGTGTTGCACCCAATGGCCCTCACATGATTGTGGGCAAAGATAAAAGCGGAAAAATTCGTTACTACGGATGGAACCCAAAGGGCAAAATGATAACCCTGTCGATGAAGATTAAAAGCCTTGAAGCAGCAATCCTGATGTTCACCTTTCAGGAATCATCGTGTGTTGCAACTGCACGTGATAGGTTAATTGTTGAGGGCGATTTGCCTGTGGCAAGCGGAGTACTTAGAATAATGGATCTACTGGAAGTGTTACTCCTCCCTAAGTTCATAGCCAAACTGGGAGTGAAACGCTACCCCAATCGCAATAGGATGTCATTAGCACGAAAGATTAGAAGTAGGATCTTAACTTATATCAGGGTTGTTGTTGGGTAATTCTTCACACGGAGTCTGAATGCATCTAACAAAAAAGTTTTCAACAACCGATAATTCAAAAAATCATGCAAATAGCTGGATATTACGAATACTGCAATAGGGTTAAAAATATTTCAGGACACAATGCCCTTGAGTCAATTCCTGAACAGCTCAACAACCTTAGGGCAAAGCGACCGCTTCTTATTGCCGACAAAGGGGTTAGTGGAGCTGGTTTGGTAAAAATTGTTATCGATGCCATGAAATCTTCCAATACTCCTATTTTTGATGATGTACCTGCCGATTCTGACCTCAATACTATTAAGGAAATTTCTAAGCAATACCGCAAAATGAACTGCGATTCAATAATTGCAGTTGGTGGCGGTTCGGTTATTGATACTGCTAAAGGGGTAAATATTCTGGTCTCGTTGGGTGGCGATAATTTAATGAAGTATGCTGGAGCGGGCAAGGTGAAAAGCAAGCTAAAACCACTCATTGCAATCCCAACCACATCGGGAACGGGTTCGGAAATGACCCTTGCTGCTGTGATTGCCGATCACCAGCGAAATATGAAATTGGGCTTTGTTTCCTACAACCTTCTGCCCAGTATCGCTCTTCTCGACTCACGGATGACTCAAACTCTACCTGCACATCTAACCGCTCTCACAGCAATGGATGCTCTAACTCATGCTTGTGAGGCATACACCTGTCTTGCCAAAAACCCCATAAGCGATGGTGCAGCACTACTAGCCATAAGGCTAATTTGCCAACACATAATGACTGCCATTGAAGACCCATGCAACCTCGATGCTCGATTGGCTCTTGCCAATGGTTCAGCACTTGCCGGAGCAGCATTCTCCAACTCCATGGTTGGAATGGTTCACACACTAGGGCATGCTACTGGAGGGGTTTGTCATGCTCCTCACGGAACCTGTATGAGTATTTTTCTGCCCTACGGATTAGAATACAACCTTGGCAAAACAGCACACCTAACCGCCGAGCTACTCTATCCCCTTGCAGGAGAAGAGGTTTACAAACAAACACCAGCAAACGAACGAGCCAATAAATCAATTGATTATATCCGAAACCTTAACCAAAAGCTGTACGATGCCACCAATGGGCGTCACGCTCGTTTTCTTGGAGAGATTAAGGATAGAGATGGAAACCCTATGGTACCAAAAGAAAAACTTGCACAGATAGCCAAAACTGCAATGGGCGATGGTTCACAGTTTTACAACCCCGAGGATTTGGACTACAATGACTTTTTGATGGTACTTGAGCTTGCCTGGGAAGGAAAATCTTTAATTAAATAGTCGACTACCTACTTTTGAAGGTAAAAGAAGACTCCCCCGTCATTCTTGCCATCATTTATTGAAGTGAAGAATTTCTCAGTCATTGTTTCTTCAAGAGTCAAAGGTTCAACGTAGGAAACGGTAATCTTAATCTCACCATCTTCATCAACCCTTACCTTTCCATAATTGTACACATACCCTTTCCCTTTCCTTTTGGATTCATGATGAAATGGTTGGTAGAAAAAACGATGAAAACTTTCTCATTATTTCTAACGGCTTTACGGGCGAAGTACTCGTATGTTTCAATGCTTAACCCGCTAATTGCATCGGGCGATTCCTTCTGTATCTCGTTATCCCATATTAGGGTGCACTTGGAATAATGAAACTATTTTCTGTGAAGGCCACACTCCTTGTGCTCGGGATTTTCCCACCACCAACGACCAGAACGAATATCTTCGCCCTTGGCTATTGCACGGGTGCAAGGCTGACATCCTATGCTAGGAAAGCCTGTGTCGTGAAGTTTATTGTAGGGTACTCCCTTCTTCCTTATGTATTCCCATATCTGCTCCTCAGACCAATCAATTAAAGGATTGATTTTTAGTATATTATTTGCAGTATCCCACTCAACAACGCTGCTTGATAAGCGTGTAACAGATTGATCCTTACGTAATCCACAGATCCAAGCTTTTGCACCCATTAAAGCCCTTTTCAAGGGCTCAATTTTTCTTACATGACAGCATAGCTTTCTATTCTCTACAGAATCGTAGAAGAGGTTTATCCCATATTTTGCCACCATCTCCTCAACCTGCACATAATTGGGGAAGAAAACTTCGATGCTCTTGGCATAATGCATTTGAGTTTTACTGATAAGCTGATACGTCTCGGGGAACAAACGACCAGTATCGAGAGTAACAATTCTGATTTCAGGGTTTACTTCCAATATAATATCCGTAATCACCTGATCTTCTGCACCAAAACTCGAAGCAAAAACCAAACCTTCTTTAAAAGTATTATTAGCCCAACTAATGACCTCCTTTGGGGAGAAGTTATTTAGTTCCTTTAATAGTTCTTCTATTCGACCCGAATAATCCATATAAATTAATATTCTTGATTAAATCAGCTTTCAAAAATAGGTATTCTAACCGAAGTTTTTAGTAAAAAAGGGTTAAATTTGCCAGTTTTTTAATTGTTACGATTTCAATAAACTAATATATAGAGCTGATGAATGAGTACAGCCTAAAACACCTCCAGGAGCTTGAAGCTGAGTCGATTTATGTGATTAGAGAGGTGGCATCGCAGTTTGAGAATCCAGTGTTACTTTTCAGCGGGGGAAAGGATTCAATAGTAATGTTTCACCTTGCACGAAAAGCATTCTTCCCTGCAAAGGTTCCATTTCCTTTGATGCATATTGATACAGGACACAACTTTGAGGAAACAATCGAGTACCGCGATCGATTGGTTGCTGAAACCGGCGTAAAACTTCTTGCAAAACTTGTTCAGGAGTCGATTGACAAGGGTCGTGCTGTTGAGGAACAAGGACCCGAGGCGAGTCGAAACGTTCTCCAAACAATTACCCTTCTCGATGCAATCGCAGAGCAAAAGTTCGACTGTGCAATGGGTGGCGGTCGTCGCGACGAGGAGAAAGCTCGTGCAAAGGAACGGTTCTTTTCGCATCGCGATGTGTTTGGCCAATGGGATCCAAAGAACCAGCGTCCTGAACTATGGAACGTTTTCAATGGTAAGAAGAATATTGGTGAACACTTTAGGGTTTTCCCAATTAGCAACTGGACGGAGATGGATGTTTGGCAATACATTCTTCTGGAGCAAATTGAAATGCCTTCAATATATTTCACTCATCGCCGTAAGGTTTTTTACCGAAATGGGCAATGGCTTGCCTGGGCTCCTTTCATGCAGCTAAAGAGTAACGAGGTTGTTGAAGAACACGATGTGCGTTGCAGAACCATTGGCGATATTACTTGCACCGGTTTAACCCTAAGTAGGGCTACCAGTCTCGAGGAAATCGTTCAAGAGGTTGCTGCAACCCGTATCACTGAAAGGGGAGGACGCGCTGATGATCGCCGTAGCGACTCAGCAATGGAAGATCGCAAGCGTGAAGGATATTTCTAGTATATCAACAAAAAAATGAAACAATGAATTCAACAACATACAACGATTTACCAGCCGGTGGTTACCTCAACATGGAACTCCTTCGTTTTACAACCGCAGGAAGCGTTGACGATGGCAAGAGCACACTAATCGGGAGGCTTCTCTTCGACTCCAAAGTCATCTTCGACGATCAGATGGAAAGCATCGAACGAGCTAGTGCTCGTTTGGGAGGCGAAGAGGTGAACCTGGCCCTTCTTACCGATGGATTGAGAGCCGAAAGGGAGCAAGGGATTACAATAGATGTTGCATACCGTTACTTTGCAACCCCAAAGAGGAAGTTCATCATTGCCGATACCCCTGGGCATATTCAATACACCCGCAATATGGTTACTGGAGCCTCAACAGCCAATGTTGCTCTTATCCTTATTGATGCTCGCCAAGGGGTGCTGGAGCAAACCATCCGCCACAGCTACATAGCAAGCCTTCTTCAAATAAGACACATTGTGATGTGTATCAACAAGATGGATCTTGTAAACTATAGTCAGGAAACATTCGAAAGGATTCGCAATGACTATTCTCAAAGAGTTATGCCTAAGATAGATGTCCCAGATATTCGTTTCATACCTGTTAGCGCAAAACTTGGCGATAACATTGTTGATCATAGCACAAATATGCCTTGGTACACTGGACCTTCATTGCTCGAACTTCTAGAAACCATCGAAATTGTAAAGGATCGCAACCTGCACGAATCAAGATTCCCTGTGCAATATGTTATTAGGCCACAAAGCGATAAATTCCACGACTACCGTGGGTATGCCGGCAGAGTTGCTGGGGGAACATTCCGTAAAGGGGACGAGGTGGTTGTTTTACCAACTGGGATAAAAACCAAAATAAAGTCGGTTGAAATTGGTGGTACAGAGATTGAGGTTGCTTACCCTCCTCTGTCAGTAGCAATAAGCCTTGACGATGATATCGACATTAGTCGTGGAAACATGATTGTTAAACCTGAAAACCAGCCACGACAGTTGCAGGAGTTTACTGCAATGGTTTGCTGGTTAAGCGTTAAACCCTTAGTTGTTGGACAACGCTATTTCTTGAAACATACCACTCATGATGTGAGGTGTATTGTAACAGACGTTGCCTACAAACTCGATATAAACACATTGGAGCCTAACACCGATAACAATCAGGTTGGACTTAACGATATAGCTCGTATCCAGGTTCGCACCACCGAACCCCTTCTTATTGACAGCTACTCTCACAATAGGATTACAGGGAGCTGTATTATCATTGAGGAAGGGACAAATAATACTGTTGGGGCTTGTATGATAGAGTAGAAAAAAAAACTACGGCTTCATTTTCATCCTCATGTAGATACTTGTTAGCACTTTCTTTGTGTACAGAGGAAAGTCACCCTTATCCATCCAATCGTAATAGCTTGGTTCTGCTTTTAGCACCTCCTCTACCGATTTTCCTTTATGCTTCCCAAAGCTGAACACCTCTACCCCATCCTCGTTGTAAACAATTCTTCCGGCAAAATCGACATTTTGGGTTTGTGCACTAAATTTGGAAAGGAATTCAACATCGTTCTCAAGATCGGGGTAACGAGCAAGTTGAGCCTTAAGTACTTCGTAAGTTGCCTTGGCGTCGGCTTCAGCACTATGGGCATCCTCTAATTTCTTGTCGCAATAGAACATGTATGCAGCCTCTAGGGTTCTCTTCTCCATTTTGTGAAAGATGGTCTGCACATCAATGAACTTGCGCTTACGAAAGTCGATTTCAACATCAGCCCTAATGAACTCTTCGGCAAGCAGGGGGAAATCGAACTTATTAGAGTTATATCCAGCTAAATCGCACCCCTTGATGTAGTTTGCTACAGATTTGGCTATCTCCTTAAAAGTGGGCGCATCCTTCACATCATCATCGCTAATGCCATGAATCTGGGTCGCTTGAGGGGGAATTGGGACGGTTGGATTCACCCTATACCGTTTTACTTCCTCCTTACCGTTTGGTAAAACTTTAAGGATGGCAATCTCAACAATGCGATCGTGCACAATATCAATTCCAGTAGTCTCGAGGTCGATAAAAACAAGTGGATTCTTAACGTTTATTTCCATTACTCCACCATCATCGGCATAAGAAGCATGAGCAGATCCTCGTCCTCGTTGTCCTTTACGGCAGGGTAAAGAAGACCAGCCCTAGAGGGACTTGAAAGGGAAAGCACCACATCGCTCGATGAAATATTTGCAAGAATTTCAATTAGGAACACCGATTTGAAACCTATCTCCATCTCCTCACCATCGTACTGGCATTGGGTTCTTTCAAACGCTGAGGTTGAAAAATCAAGATCTTGTGCGCTGATTATCATCTGATTTCCCGAAAGGGAAAGCTTAACCAAATTGCTTGCCTGGTTAGTAAAAGGGGTAACCTTTCTGAGGGCATTAAAGAAATCATGCCTGTCGATGGTAAGAATATTGGGATTATCAACCGGAATAACCGAGTTATAATTAGGGAAAACTCCTTCCACCAATCGACACACGAGCACAAAGTTTTCCATAGTGAACTGAGCGTTCTTCTCGTCGAACTCAACAAGAACCTTAGAGTTATCCTTTCCAATGATATTCTTCAAGAGAGAAGCAGGCTTTTTGGGCAGGATGAACGACTTTTCCTCGGCTGTTTTCACATCTAACCTCTTGTAGCGAACCAACTTATGAGCATCGGATGCAACGAAAGTGAGTTCCTCTTCGGTAAACCTAAAAAGGATACCATTCATCACAGGCCTCATCTCATCATCGGCTGTTGCAAAGATTGTCCTTGATACACCATTCTGAATTGCAATGGAAGGAACCATTACCGAGAACTTAGTTTCCTCGGTTAATGAAGCCTTTGCAGGAAAATCCTCAGCGGGCTGACCTACAATATTAAACTCACCGGTATCACTAAAAACCTTTATAGCCAAGGTATCGGTATTGATATCGAAGGTCAAGGGCATTTCGGGAAACTCCCTCAAGGTTTCAACAAGAATTCGATGAGGAACGGCTATTTGACCTCCATCAGTCACATTCTCAAGCCTAAGCTTGGTTGTTAGGGTGGTCTCAAGGTCTGAGGCTGTTATCTCAAGGTCGTTACCCTCGAGGTTGAACAGAAAGTTATCAAGAATTGGTAAAGTATTCTTCGATGCAATTACCTTACCAACCACCGTAAGGTGGCTAAGTAATTCTGTACTTGAAACAACAAATTTCATGTGATATTATTTTAATTGTTACGTTATGATAATCAATCAAATCAACATATCCAAAAAAGAACAATATTAATGTTTTTTCATTAAACTCGCAAAGCAACCTAGAATTTAGGTTGAAAAAAATTTATATCTCTTAAAATTGGATACAGCTCAATGTATGCCACCTCAAAGATAGCTTCTTTTTCCTGAACATACACGTAAACTTTATTCAGGTCGAAAGCAACTGTCCTTCCAAACTCATCAAGATACTCTTCAATAGGTATGGGTATAACCCTAAAAGTCCATTGCTTGCCATTCTCCATGAAGAAATTGAAGATGTAATCGGGTTCGGAGAGAGTGATGGCTAACTTATCTTCGTTGGAAAGGTTGGAAACCTCGTGGCCGAATCCTATGAGCGGTAAAGCCGAGAGGTACTGTTCCATTATATTTTTATTAAAGGATTTAGCGAAGCTACCACTATACAAGGCGAAAAGCGATCTCTGTTTGCTGTTCTTTTTGATATCTATCCTGAACGAAAGTTCAAGTTTTTGTGGAATCTCCACCTCAATTGCTGCAATTGTTTCTAACGATGGAATCCTAACCTGCGAAAGATTCCAATATGACAATTCTGTGGTTAAAACCGAGAAAACATCAATATCACTAAACAATACCTCAAGACGATATGCACTACCAGCACCTTGTTGAAAACCAAACAACTCTATTCCAACCTCATTAGCACTATCAATAAAAAAATCTTTTAGCTTTCGTCGCCCTGCAAAAAGCTGAATACGAATCCCTTGCTCTCTTGCTTTTGCTAGCAAGTTATCATTATGCCTAATGGGTACAGGTGAGGTAACTTTGAGATTTGAAATAACGAACAAAAGCGCTTCAAGTTTTTGCCTATTAACAAGTTCACTACCTTTCAACTTCCATTCAGCGCCATCCTTAACTAAATCGATTTGGTCTTCTCCTTTCCCAACAATAATTCGTGTAACTACTTCTGCATTATCCACACCAAAGGTTAACTCTCTTTCCTTAATTGTGCCCGAATGTCGGTTGCGAATAGTAAATACCAATGCAATAAGAATAAGCGCAAAGAACCACCAGTAGCGAAAGAGTAATCGTCTGTATTTCATATCGTTGATTCTATACATTCATTGAATTGCTTGGTCATGTTTTCTACCTTGCATACCTTCTTCTTCTGATGAATAGCCAAATCACAACAACTATTAGCAATACAAGAGTTGGAATCACCAGGTTTATAACTTGCCAATAGAGTCTCCTTTCGAGGATAACCTTTTTATTGAGCAATCGAAGCTTTATTTCCCTTGTTCTTAGATTCATTAAACCAAAGTCATCGTTTAAATAGCTTATCATATTCACTATAAGCTCTTTATTACCAAATGTTTGATTTGTGTACCTGTCATATCCAAGGGGGGTAATGTATGCACCATCGGCCCTTCTACTTACGTCGTTCCTAATAACATCGGCATCGGATACCACAATCATTCTTGTTGGAATACTCTTTTCCCTAAATATGAAGGGTTTACTATTATTGAACGCCGAAAGGGGCCGATTCACAAAAGCTGAGGAGAAGACCCCTTCAAGGAGGACGGCGACGGGAAGGTTTGACCTGTTGAAATCCCTCTCAAGTGAGCTTCGCTCTATCTGGCTTAAGTTGATGAACAGAGGTACATTTAGAACTCTGCTGTATTCAGATGTTCGAAGCAAAACCTGTTTAACGATATCTGAATTTTGCCCTACTGTATCGATTGGACTAACAAACTGACTCTTAATAAGGTTCAGATTTCTTGTAATTGGGTGTTCATCAGGAGCGACAAGCAGGGGGTAGTAAACCCAAGGGGCTGGGGCAAAACGCGAATCCTGTCCAGGGAGTGAAACGTTTACAGGAATAACAGCACACTGAATATCCTGGATAATACTTGGATTTATCCTAACACCGTACCTAAAAAGAAGATCGTCCAAGTTGTGCTCGTTGGGGAAAGCCAGGGTTGTAGCCCCCCTAGAAAGGCTATCGAGGCTAACAGTAACCCCATCGAGAAACCATATTACCTTCCCCCCACCCATAACATACTGGTCAAGAACTAGTTTATCCGACTCCGAAACCATTTTTGTTGGTCCAGCCATTACCACAACAGAGTAGGGATCCAACCCGCCAACTTCACCGCCAAGAATTACCCGATGCACCTCAAACTGCTGTGCTAACTCCTGCACAATGTCGCCCGTTTCATACTCATCGAGTTGTCCATGTCCATGTATGAGAGCCAACTTTGGAAGGCTATCGGGAGCGAGCTTAAGCATTGTGCTAACGAAGGTAAACTCGAGCCCCTGAATTGAAACATTTATATTCTCTTCGGGTGTTAACCCTGGATTATTGCGAAGAAAGTTGATTGCGGCATCCCTGCCCTTGTAGCTTACAATGGCACCAGGAAAAACAATTCGTTGAGTGGTACCTCCCTTTGGGTTTCGTTCCTGAACATTGGTTGGCTCAAGACCAAAATCGTAGAGGTGACGAAGCTGTGCATCTCGCTTCTCCTTTGATAAAGATGCATTTGGGTTTATAAACTCGTAATGAATCATGCTCTCCCCGTAAACCCTAAACTCATCAAGGGTTTCCTTAAGAGACCGCCTCATCCTTTTGAAACCCAAGGGTAAATCACCATCGAGGTAAATCCTGATATAAACTATATCATCGAGGTTCGTAAGAACCTCTTTGGTCGTCTTGCTAAGCGTATAGCGCTTTTCCGATGTAAGATCCAATCGGAAAAACCAGTAACTTGATATGTAACCAACTAGAACGACTGCAATAACTAGAATTACAAGTTCGGTTAAATCTTTTCTTTTGGTGGAACTTAGCATATTCATTTTTTGATATAAAAAATCTTATAAAAATTGGCCTTTAGCATGTTGAACATCTACCACCTCCTGCTTTGAAGTTTTGTACGTGTAAGTAGCAGAAAAACAAGGGCAAGGCAAATAAAATACACCAAATCGCGGCTATCAATTACTCCTCTACTTAGCGATTGGTAATGCTCATTAATACTGAGAGAAACCAGTCCATACTGAATGTTCTTAAAAATATGCATGGCAGCAACCGACTCCAATCCAATAAATAGGAAGAAAGAAAGCAGTACTCCAATAATAAAAGCAATAATATGATTGCTTGTTAGGCTCGAAGAAAATATTCCTATGGCAGAGTAACCAGAAGCAAGGAAAAATAGTCCAATAAATGCCCCCCATGTACCGCCAATATCTATATTTCCAACAGGACTACCAAGAAGATAAACAGAAACAAAGAATACAAGCGAGGGTGCCAGAATAATACCAGTTAATACAATTGATGCAAAGAACTTCCCAAACACAAGCTGAGTTTCGGTTATGGGTCGGGTGAAAAGCAATTCGATGGTGCCAGAACGTTTCTCCTCAGAAAAGGAACGCATTGTGATTGAAGGTATTAAGAACAGGAATACCCACGGTGCAATGATGAAAAGCGAATCGAGGGTTGCATATCCACCATCAAGGATATTTAGTTCACCAGGCAAAACCCAAACGAAAAGACCATTGAGAACCAGAAAAACAACCGCTGCTATAGGACCTATAAGCGATGAAAAAAAACTATTTAGCTCTTTTAAAAAAATTGCATACATGCTTTAAAACTTTGACACAAAAATAGATGTTTTAGCTAAAGTGAGGAACATAAAATGGTTAAACGTTGTAAAAAAATAAAGTAGATGTAAGAAAAAAACTAATTTTTCCTATGTTTATACTTTCAATTTTTTATACGTTATCAACATATAAACTCTTAAAAATGAAATACTTAAAAATGATTCTCATTACTTTCGCCCTTTATGGTGTTTCAGGATGTAGCGATTCTGGCAACAAGTCATCGCTCAACTCCGATTTCCAATGGCAGATAGACCAGTTTGCCGATGTTCGAATTATGAGATACCAGATTCCAGACTGGGATCAGCTTAGTCTCAAGCAGAAAGAATTGCTCTTCTACCTCGGGAACGCAGCCCTGTGTGGCAGAGACATCATTTTCGACCAAAACTTCAAGCATAACCTTGCCATTCGAAGGACCCTCGAGGCAATATACAACGGTTTTCCTGGCGACAGAGAAACCAAAGAATGGGACGATTTTATGGTTTACCTCAAACGGGTTTGGTTCTCGAACGGAATACATCACCATGCCTCCACCGATAAGTTTCTTCCAGCATTCAGCGAAGTTTACTTCGAAAAATTGGTTCGTGAAACGCCAGAAAACCATTTTCCCGAAGATCTTGGCACTAACGAAGATATCATATCTAAGCTTAAACCCATAATCTTCGACCCAAATATTGCATCAAAGAGGGTTAGCCAAGAAGCAGGCGTTGACCTTGTTGCAAGCTCAGCCAACAACTACTACGAGGGTTTGACCCAAAATGAGGTGGAACGTTTCTATTCTGCAATGGTTGATCCTAACGATCCCGAACCAATTTCCTACGGCCTTAATTCAAAACTGGTTAAGGAAAATGGAAGAATATTTGAAAAGGTTTGGAAAATCGATGGAATGTACGGAAAAGCAATTGAGAAGATAGTTTACTGGCTCGAAAAAGCTGCCAGAGTTGCTGAGAACGATCATCAAAGGCAGGTTATTGAAACGTTAATCGACTACTACAAAACTGGCGATCTTAAGCTATTCGACAAGTACAACAAACTATGGGTTAAGGATTTAGACTCAAGAGTTGATTTTGTAAATGGTTTCATCGAAACCTATGGTGACCCAATGGGTTACAAGGCATCGTGGGAAGCACTCATCAATTTTATGGATATTGAGTCAACGAAACGTACTGTCATTTTGAGCGATAACGCTCAATGGTTCGAAGTTCAATCGCCTGTAAACCAAGAGTTTAAGAAGAGCGAGGTGAAAGGTGTCTCGGCAAAGGTGATAAACGCAACAACCCTTGGGGGCGACTGCTACCCATCGACCCCTATTGGAATCAACCTTCCCAATGCCGACTGGATAAGAAGGGATTATGGATCGAAGAGCGTTACCATCGAAAATATTATGTATGCCTACGATAGGTCATCGTTGGGCAATGGCTTTCTCGAAGAGTTTGCCTGGGATGAGGCTGAGGTGGAACTTCATCGAAAGCATGGTTTCCTTGCAAATTGCCTTAGCACCGATCTCCACGAGTGCTTGGGACACGGTAGTGGACAGCTAGCTCCGGGTGTGGTTGGCGATGAGCTGAAGCAGTATGGCTCGGCCATCGAAGAAAGTCGTGCCGATCTTTTCGCCCTTTATTTCCTAATGGATCCAAAAATGGTTGAGCTTGGAATTATGCCTAGCCTTGAGGTAGCAAAAGCTGAGTACAACAGATTCATCCGTAATGGTTTAATGACCCAACTCACTCGAATTGAACTTGGGAAGGACATTGAACAAGCCCACATGCGAAACAGGCAGCTGATTGCAAGTTGGTGCTACGAAAAGGGTGCTGCCGAAAATGTTATCGAGAAAAAGGTTCGCGACGGGAAGACCTACTTCGTGGTAAACAACCATGAGAAAATGCGCGAGCTTATCGGGAAACTTCTGAATGAGGTTCAAAGGATTAAGAGCACAGGCGATTTCAATGCTGCTAAGCATCTGGTTGAAAGCTATGCAGTAAAAATTAATCAGGATATTCACAAAGAGGTGCTAGAACGGTTTAAGACGCTGAACATTGCGCCCTACGGAGGATTCGTTAATCCAAGGATGATTCCTGTATATCAAGGCGAATCGATTACCGATATAATCCTCGAATATCCCGACAGCTACACCCAACAGATGCTCGAGTATTCAGCATGCTACTCGTTTTTACCTTGCAATAACTAGGTTTTTGCTAAAAACAATCGTTACATAAGTGGTTGTTTCAAAAGGTCTTTAACTAAAAATCAAGAAACGACTCTTTTGAGACAACCTCTTTAATTCCTAACCCTTTCCAACTGTTACTGGAAAACGCTATTCCTTGCCATTGTTTTCAGTTAACAACCCACCATTCCTCTAATTATGGAATGTTACAACCAATCCCCAAGATTTTCTATAACATTAATATACAACCTGAATCAACGTGATAAACGTATGTTCGTTTACGAACAATAACCGTTCGTTTATGGACACTTATGCTTAACCACCATAACAAGTCATGCAACTGGATTACAGTTCATTAGAAAGTTATTCACGATTTTTGATTTATTTAATATGCAATAATATCATAGTATAAAATATTAAATAAACTACAAGATGCTTAAGCACATACTAACCATTGCATTCAGAAATATATTGAAATATTGGAACTATTCGTTAATCAATATTTTTGGACTGGCTATCGGGTTGGCCAGTTTTATGTTTATTTCAATCTATATTCTTGATGAGCTCAGCTACGATGAGTATCACGAAAAATCTAATCGAATATATCGTGTAAACAGGTTTTACAATGCAAACGATGCAAACGAGGATGCAGCAACATGTCCTTTTCCCCTGGGCCCAACTCTCGAGATAGCATATCCCGACTTAGTTGAAAAGTCGGTTAGATTCTTCAATGCTTTACGTCCCCAGTGGTTTTTCGACTATACAAATAGCAACAACGAGGTGATTAAATTCAATGAGACCAACTTTGTTTTTGTCGATTCAACGGTTTTTGAGGTGTTCACTTTTCCATTTGTTGAAGGAGACCCCAAAACAGCACTCGAAAGGCCAAACACCATCGTACTAACCGAATCAACAGCAAAAAGGTACTTTGGCAACGAGTCGCCAATTGGCAAAAGCCTTCGGCTTGAAGAGTTTGCGAACTTTGAGGTTACTGGAGTTATCAAGGATGTCCCATCGCAGTCGCACTTTAGGATTGACTTAATGGCTTCTCTTTCCAGCTTCATCCAATTTAATCAGGGGCGAGGCAGATTCAATCCCGGTTGGATTTGGAATCCCTGCTGGACATACGTTCTGTTAAAGCCCGATGTAAAACCTGAAACGCTCGACGAACGATTTCCCGATTTCTACAAGACATACTATACAGGCATTCAAAATCAAGATGTTACTCACTACCTACAAAATTTGGAGGATATTCATCTAAAATCGCATCACATGTACGAAATGCACCCAAACAGCGATGTGAATTATGTTTATATTCTATCCATTATTGCTGTCATTGTTCTAGTTTTAGCCTGTATTAACTTCATGAACCTGGTAACAGCCAGTTCGGCTAGTAGGGCAAAGGAAATTGGTGTTAAAAAGGTTTTTGGAAGCAACAGAAGAAGCCTTATGTATCAATTCCTTGGCGAAGCCATTATTCAGAGCATCATAGCAATTTCCATTGCCTTGATAATTGTTGAAATCTTTATGCCCCAACTAAATAGCTTTACAGGAAAACAGATGCTTACCTCTTTTTTCTTCAAACCTGAACATGCCGCATTTCTTATTCTATTAACGTTGATAGTTGGTTTGCTAGCAGGCTTCTATCCTGCCATTATTCTATCTTCCTTTCAACCACTTAAGGTGCTAAAAGGAACTCTAAAAAATGGTTTAAAGGGGGCAACACCCCGACGAATACTTGTGGTCTTTCAGTTCACAATTTCAATAGGACTAATAATTGGCGCGTTTGTGGTTTTTGCTCAGCTAAATTACATGAGGAATACAAAGGTTGGATTCAAAAAGGATCAAATTATCACCTTCGAATCGGTAGGTCCTCTTTTAAGAAACTACGAAGCCTTTAAGCAGGAACTGCTTAAAAATAGCGATATTGTTTCAGTAACAGGGATGGAGGATATACTGGGAGTTAACCATAATACAAGAGCCTATAAAATTGAAGGGCTTAACCCGGAAGAGGATTACTATGTTCCCGCTTTTCTTGTTGATTGGGATTTTATTCAGACTTTTGATTTTGAGGTTATTGCTGGAAGGTCTTTCTCCCGCGAATTTCCTAGCGACACCATAAATGCTGTGGTAATAAACGAAACGATGGTGCGCAACATGGGATGGACCCTCGAAAGTGCCATTGGAAAGAGAGTGCGCTCGCTCGATGGCGATGAGAGAGTGATTGGAGTGGTTAGAGATTTCAACGCCATGTCGCTGCGGAATCCTTTGAATAACTTCATAATCGACATGTTTAGGCGACCACAGGTATTTGCACGGGTAATTGCGGTACGGATTAATTCCAATAATTACAGTGATGCTATTAGATTTATTGAGACCAAATGGAATCAATTTGTTCCAACACGCCCATTTGTTTATCATATACTGGAGGATCAACTTAGCAGTCAGTATGACGACGAAGAGAAGTTTGGTAAATTTACTGTGATGTTGAGTGTTCTTGCCATAATAATTGCTAGCATGGGGCTTATTGGGTTAACTTCGTTCCTTGCCGAACAACGAACCAAAGAGATTGGGATAAGGCGAGTTCTGGGGTCGTCAATAGTAGATATAATTAAACTTCTATCTTACGAGTTTATGGTTCTTCTGGCTATTTCGAACCTAATCTCATGGCCAATAACCTACTATTTTACATCACGCTGGTTGAATGGCTACGCAAGCCATATCAGCACAAAATGGTACTTGTATCTAATTGCTGGCCTTATTTCGCTTACTATCTCACTGATAATAATAGGTATAAGAGCATACAAAACATCTACTTTAAACCCTTCAGAGACATTAAAGTACGAATAACAAGGTATTCACCTAAGCCCAACCAATTCGTTAATTAGTGCATACTTAGTTCGCTTTTTTTTCCGTAAAGGACATCCTGTTGGATATGGAGATATAATGGCTTGGTTAGCCCTTTTATAGACCAGAAATCATCCATGCTCTTTTGTAGCATCAAAGGGTTTGGAAAATTTTTTCCTTCTTCTAATGACGAAGGTAAAAAAATGATGTATTAATATTTTTCTTGCAGTAATAAAAATAATCGCTCAAAAAAGCTAACTTCGCAATGATTAGCTGGTAATGGCATGACGAACAAACAGAAACCAAACGCAAACATATACATCGTTGACCACGACCCTGTTTACACCTCTTCGTTGAAGAACTCAATCGAAAAGCCCGAAAAATATAGCATTGAAACCTTTCATACAGGTGAGAAATTTATAGCACACCTCGCTTCGCTAAAATTCAAAAGAAAGGATATTCTTATCGTTTTCCTTGGCTACCACTTCTTTAGCGATACTGACAATACCTTGATGAACGGGATTGAAATTCTTGAGGCCACAAAAATTATTAATCCTAGCATTGAGGTTGTTATGCTCTATACCCACGACGAAGCAAGCTACGGGGCCTATGCTAAGAAGAGCGGAGCCTACGCATTCGTCCCAAAAACTGACACCATCTTCTTGAGAATAAACAACATAATAATGCGAATTATTAGCCAGAATACGCTCCTGCATAAACGGCTGGCTTTCCAACTTTCTGTCAGGCTGTTCATTGCATCCCTAGTATTGGCATCTACCGCAACTGCTCTTTACTACTTCTTCATAGTCCTTCGATAGTTTTACCACATTTCAGACATGAATCCTGCCTAATTGGCAGTTTTCATTTCATTGGCATTTCTTTTGTCATGATGCAGCAAAACGATAATGTCTAACTTTAAACACATACAACCATGTACAAAGGTAAGATTGACGTAACCTCAGAGAACATCTTTCCAATTATCAAGAAATTCTTATACTCCGATCACGAAATCTTCCTTCGCGAGCTGGTTTCAAACGCCGTTGATGCAACCCAAAAAATCAAAACCCTTGCATCGGTTGGCGATTTCAAAGGTGAACTGGGCGACCTAACCATACGGGTTAAGGTTGATAAGAAGGCAAAAACAATAACCGTAAGCGATAGCGGTGTGGGTATGACTGCCGAAGAAATTGAGAAGTATATCAACCAGATAGCCTTTTCGGGTGCCGAAGATTTCCTCGAGAAGTACAAAGATAAGACAAACGCAATCATTGGCCATTTTGGGCTTGGGTTCTACTCTTCATTCATGGTTAGCGACAAGGTGGAAATAGTAACCCGCTCACATAACCCTGAAACGAAACCTGTCCGTTGGTCGTGCGAAGGCAATCCAGAGTTCTCTATTGAAGATGCTGAGAGGGAAATAAGGGGTACCGATATCATTCTACATATCAACAGTGAGAACGAAGAGTTCCTGGAGGAAAGCAGAATTAACGAACTACTCAGAAAGTACTGCCGCTACCTCCCAATTCCAATTGCTTTCGGTACTGAAAAGGAGTGGAAGGATGGGAAAGAGGTTGACACAGGAAAGGATAAAATTGTTAACGAAACAAATCCCCTATGGACACGCAAACCCGTTGACCTTAAGGACGATGACTACCAAAAGTTTTACAAAGATTTGTACCCAGCAGCACAGGATCCACTCTTCAACATACACCTCAACGTCGATTACCCTTTCAACCTCACTGGGATTCTTTACTTTCCAAGGATAAAATCGAACTTCGATATACAGAAGAACAAAATACAGCTCTTCAGCAATCAGGTTTACGTAACCGACTCGGTTGAAGGTATCGTACCAGAATTCTTGACCCTGCTTCACGGTGTAATCGATTCGCCCGATATCCCCCTCAACGTATCGCGCAGCTACCTGCAAAGCGATGGAAACGTTAAGAAAATCTCATCGCATATCACCAAGAAGGTTGCCGACAGGCTCCACGAAATCTTTAAGGACGACCGTGAGCAGTTCGAAAAGAAATGGGACGACCTGAAGCTCTTCATTACCTTTGGAATGATTACCGACGAGAAGTTCTACGAACGCGCTGAAAAGTTTGCCCTTTTCAAGAATACCGACGGGAAATACTTCACCTTCGAGGAATACGAGAAGTTGATAAAAGAAAACCAAACCGACAAGAACAAATCCCTTATCTACCTATATACCAACGATGTTGAGGAACAGTATGCTTACATCGATCAGGCGAAGAACAAAGGGTACGATGTCCTACTCATGGATGGTCAACTCGATCCACACCTCATCAATAGCCTTGAGTCGAAGTTTAAGGAGTCGCGCTTCGTTAGGGTTGATAGCGATGTTGTTGATAAATTAATCATGAAGGAAGACAAAAAGGAGCTTAACCTTTCGTATGATGAGCAAACAGAACTTAGGAACGTTTTCGAGGGTGCCTCTGCCGAATCGTCAAAGTACTGGGTTCAATTTGAGGATTTGGGAGAAAGTGCCGCCCCCGTTGTCATTACCCGAAGCGAGTTCATCCGGAGGATGAAGGACATGTCGGCCATGAGCGGGATGGCAAATTTCTACGGAAACATGCCCGAGACCGTTAACCTTGTTGTCAATGTGTCGCACCCACTGGTGAAGTCGGTAATCGATGAGAAAAGCAATTCGTTAGGCGATAAGCTTACTGAATACAAAAACCAAATCGACCCCATCCAAAAAGAACTCGATGAGCTAAGGAAGGCTAACGAGAAGAAGAAGGACGATGAGATTCCCCAGTCGGAAAAGGATAAGATTGATGAGTTTGAATCGAAGATTGAAAGCATAAAAACAGAGAAAAGTGAAGCGCTAAAAGCCTTCGGAAAAGACCACAAGCTGGTAAAACAGCTCATCGATCTGGCACTTCTTGCAAACAACATGCTAAAGGGTGAAGACCTAAGCCGATTTGTTAAGAGAAGCGTGGAGCTGATTAAACCCTAAAAGAAAATATTGAAGGCTTCAATTGGAGACATCAAAAAATCATTACCTTTGCCCCTAATTACTAACTAAAAACTTAGTATCCGTGGACATTTTCGATAAGCTTAGACAAAACATGGGTCCCATTGGGCAATACCACAAAGAGGGGCATGGATATTTTGCTTTTCCCAAGCTGGAAGGTGAAATTAAACCACGAATGATGTTTCGTGGCAAAGAAGTTCTTACCTGGAGTTTAAACAACTACCTTGGCCTTGCCAACCATCCAGAGGTAAGGAAAACCGACGCTGAAGCTGCTGCGCAGTATGGTATGGCTTATCCAATGGGTGCCAGAATGATGAGCGGACAAACCTCCAAGCATGAGGAGCTTGAACAGAAACTTGCCGACTTCGTTGGCATGCAATCGGGCTACCTGCTCAACTACGGCTATCAGGGCATGGTATCCATTATCGATGCCTTACTTACCCGCAACGATGTGGTTGTTTACGATTCGGAGTCACATGCATGCATCATCGATGGTTTAAGGTTATTCCCAGGGAAACGTTTCGTTTATGCCCATAACGACATGGCTAGCCTGCGCAAGCAGCTTGGCCATGCAACCCGTTTTGCAGCCAAAACAGGAGGCGGTATCATGGTCATTACCGAAGGTGTTTTTGGCATGGCTGGCGACCTTGGCAATCTGAAAGCTATCACCGACCTTAAGTCGGAGTTCAACTTCAGGCTTCTTGTTGACGATGCCCATGGATTTGGAACAATGGGCAAAACAGGTGCTGGAACCCATGAGCATTTCGGTGTACAGGATAAGATTGACGTTTACTTTGGCACATTCGCCAAGAGTATGGCAGGAATTGGCGGGTTTGTTGCAGCCGATAGCGACATCATCATGTACCTTACATACAACATGCGCTCGCAAATCTTCGCAAAATCCCTTCCTATGCCTATGGTAATTGGTGCCCTTAAAAGGCTCGAGATGCTTAAGAATCAACCAGAGCTGAAAGAGAAGCTTTGGACGGTTGTAAAAGCACTTCAAAGCGGGCTTAAGGAGATGGGGTTGGACATTGGAAAAACCGAATCACCCGTTACACCTGTTTACATGAAGGGTAGCGTACCCGAAGCATGTAACATGGTTCACGATCTTCGTGAGAACTATGGAATTTTCTGTTCAATAGTTGTTTACCCAGTTATTCCCAAGGGACAGATTCTACTTAGGTTGATTCCAACAGCAGTTCACACCCTTGATGATGTTAAGCAAACCATCGAAGCATTCGCCAAGTGTGCCGAGAAGCTTAAGTCTGGGGCTTACCAAGCAGAAAAAATTGTGCAAGTATAGCATTCTAATAATCAATAAAAAAGGGACTTTCGAGTCCCTTTTTTATTAGAATATTCTTGTTCCAAGATACCTCTCGGCATCGAGAGCCGCCATGCACCCCGACCCTGCCGCAGTTATTGCCTGACGGTAGTGTTTATCCTGCACATCGCCGCAGGCGAAAACGCCCGGGATATTGGTCTTGGCAGTCCCAGGTACAGTATTGATGTAGCCTGTCTCATCGAGATCCAGGTAAGCTTTAAAAATGTCAGAATTTGGTTGGTGACCAATGGCAACAAAGAAGCCTGTAATATCCTTCTTTACTTGTTCGCCCTTTCCATTTTCGAGCAGTACTCCGTTTACCCCACTGGCATCACCAACAATTTCCTTAGTTACATGCTCATAAAGAACCTCAATGTTCTTGGTGTTAGCAACCCTGTCTTGCATAGCCTGTGATGCTCGCAGGTAAGGTTTTCGAACAATTAAGTAAACCTTTTTACAGATTCCTGCAAGATAGGTTGCCTCCTCGCAAGCAGTATCGCCACCTCCTACCACTGCTACATCCTGGTTCTTGTAGAAGAACCCATCGCAGGTAGCAC
>CAYZSD010000015.1:0-35229 GCA_964481075.1 uncultured Rikenellaceae bacterium | reverse complement strand
GATCTTTGGTGACACCCTATTGCAGGTACTTCTTTCTACTGCCAACGAACTTGACGAAGTTGTAATTGTTCACCCTAAAAAGCAAGCTCAAAATGTTTCTACCCTAAGTCGTCAGGAACTCCAAGCGCTACCAGCTATTGGTTCAAAACCTGATGTAATGAAAGCCATCCAGCTACTACCTGGAATTCAATCTCAAAATGAGGGCTCTAGTCTTATAATGGTCAGAGGTGGTAACCCTGGAGAAAATTTATACCTTCTCGATAATGTTGCATTAATCTATGTTAATCATCTTGGAGGATTTATGTCAGTTTTTAATCCAGACATGATAAACAGTATCGATGTTTACAAAGGTAGTTTCCCTTCTCGTTACGGAGGGAAGCTATCGTCAATTATGGACATAACCCAACGAGAAGGAAACCCGAACAAAATAAAAGGCGCTGTTAGCATTGGGATTACTGATATCTCATTCCTTGCCGAGGGTCCAACAGGAATTAAAAACACTACATTCTTGCTTACGGGAAGAAAAACCCTGATGGATCCTCTCATGGCATTAGCAAGTAAAATCACTGATGGAGGTAATTACGTTATTTCATACGGATTTCACGATTTAAACGGAAAACTAACCTGGCAGCCAAATAACAGAGATAATATTAGTATTAATCTTTATCAGGGAGATGATTACCTTAATTACTGGTACAAAAGTGAACTACCCACTGCCAGAGAAAAGGCCAGAATGACAAATATTTGGGGTAATTGGTTGCTTTCCGCAAAATGGAGTCATATTCTAAGTTCAAAACTCGTTTCAACCCAGAATCTATCTTATGTTAACTACCGATTAAGAGATAAACAAACCTATACATATAAAGGAATTGATAAGGACTTTGAATTTAATCGTAAGTACTCTTCTTCTGTAGGTGATCTATCGTACAAATACGGATGGAAGTATTTTATTCAAAGTAATTGGATTATGGACTTTGGTTTACAAACTTCATACCTCCAACATCGACCAAATAGTTTTAGCCAGAGTAATCAAGTTTTGATGGAGAGGGAATCACCTATACCTTCATTAGAAACATCGTTATATGTTGAAAATAAATGGATTATAGTCAATGCTATCCAACTTAAAGCAGGAACTAGGGCAATAAACTACATAACTCAAAATTTCAAGAATCATTTTTTTGAACCACGTTTATGCCTTGAGTTAAGTGTATCGAAGAATCACTCCTTAAACAGCAGTTACATGATTGTTAATCAGTTCTCTCACCTACTTTTTACTAATGGCAGCATAATGAGTAACGAGGTTTGGGTTCCAGCAGATGGAAATATTATTCCAGCTCGTTCAGAACAGCTTACGGTAGGTTGGAGTGGTCGCTTTATCAACAATATGTTTGATACAGAATTAAATATATACCATAAAACATTATCAAATCTATCGACTTATCGCGAAGGTTATACTAACTTGATTGGTGATGGTAACTGGCGTTCTAAAATAGAAACTGGAGGCTGTGGCGAAGCGTATGGCTTAGAAACAATGATACGAAAAAACTATGGCAGTTGGACTGGTTTCTTAACCTATTCTTGGTCAAAATCAACACGAAAGTTTGATAAAGTAAACAATGGTAAAACCTACTTATTTGAGTTTGATCGCCCGCATAGCCTTTCATTGAGTTTTAATAAGAAAATTAGCGAAAGGTTATCTTTAAATTTGATTTGGATTTTTCAAACTGGTTTACCTTTTACTCCAGTAATTGGAAGACATCTAGTCCCAAGCTTAGAATTTGATGTTAATAATGTCCCCTTCTACTATGAAGTACTAATTTATGGCGATAGAAATAGTGAGAGAATGAAAGACTACCATCGTTTAGATTTAGCTATTCACTATACAACCCACACAAAAAGAGGAGGATATAAAGCCCAGTGGAGTTTTGCTATTTATAACCTATATAATCGTCGTAACCCCTACTACTACTACTACAATGACACTGATAAAGGTGAAATATACAAACCTTCTCCTTTTGAAAATTACAGGCCACTTTCTCTTTATCAAGTAAGTTTTTTCCCTATTATTCCAACGATATCCTACAAGGTTGTCTTTGATGAACAACGAGGAGTTGAAAAAGAGAGAAAAGAGCGTAAAAATCTTTTAAGGAAATTTCTTAATCATTAGGTTTCCTAAACTATTGTAAACTAATTCAAAATGTAAAAGTGAATCTTAGTTCTTTTCTTTTTAAGATAAGAACAACAATCTCTTATTACTTTTACACCTGCTTGCAGGCAAGTTGTATATTCAGCCCCGCAAAAGCGGAGTTACATTTTAAAATCAAGTTTTCTCTTCCCTTACTTCAGCCACTTATCCAGCCAACCAAAGAATTCGCGCTGCCAAACCACTGCGTTCTGTGGTTTTACCACAAAGTGGGTCTCATCGGGGAATACGAGCAAACGACTGGGTACTCCCAGTAGCTGCGCTGCATTGAAGGCCTGAAGCCCCTCGGAATAGGCGATGCGATAGTCGTGCTCTCCCACCACAACCATAATTGGTGTATTCCAGTTCTGAACAAGCTTGTGTGGGCTATTTGCGAAAGATCGTTGTGCAATCTGGTTATCATTCTCCCAGTAGGCACCACCAAAATCGTGGTTAGGAAAAAAGGTCTCCTCAGTGGAAGCATAGAAGCTCTCGAAGTTGAACATACCATTGTGAGCAATGAAGGCTTTGAACCTATTCTGATGAATACCAGCAAGATAATAGACGGAGTACCCTCCATAGCTGGCTCCTACCGCACCTAAACGACCTTCGTCAACCCAGGGCTCTTTCTTCACGTTATCAATGGCACTTAGGTAATCCTTGATGTTCTGTCCGCTATAATCGCCTGATATCTGGGCATTCCACTCCTGCCCAAAGGAAGGAACACCACGGCGGTTAGGTGCAACAATCACATAGTCGTTAGCAGCCATAATCTGGAAGTTCCAGCGATAACTGAAGAAATGGCTAACCGAACTTTGTGGGCCGCCCTGGCAGTATAAAAGTGCTGGGTATTTCTTGCTAGCATCGAAATTTGGTGGAAGAATAACCCAAACAAGCATATCCTTGCCATCGGTAGTTTTTACCCAGCGCTGGGTAACCTCTCCCATCTTGATATTATCGTAGATGTTCTTATTGATAAATGTAAGCTGTGTTTCTTCAAGCGTTTCAGGATTGATGGTGAAAAGCTCCGAGGCCATGCTCATGCTCATCTTTTGAGCCACAAGCGTCCCTTTTGCCGGCGATAGCCATGTGTAGTTATGCCACCCATCGGTCATCTTCTTGATCTCACGAGATTTAAGGTTAATCTTGTAGATCTGCTCAGTAGCATTTAACCCACTAATAAATAGGATATTAGAGCCACATCCGCTCCACCTGATGTTATCAGCATCCTGATCGAAGTCCTTTGTCAGGTAAGTTTTCTCTTCGGTTTCGAGATTAATTACGAAAAGTCGATGCTTATCGCTCTCGTAACCTGGTGTTTCCATGCTCTGCCATGCAATATGCTTGCCATCGGGCGAGAATACTGGGTACTTGTCGTAACCCATCATCCCTTGGGTGATATTCTTGGTTGTTCCATCCTCGATGCTGTAAAGGTAAATATCGGAATTGGTGGTAACGGCAAGGTCTTTCCCCTTGAACTTCTTGCAGGTGTATGCAATCATTTTTCCGCAGGGGCTCCAGGCTATCTCATCGTCGCTAAAGTAGGGCGACATGGGCGCATCATAAGGCTCACCCTCAAGGATATCCTTTCCTTCGCCCACTTTCCCATCGGTGTAGGATGCCACGAAGATATGGCGATAGCTACCATCGCGCCAGTAGTTCCAATGGCGGTACATCTTATCATCGTATATACGAACGTTGACCTTTGGCATATCGGGGTGTAGGTCTTTGGGGGTTTTATCAATCTGAACGCTCATTGTGTAGATAATTCTATCGCCTGTAGGCGAATATGAGAACGAGCTGATGCCACCTTCGATGCTTGTAACCTGAACAGGATTTGTTCCATCCGCACCCATCTCCCAGAGCTGAGTTGAGCCACTACGAGTTGAAAGAAAACCTATTTTTCCCCCATCGGGTCGCCATTGCGGGCAAAAATCGTTGGTTTGGTTGTTTGTTAGCTCAACGGGCTCGCCTCCCTTAACAGGGATGATATAGATGTTAGTTACCCCTCGGTTTGCCTCCATTGAAAATCGGGTTACTGTAAAAACCACTGTTTGCGCATCGGGTGATACCTGAGGACTTCCTAACCGTCCGAATTTCCAAAGAATCTCTGGGGTTAGTACACCATTTGCTATCTCCTGAGCTTTAAGCTCAATATCTGGGGTGATAGGCTCAGACTTCTTGTCGTTGCCTGCATCCTGACACGACCATAAAGTGGCAACTAATGCCATAGTAATGATAGTTTTAAGATTTGTTTTAAGCATAGCGATAGGTTTTTATTTATGTTGATTTATGGTTTCATCTAATCTAACCCTCAAAGATGCCAAATAAACTTGAAAACTCAAGGGTTGAGTTTGAAATTTCAGGATTAATTACTTTATCAATATATTTTGTAAATAATGCGAAATATGAATTTATGATTATGCGCATAATTACAATAATTGAAGTTATGTAAATGAAAATCTATTTGTTCGAGTGGTAAACGAGCAGAAAATCACAGAAGAATTATTCAGAAGTGAACATATCACATAAACGTGTTCAAAAATATCGAAAAAATGGACATGAAATTTTATAGAGCGTAAGGGCTTAATATTAAGAGCATCGCCCCCTAGAATCCTAATAAACAACTATATTTGCTGTTTTGTACCTACGGCACTTGCGTTTGATACCTGATTATTTTTACCGCTATCATGTCCCTACGGGACATAGTGTGTGTAATATGTTTTTTCAACTATTTAGTTCCTAGCGTGACTGTGCCAATAGGCACATAATAAGATTTAGCTTCGCTATGTGTAAATAATTTCTCCTAAATTAGTTAAATTATTCATTTTCAACATGCAATACTATTCCTGCTTCGTTATATACTTACTCCCATCAGCGACTCATGTATCCCCTTATGAATCTCGTACCAAAAGTTTAACGCAGCCTCCTTCTTGTCTTTCTCAAACTGATTGAGCCAATCGTTAAGTTCCGCGCTATCAACACCGTCTTCGGTCTTCTTTTTCCTTAAAAATGAATGAACAAAATCGATGCTGCGCTCGCTTTCCCAGAAGATTGAGGCATTGCGACTGTTTATCCTGCTGGCGGTGAGTCGCAATGACTGTAAGAACTCTTCCTTAAGCCCAAAAAGCGACTCAATAATATCGGGCATAATATCCTCTGCCCAAGCCCGATGGAATCGGCAAATGCCTGTATTATCCATCATCAACTCCTTAATCATCCTTCGCCCGTTCTCTCTTCCCAACTCACGGGGTGGCAAGAAATCCTTCCCATAGTTCATATAGTATTTACCCATAATCGCCATTGGAGACATAACCCCAGTGCTCCAGTACTGATTTGGGACAACCCAACCCTGACGAGCAAAAGCGGTGTAAACGAACCTGTCAAGAATATCCTTCCCCTTTCTCCTTGCCAGATGGCGACCAAACTTTCTTGCTCCCTGTGAAAGGTCAATGGCTCCACCCTCCTTGACCATTTGATCCAGAAGTTCAACCCCTATCCTAGCGTTATGCATCGAATCCTCCACTACCCTAAACCCTTCGGGTTTAAATACTGGGATACCGCTTACTCTCAGCTCATTTGGCAACAGTAAGCCATCGGAAAGGCAATCCATTAACCACGATAGAATTCCCCCAACCGATATTCCATCGAAGCCAAGAGTATCAGCATGATGGTTGAGCAGTTCTGCTGCCCTTTGGTCGAAGATGCCACAAAGTGGACCCATGGTTTGGTATGGCTCATAATCCTTCTTATACTTGCCGTGCATCTTCTTGCAAACCGCAGCACAAGGCTCTCCACAGGTTTTTTGCTGTTTGGTTTTTATGGTTTCCTCGTTAAACTGTTTGAGGTAATGATCAATCACAAACTCCTTGTGAATCTTCAACCTATCCTCGCGGCTCATGTAAATACTTCGATAGTTAAAGGCAATGATACGTTCTTCCAAAGTCGCGAAGTTCACTCCAAATGTGCCACCTGTATCAAAGTTAGGATCGAAACGATACTTGGTGGTTGCCTCAATATCCTTGGCTGCCAACTTCTTGTCGTACTTCTCCTGAAACCAGCTATCGGCCACGTTGCGGTCACGGAAATCCTCATCGATTTGGGTTCCGCCATAGATTATACCTATAATTCCATGCTCTTGCAATAATTTTGTTCCAAATCCACCCCTTCCTGCCCAGGTATCAACATAGGTTATTTCACCCTTACGAATTGGTGCAGAGGCAATGGCACCAAAATCGGTGAACATGGATGCTGGTCCAGTGGCAAGAGCTCGAGGATCCTTCTCGTACCTGCTACCAAAATACTCTAATGCTTTCTCCATCACAGCGTAAACCCCTCCCCTACCAGAATTCCATATCTCTCTCCGTCGGATTGGCAGAAGTTCCAGCTCAATGTCTTCACCGTGATTCCTATTGAGGTATAGGATAGATGGTGTGTTTGCT
Organism: uncultured Rikenellaceae bacterium; assembly: GCA_964481075.1. Classification (GTDB taxonomy): domain Bacteria; phylum Bacteroidota; class Bacteroidia; order Bacteroidales; family Tenuifilaceae; genus MWFE01. The sequence goes on along the minus strand of CAYZSD010000015.1, from coordinate 28,605 downwards.
TTTCCGATAATGCTAATCATATTCACGCCAAGGTCATCGAACACCAATCCAGCCCCACCCATGGAAGAGATGTAAAACCCATGCCAGCATGGCGATATGCCAGAAAAGACCAGCCTGTTAGAGCCAGGGAAAATTGACCCAGCCAAAAGACCAGTGCCTATATTAAGGCTACTATGCTTGAACGAAAGGTGTATTCCAAGATCAACCGGGCCAAAAAAATCGCCAACCCTATATCGCAATAACTTGCTGAAAGCATTCGATGCGTCAATCATCAATACTTTTAGTGATGGTTTACTTGAACTCATTGAATAGTGAATTTAATGATGAATATGTTTTCAAAATTACATTATTTAATTTTTTAATGGAAATTCAAAAGAATTTCCTTAGCTTTATAGAATGAAAAAAAGCTTTTTCTTTACATTGGCTTAATTAAGTTGTAATTATTATTTTTTGGAGTTGGGGACAAGTTATAATAAATCGCATCTTTTTTATTTTACTGCCATAGTAATTCTTTTGGCATTGCTACCAACTAATGTTTGTGCGAGTTTATTTGTCATTGATTCACTTAAGTCGAGGTACGATTTAACAGCACATATACAACTTGCATCCGATCAAAGCGGCAATCTTTCTGTAAACCAAGTTAGTTCCTCTGATTTTCAGCAGCATTTTGTTTCCTCAAACTTCCTTGCTAAGAATGCTAAAGCTCACTGGATAAGGATTACATTGATAAACAAGGTAAAAGATCATGCACATTGGCATCTTTGGATAAAGCCAGCATTGTACAATGAAGCGTATAGAGTTGAAGAGGAAGGATTTAAACTTATTGGAACGAATGGAGATTACGTGAAAAATTCTTTGAGTGCCTTTCCTGAGGATCCTAATGCTATTCCAATAATTCTTTACCCAAATGAACCAACAACCCTATTTATAAAGGTAGGAACATTCATACCTCAGGAAATTAAGAATTTCACATTCGTTGAATTAAGGCCGGCCAAAAGCGAACTTACTCGTTATCACCAAAAGTGGATAATTCTTGCCGTTCTTGTAGGTGTACTCACATCACTTGGATTCTACATATTCTTTCAATTCATACTTTTTCGCGATAAGAGTTTCTTGTACTTCTTCCTGGCATTCTTCTCAATGGCCCTTTACTTTATTGCCTTCGAAAGGGTTGGTTACGCAATTACAGGATTAGACCAAGCAACTCGATTCATTGGAAACTATCTTGCACTATGCTGTACATTCTTCTACATAGGGTTTTCACGTCACTTCTTGGATCCAGAAAAACAGTTCAAAAAGTGGCAAATAATGTTTAGAGGTTTTCAACTCTTTTATATTGTGCCTTTAATATTAATCCTCTTAATTCACTTAAGGTTTTTTTGGAACTTCACACCATTCATACACACCATTCATATTTTTGCTTTCGTTCTACTGCTAACATTCGCAACAATAACCTATAGAAAGGGACATGCACAAGCTGGTCATTACCTGTGGGTAAACTTCATATTCTTTGTTTTCATGTGCTTTTTCATCTACTATGTAATCGCAAAACCTCCATTAAACACTTTTAGAGCGCATTTTCTCGCATCAAGCCTTATGATAGGGTCATTCGTTCAAGTTTTGCTTTTTACCCTTGCCCTTTCTAATCGCTTCGGACAACTTAGCCGTCAGGTGGTTGAGAAGAAACTTGAGAATGAAAGACTCGAAAAACAACAAATACTTGAAATACAAAAAATTATCACTAACATCAACATAGAACTTGAAGAAAAAGTTAATGAACGTACTGCTGAAATCAACCTTCAAAAGGAGGAGCTAAAAGCTCAAGCCGATAATCTGGAAGTAGCCTATCTGGAAATATCGAACCAAAAGCGACTGATTGAAAGAACACACTCACAGATAACCGATAGCCTTTACTATGCTGCCATGATTCAACAGGCTGTTCTACCCAAACAAAGCCTAATGAAGCAATGTTTCAATGAATATTTCACAGTGTTTTGGCCAAGAGATATCGTCAGTGGTGATTTCTACTGGGTAACTCACCTAGATGATAGAGTTCTGTTCGCTGTTGCCGATTGCACAGGGCATGGTGTTCCTGGTGGATTTATGAGCATGCTTGGAATGTCGCTTTTGAGCGAAATAGTTAAAAGAGAAGAAATTACTGAACCCTCAAAAATCCTCAATGTACTTAGGGTTCACCTAATAAATGCCCTACAGCAAGAAACATCAGGAAGCGAAATTAACGATGGAATGGATATTGCAATATGCTCTCTTCATAACAATAAGGAAAGTAATTGGGAAGGAACCTACACCCTCGACTTTGCAGGAGCGCACTGCTCGGCTTATGTTGCCCGAAGGCAAACAAAAATTAGACCCACACCCGACGATGATTTCGAAATTGCAGAACAAAATGGTTTTGGCACCCTTATGCATCTTAAGCCTAACATAATGAGTATCTCTTCCTATCTCAAATTCGAAAAATTCGATCAAAAAAGTATTACTGTTCAAAAGGGGGACATGATATACCTCTATACAGATGGCATTACAGACCAAATCGGTGGCCCTGAATACAAGAAACTATCAAATCAACGGTTTCGTAAACTTCTGCTTGAGTTCTCTCATTTCAACATTTCGGAGCAACAACAAAAAATTGAGAAGGAACTAGTTGAATGGATGAACCATCCTGACCCTCTCACAGGCTCACCCAGCGACCAAATTGATGATTTCTGTATTTTGGGTATCAGAATTACATAGCTAAGATTTTTTCAATAACAAAACAACTAAATCATGAAAGTATCCACACTCAGCTTCGGTGAGCTACCAAATGGAGAGCAGGCTAAGCTCTTCTGCTTTGAAACAGATAACGGAATGAGAGTGAAGATAACAAATTATGGAGGCATTATTACCTCAATTGAAGTACCTGACAGAAACGGAAAAAGTGAAGAAATAACCGCAGGGTTTCCTTCTCTCGATAAATACTTACAAGGGCATCCTCACTTTGGAGTAATTGTGGGTAGGTTTGCCAATCGAATCGCAAATGGTAGGTTTAGAATATTTGGGAAAGAATACTCGCTTCCCATCAATAATGGGCCAAACCATTTACATGGTGGGAATGAGGGCTTTCATACAAAACTATGGAACTATGAACTACAGCACTCCGAACAACATGCTAAGCTTATACTCACCTACATTAGCAAACATCATGAGGAGGGATACCCAGGAAATCTTAGAGTTACAATAGTTTATACCATTCACAACTCCAATAGGATTAACATCACCTTTCAGGCAAAAACCGATGCCCACACGCATGTAAACCTTACAAGCCATTGCTACTTCAACCTTAGCGGTTTTCGAGGAACCATTCACGACCACACCCTTTTCGTTAATGCAAACCATTACCTTGAAGTAAATGAGAACCTGATTCCAACAGGAGAGCTAATTCCAGTTGTAAATTCACCATTCGATCTCACCTCTCCAAAAAGGCTAAGTAGTTGTCTCGAGTTACTTTCCGATGGCTTCGATCACTGCTTTGCCTTAAACGACCCAGGATACCAGTCACCTCTTTGCGCAAAACTTTCTCACGAAGAATCAGGAAGAACAATGAGCGTGTTCTGTTCTCAACCAGGTCTTCAGGTATATACTGGCAATTCTTTGGATGGAACTCATATTGGACATAATAACACTGCCTACATAAAACACGGAGCAATATGCCTTGAAACTCAACACTTCCCCAACACACCGAATCAGAGGAGTTTTCCCAGCACACTTCTCACTCCTGGTGAAACCTACTTGCACGAGGCAACCCTTTCATTCGGAATAATTAGCTAGTATTTGTTTTTTAATCATCTTACCAAGCTACGATTAACGATAGAAGTGTTAAATAATCAAAAAATCACATGTAGAAACCTGCTTGACAAATCAGTTAAGTCATTAATTACATGAACTTTATTCAACATAACAGGTTTCAACAGTTTTTTTTTTGAACTTTTGAATTATCTAAACCAATATCTTTGTATTTTAATTTATCGTTGATGTCAATTTCGTTAGAAAGCAAAAATCTGGATCAGCTTATCCTTGTTGGTGATAGGGTTCTAATAAAACCCAAGAACCCTGAGGAAAGGACGAAGGCAGGCTTACTTCTTCCTCCGGGGGTTCAGGAAAGACAAAAGGTTCATGCAGGTTACGTGGTGAAAGTGGGACCTGGTTACCCAATTCCAGCACCAAACGAATACGATGAACCCTGGCAGAAAAAGAATGATGCACGTTATTTTCCTTTGCAAGCCGAGATTGGAGATCTTGCGGTTTACCTTCAGGACAATAGCGTTGACATTGAGTTTAATAACGAAAAGTATGTTATTGTTCCCTTTAGTGCAATACTTCTTTTGCAAAGAGACAAAAGCCTATTTGAATAATTTTTAAGCTGAATGCAACTTATTTACACTTACTAAAAAAAACATCATTAATCGAATCACTTAATATTCAAAGTTTTATGAAGGACTTAAAAAACCTACCTATTGTTCTCAACATCGTTCTGGCCATTGGGCTAATTGCCCTTTACATTATCCATTTCACCAGTAAACCACATCATCAATTCATTAATTCTGATATTTCAAAAGAAGAGACTGGGGTAATGATTAGTGAGGGTGTATCCATTGCTTGGGTAAATATGGATTCTGTGCTTACTAACTATGATATGTACTTCGACATACAAAAAGAACTTGAGCAGAAGGGTAGAAAAATGGAGTCGGATATGAATGTTCGTACACGCGATTTTGAGAAACAAATGGTTGATTTCCAAGACAAAGTACAGAAAGGACTAGTTACAAGATCGCAGGCACAGAACATGCAGCAGGATTTGGCAGAAAAAGAGCAGCAACTCTATGCCTTCCGCGATGAGCTAAGGATGAAGTTTGCCGAGGAAGAACAGGTTATGCTTAGAAGAATTCAGCAGAGTATCAATGATTTTCTTAAGGAATACAATAAGGACAAGGGTTTTCATGTAATCCTAAGCAGCACTTTTGGGGGATCAATGCTTTATGGGCATCCCGCTATTGAAATCACAGGTGATGTTCTTAAGGGTCTCAATGAGAACTACATAAAAACCAGAGGCACAAAGTAAAAGGACAACTTCAAACTATAAACCCCAAGGCTAATAATTGGTTTTGGGGCTTTTTTGTTATGAGATATACCTATTTCAGCAAGCAAAAGGGATTCTTTCCGCAAATTAAATGCAGCAGTCACAATTCATTTGGAATAACTGTTGTTATCCCCTCGTATAATGAACTGCATCTTGGGAATTCGCTTTCATCGCTTTCTAAGTGTTCACGGCCCGAATGTGCAGTTGAGGTTATCGTTGTGATTAATTATCCCGAGCAATCTCCCGATGAAGTATTGCAAAATGGATATCAATGTGTTGAGCTGGTTAAAGACTTCGACTTACAACTTTCAAATCTCAAGTTCCGTTTCTTCGCCATTGAGGCCTTCAACTTGCCACGAAAACATGCAGGAGTTGGTTTGGCTCGTAAAATAGGGATGGACGAGGCCGCTTGGAGGCTTTTGGGAAGCGACAACCCTTACAAAATAATTGCATGTTTCGATGCCGATGCTACTTGTAGTGAAAACTATCTTATTGAACTGGAGAAGCTTTGGCTAAGAAACCCAGAAACAGAAGCCTGCTCCATTCATTACGAACATCCTGTTGATGGCAATGAGTTCGATGAAATTGTTTACTCTGGCATAGCCCAATATGAGTTACACCTCCGCTACTACGTGGAAGCAGGGAGGTACGTTGGTCATCCCTTCTCGCAACACACCATCGGGTCAAGTATGGCATGTAGTGCCGATGCATATACCCGCTATGGGGGTATGAACAGGTTCAAGGCAGGCGAGGACTTCTACTTCTTGCAAAAGATAATACCCCATGGAAAATTTCGTGAGTTGAATAGCTGCTACATCTACCCCTCCCCAAGGCCCTCGTACAGAGTGCCCTTTGGAACAGGTAGAGCTATGACTAAGTTTGTTGAAAGGGCTGAAGATACATACCATACCTATAATCTCGATTCCTGGATTTCACTTAAACTCTTCATAGAAAAAATTGACGAACTCCATCATGCTAGCTTACAACAAATAGAAAGCTATCTGAATAAACAAAATGAATCTCTAAAGGACTTCCTGTCGATAAATAATTTTGTTGATGCTATAACCGAGGTTAATGCAAATACCTCCTCCCTCCCATCGTTCAGGAAGCGATTTTTTCAATGGTTCGATGCATTTATGTTACTGAAATACATGAACTTTGCCAATGAAACCTATTATAATCGCAAATCCGTTCAGGGCGAAGCCCTAAAGCTTGCTAAGCTAATAGGGATTCCATTTCCAGAAAGCGATACAAAAGGGTTACTCTATGGTTTTAGGGAGTGGCAAAAAAGAAGTGTTTTATTGAATGCTTAACTTTCCGAAAAAATTTATACTGCCTAGTTTTCTAAGTAAATAAACTTAAGGATGCAGCATATCGTTCGAATCCGAACAGCTACTGTTTAAAAACGTTCAATTTCTTTATTTATAGTTGAAAAGATAATGATTTATTATCAATTTGTTAACCGTTTTGGCATGGTATTAGTATAGTTTTACGTGAGCTAATTATTATAGAAAACTTAATAATTAAAGAACTTTTCACACTCATAGGCAAATAGATATCAAAAGTATTCAAAACAAGTTTTAGGTTTACAAATTGAGTTAGTAAAGGTTTATAAAACAAGAAGTCCACGAGTTTTCCCGTGGACTTCTTGCTTTTTAGGTAAAAAACTATGCTGGATGAATAGCCTCAACAGGACAAACATCAGCACAAGCACCACAATCGGTGCAAACATCGGGATCAATCTTATAGATATCGCCCTCAGATATTGCCTCAACTGGGCACTCGTCAATGCAGCTACCGCAAGCGGTACAATCATCATTAATTACGTAAGCCATTTCTAATGTTTTTAAGTTAATGTCATTGTTGTATGCAACTACAAAAGTAAAAGCATTTCTTAAAACCAAAAACAAAAAAAGGAAATTTAGTGTTATTTATACTTGGTTTAAATTTCAGCAAAGCAAAGAATCGAAATCACTATTCATCTGTCTCCGTGAAACGCACTATCAACCAGCACATTAAACCAACGGAATTTTTCAGAACCTCATCGTCAACTTTAAGTGTACTGCTATGAAGTTGCTGTAAAGTTTCATTTTCTTTTCCTGTTCCTACTCTAAAGTAAACCGATGGTATGACTTGGGAATAGTAGGCAAAATCATCGGTTGTCATTCTAATAGGGAGTTCAACTACTTTGCTTTGACCAAGGTATTCTGATGCAAAAGAAAGTGCTTTGATTACGAGCGAAGAGCTATTTGAGAGGGTTGGATACCCTTTTCTAATTTCAACCTCACACTCACCTCCCATGCTTCTCGCCATACTTTGGGCAAGATTAGTAATCAGTTCATGTGCTTTCAACCTCCAAGTTTCATCCATAGTTCTGAATGTCCCTTCCAAATGAACCTCGCTTGGGATAATATTATTAGCCCCATTTGCTGCAACTTTTCCGAAGGAAAGAACGGATGGAATACTACTTGGACAGTTTCTGCTAACTATCTGCTGCATTGCAATAACGGTGTGTGATGCAATTAGAACTGGATCGATAAGTGAATGTGGAAGTGCAGCATGCCCACCCTTACCTTTTACTGTAAGGTAAATCTCATCGCCCGATGCCATGTACCCTCCACTTTTAAAACCTACCTTTCCTAATTGTAATTCAGGTAGAATATGCATCCCCAACATAATGTCGGGTTTATTGTTTTTAAAGAAAGAAGAGCTTATGATTCCTATTGCCCCGCCAGGTAAAAGTTCTTCACCAGGTTGAAAAACAAGCATTACCCTACCCCTCAATTTGCTTTTGTATTGCTGAAGTATATTTGCTATGCCAATTAGGTTTGCCATGTGGATATCATGACCACAAGCATGCATAACCCCAGAATTTACACTTGCAAAATCAAGTCCTGTCTCTTCTTGAATGGGCAATGCGTCCATTTCTGCACGGACTCCAACGGTAGGTCCTTGTTTACTCCCCTCAATTAAAGCAATAACACCAGACCCACCTATATTCTCAACGTAGCTAACACCAATTTTTTTCAGCTCTCTAGTAATTCTTCCGGCTGTTGAAACCTCATTAAATGAGAGTTCTGGGTGTTGGTGCAGCTCTCGCCTAAATGCAGCCAGCTGTTCAAAAACCTTTAAGGATTGCTCTTGAAAAAAACTCTTTTCTTGCATAGTTCGAAACTTCATCCTCTTTCATTTATAATCAAAAAAGACTACATATAACGAGGTGTTTATTTAAAAACGATTTAGGCAAATTTAACGATTTTTAATTTAACACTTGAAATAAAAAGTTACTACCTTTGAAGTCAATGATTTTTTGAACTCTTCATTGCAAACCTAACTATTAGCTTTATGAAAAGAATCGCTTTCAACCTTTTAGTAATGCTTTTAGTGCCAGCACTAAATATAGCACAGGAAAAGTTACCCCAGATCAGCTTCGAAAATATTATTCACGATTTTGGCATCATCAAGGAAGAAGGTGGAACAGTAACAACTAACTTCGAATTTACAAATACAGGGAATGCACCGCTAATCATCAATCGTGTCTCTTCATCGTGTGGGTGCGCTACCCCTCAATGGCCAAAGGAGCCTATCAAACCAGGGGCAAAAGCCAGCATTCAAGCAACATACGATCCATTGAATAGGCCTGGTCCATTCAATAAAACCATAACAGTTTTTTCAAATGCGGCAGTTTCAGGGAATGTTCTTACCATTCGCGGTCAGGTAACACCAAAGCCCAAAACTCCCGAGGATATCTATCGCCGTCGATTTGGCGACATGGGCGTTGCAAACATGAACATTTCACTTGGAAAGGTATTTAGTAATGGGGTCGCAAAGGACTCCGTATCAATATACAATTTCGGGTCAAAACCATTAACCATTAACTTTGATAGGCCTCCAGCACATATCACAATTACGGCCATACCTTTAACATTAAAACCTCAGGAGGAAGGTTTTATATATGTAACCTTCGATGCTGCAAAGCAGGACGATTGGGGGTTCGTAATAAACCGAGTCAGAATTATGCCCAATAACGAGAACCATCAGGGAAACCAGTTAAGTATTAGCGCAACTATTGAAGAGGATTTCTCGAACCTAACCAAAGAGCAACTTGCAAGCGCCCCCTTAGTTTCCTTTTCCGAAACCACGAAAGATTTTGGTGAGGTTAAGGAGGGCGATGTAATCAATCATGAGTTCGTCTTTTCAAATAATGGCAAAAGCGATTTGATAATCAGAAAGATAAAGGCAAGCTGTGGCTGTACAACTGCTGCACCAAAGGTTAACGTATTAAAACCCGGTGAAAAAACATCCATGTCAGCATCGTTTAAAACTGCTGGTTTTACTGGTCGTCAAAGCAAAACAATTACTGTTATTACAAACGATCCAAAAAACCCTAGCATTGTGCTAAGGCTTTCAGGTACCGTGTCTAAGCAGTAAGTATTTCTTAGAAATGCTAAAATGGGGCATTATAGAAACTTGGTTTCTAATCATCCCCATTTTCAACTCCTCTAAAATCCTGATCCTTGGAGTGGCGATATATCTCTTCAAGAATTGAACGGTAATTTTCATAGATTACCCTTCTTCGGAGTTTTAGGGTTGGAGAAAGTTCGCCAGTTTGTGAACCCCACTGTTCGGCTACCAATCGAAAACGCTTAATCTTTTCGTAACCACTCAATTCTTTGTTGATACTGTTTATCTCTCGTTGATATCGTGCTACAACTTCAGGAATTCTAATCAACTCCTTGTTGTTTTCAAAGTGAATTTTATGACGGGAACACCAATCGTGCAGAAAACTAAAATTTGGAGAGATAATTGCACTCACAAACTTCTCATTCTCACCCACAACCATTACCTGTTCAATAAAGAATGACTCCTTAATCTTATTCTCAATCACCTGAGGAGCAACATATTTTCCGCTCGACATCTTAAACATCTCTTTCTTTCTATCGGTTATAACAAGATATTTCCCTTTGTCAAACTTTCCAATATCTCCTGTATGAAACCACCCTTCACTGTCAATGGCTTCGGCTGTTTGTTCTGGCGATTTGAAATAACCTTGCATTAAACTTGGGCCCTTCATTAGAATCTCACCATCGTCAGCAATTTTTACCTCAATCGTCTTAATGATTGTACCCACTGAACCAAACATTAGGTTGCCAGGTTGCATTTGATGGTTTGCAGAGATTACAGGGGAGGTTTCTGTTAAACCGTATCCCTCGTAAATTGGTATTCCCGCACCATGAAACACTCTTGCTAATCGAGGTTGAAGAGCAGCTCCTCCGCTTATGATAAACTTGACCCTTCCTCCTAATGCTTGTTTCCATTTGCTGAATATTAGCTTTCGAGCAATCTTAAGCTGAAGCATATAGAAAAGCCCATTGTTTTCCTCCTTATACCTATACCCCAAATTGACTGCCCAGAAAAATAGTTGTTTCTTTATTCCTGTTAAATCCTTACCTTTTGCAATAATCTTATCAAAGGTTTTTTCAATTACTCGAGGTACAGCAACAAAAACGGTTGGAGAAAGTTCCTTCAGGTTATCTCCTATCGTCCCCATGTTCTCAGCATAGTAAACCGAAACACCCTTGTATAGGTAGTAATAGCTGACCATTCGTTCATATACGTGACTAAGAGGGAGGAAACTCAACGACTTATCGCCTGGACCAAGGGGAAAAAGGTATAGCGATGCTTCAACATTACTTAAAAAATTCCTGTGTGAAAGCATTACACCCTTAGAAAGACCCGTTGTTCCTGAAGTGTATATTATTGAGACCAAATCATCGGGTAGTACGGTTGGCTTAATTGCTTGAAGTTTGATTGCCATTGCCTCGGCATTTTCGTTACCTTTTGTAAGAACTTCCAGCCAACTGGGAATTCCAGTTACATCATTGAAAATAAAAACCCCAATAATACTAGGAATTCTGTCGGCAATAGGCTTGATATTTTCATAAAGCTGCTTATCGGAAACAAACACTATCCTCGACTCAGAATGTTTGAGGATATGCTCATACTCCTCATTGCCTATAGTAGGGTAAATTGGAATATGAACCATTCCTGCCTGGCTTAGCCCCATATCAACAAAATTCCATTCAGGCCTATTGTTGGTAATTGTTGCAACCTTATCGCCTTTTTCCAGTCCCATTGCCAAAAAACCATAACTCATGCCATTGGCAAAGTCGATGTATTGTTGAATATCATACTCTATCCATTTCCCATCCTTTTTACATCCTAATACTGGCCGAGCAGCGTACAACTCTTTTGCATTTTCAAGTAAATCAAATAGTCGAGTAACTTCCATGTTGTTCTTTATTAAGTTAGAAATAACATTAAATCAATATGCTTTTACTATTTTTACACCAAACATAAACACGCCAAAGTATGAAAAAGTTTTTGATTATATTAATCGGTTGTTCAATTTTTTTTGATTTAAGTGCTCAAAACCTTGATGCATACAACCTGTTTACAAAGGATGGGACACAGGTTTCCTTTAATGAAATGTCCGATGGAGTTGGGCGCAGCAGTGTAATACTTTTCGGAGAACTCCACGATAACCCAATCTGTCATTGGCTTGAAATTGAATTAACTAATAAGCTTCATCAGTTTCACGGTTCAAAGCTAATACTTGGAGCAGAAATGTTTGAAACCGATAATCAACTTATTTTGGATGAATATGTCAAAGGACAAATTAGTCAAACTCGATTTGAAGCCGATGCTAGGCTTTGGGCGAACTATAAAACCGACTACAAACCCTTGGTTGAATTTGCAAAGGAGAATAAGCTTTCATTCGTTGCCACAAACGTCCCTAGGAGATATGCCTCCATGGTTGCATCAGGTGGTTTTGAAGCTCTTGAGTTGATTTCGAGTGAAGCCAAAAACTTTATTGCACCCCTCCCAATAAGCTATAACCCAGAACTTCCAGGCTATAAGAGTATGCTAAGCATGATGGGTATGGCCGGCAAAGGTTCACCTGACACACAGAACTTGCCCAAAGCACAAGCCTTAAAGGATGCAACTATGGCTTGGAGCATTCTTAATTATTTGGAGGCAGAGGGTATCTTTATCCATTTCCACGGAACATACCACTCAAACAACTACGAAGGTATTGTTTGGTACTTAAAAGAGTACAAAAATGAAACCACAATAAGCACAATTGCATCTGTTATTCAGGATGATACGCAGAAACTAGAGGAAAGCAATCTTGGTATTGCCGACTATATTATTGTTGTTCCAAAACGAATGACAAGAACTTACTAAATATCAACACAACATATCTTTCTTTTTAATAAATTGCAGCCTGTAAAAAACAACACTATTTCAACAATCACCTTAATATCACACATATAGTAAATCGTTACATAATGAGATTTTTTTTCAAAAAAAGTGTTTTTCGCTCATCAGTTTGTATTATCATCCTTGGTTTGGTTTTCACTGGATGTAAACCTATTAAGGTTGTTGAGCGTTCTTCGAAAGAGCGACCAAGTTGGGTACATGGAATTTCTCGCAACTTTATTATTGTTGAAGGGGTTGGAAATTCGCATGAACAAGCCCAGAATGATGCTTTCAGAGCATTGAAGGAGAAAATTGTCTCCTCTGTTGCAGTCAACGTAAGCTCTGAAACTCAGGTAAAAGTCGATGAGCAGGTCATAAATAATATGACCAGCTACAGCGAAAGGATTCAAACTCAAACAAACATTTCATCTGGTTTCATTAACACCCTACGAGGGGTGAGTTTGAATCGCGCCGATGAGTTCTACTGGGAAAAGAAAAAGTACAAGAAAACGAAAGAGGTAAAAGTTCACTATCACATAAAATACCCTTTTAGCGAGAAAGATCTCGATAGGCTTGTAGAAGAGTGGGTTGCATTGGATAAAAGTTTCACCGAAGAGCTTAACGTTGTTGAACGCGAAGCAGAAACAACCAGTTCGGTTTATGACCTTATCATCCTTCAACAAAAAGCTGCTGCGTTAAAAGAACTATTCACACATGCACGAAAAACAAGAGCAGGGATAATCGAGGCAAAGATAGAGCAAACAATAAGCAACCTTAAGTTTGAAACTGTTATGCATGAAAGGGGAAACCTTTCCATCCTCCTTAAATCGGGGAACAAAACATTCACACTAAAACCGGATATTACAATAACGAGCCAGTGTGCAAAATTGCTTAACCAATCGGTGGTAGATAATTCAACCCGACTACAGGTACAGTATGATACAGATTTCTGCTCTTCGCCAAGTTCCTCATTTTCTGTAAACCTTTCGTTTGGAAATGTTACAATTCGAGAAACCTATAGCATCCCTATTGAGGAAGGGCAGGTTCAACTTGCCATTCTTGAGCCTGTACGAATTAAACCGACTAAAGGGCCATCGAAGGAAACAACCCTTTGGGAACTTAACCTAAGGTCGTTTAACGAAAGAGGATTCAAAGTAACCAAGGTTGAAATTGTGGTTACAAGAAGTAGCGGCCGAAGCTTAAGGCAACTAATTGGAGGTACTACGCAGGAGACATTCGTTGAGAATGATATCAACCAGGAATTTGAAGGAAAAGGTGATTTCTCATTGCAGTTTCAGGTTTACAAACGAATCTCTACCCTTCTCGAAAACCTTGTCAATGTTGCCCTTTCAGAAACAAACGCTTTCACTGCAAGCGGAAAAATATTCTACATTCCTAAGGGGGAAGAAAGGGAAAGATCGCTCGAATTCGAGAACATAAAGATAGTTCAGTTCAATTAAAACCTATAAATTATGACTGAAGGAAAAGTAAAATCTGAGTTTCACTCCAACGGAGCATCAAATGCAGTTTATGGCCTTGGTTTCATTGGTGCCGCAATCTATTACATTTCTGTTGCTACTTCATTTTGGACGGGAGTTTTGGGATTCCTCAAGGCAATTGTTTGGCCCGTTTTTCTTGTTTACGAAGCACTAAAAACTTTAGGGGCATAAGCTTATCTTTCTTTTCATAGAATGTTTACTTTTTTATTAGCGCTTGTTTTTCTCCTCCTTGGCTATGTGTTTTGGGGCTATTTGGTTGAGAGAGTTTTTGGCGTTGACAAAGACAGAAAAACTCCAGCCTTTACAATGAAGGACGGTATTGATTACCTTCCATTACCTTGGTGGAGGATTTTTCTTATCCAATTCCTTAATATTGCTGGACTTGGTCCAATCTTCGGTGCAGTACTTGGTGCAGCATACGGACCAATTGCTTTCCTATGGATTGCATTTGGATGCGTTTTTGCTGGGGCTGTTCACGACTACTTTTCAGGTATGTTGTCGATAAGAAATGGTGGTGCAAGCATACCAGAAATCGTAGGGAAGTATCTTGGTGTTGGTTTTAAACAGTTTATGCGAGGCTTCACTATCATTTTAATGATTCTGGTAGGAGCAGTTTTTATTGTTGGTCCTGCTGGAATTCTTGCAAACCTAACTCCATCACTTTTTGGCAAGTCTTTTTGGCTTTATGTAATACTATTCTACTATATCCTTGCAACTCTTCTCCCCATAGATAAATTAATTGGTAGGCTATACCCTTTATTTGGTGCAGCATTACTTTTCATGGCATTGGGAATAGGGATAGTGCTAGTTATTGGTGATTATACATTGGTTGAGCTAACAGCTGACAACTTTAGGAATATGAAAACAAATGCTTTAAGTTTTCCAGCATTCCCTCTTCTTTTTGTGACAATCGCTTGCGGCGCTATCTCCGGATTTCACTCAACTCAAAGTCCTCTAATGGCTCGATGCCTTGAAAATGAAAGACTTGGAAGAAGAGTTTTCTATGGGGCAATGATTACAGAAGGTATTGTAGCGCTAATTTGGGCTGCAGCAGCGATGTCCTTCTTTGGTGGGATTCAACATTTAAACCAAATTCTAATTGAAAATCATAATGATGCCGCATCTATTGTGAAAACAATATCCGATTCAATGTTGGGGAAAATTGGTGGAGTTCTTGCTTTACTAGGAGTTGTTGCAGCACCAATCACATCGGGTGATACTGCATTCCGTTCAGCAAGGCTAATTGTTGCAGATTTTGTAAACCTTAAACAAATAAGTCTAATTAACAGGCTAGTAATATCTATACCTTTATTTATAATTGGTTTTTCTCTTACACAATTCGATTTTGCAATCATTTGGCGTTACATGGCCTGGAGCAACCAAACCCTTTCGACAATAGTTCTTTGGGCTATTACTATTTACCTCGCTGTTTCAAAAAAATTATTCTGGATTACTTTATTACCTGCTGTTTTTATGACTGCCGTAATAACAAATTACATCCTTATTGCACCTGAGGGTTTTAAACTTAGTCAAAATTTGGGATACCCCATTGGTCTAACATTTGCTTTTATAACATTAGTAGTTTTTTTAATCTGGAACAGAAAAAAGAAAACTACCAAGTCAAGCAATATTGATACTTTGAACGCCTTTTAGCTTATTATAAGTTTATGCTTGTCCTGTGCTTCCACCAAAATTCATGGGAAAAGGAGGCATACCTGGGTGAGACTCTCCAACTTTGATAGGGCCATGCGTGCTTTCAAATTTTGAAACATTATCCTTGAGAGCCATCAGCAATCGTTTGGCGTGATCAGGGGTTAAAATTATTCGCGATTGTACTTTTGCCTTAGGCATACCAGGCATAACCCTTACAAAATCAACAATAAATTCTGATGATGAATGGGTAATAATTGCGAGGTTTGCATAGTTTCCTTGGGCAATATCATCACTTAGTTCAATGTTGAGTTGATTTTTTTTATCTGTCATTTTTAGTATTTTTTAGTTTAAAAAACTATGTAAAGATATAAAAAATCGAGGGGAATTCCCCTCGATTTTTTAATAACAATATTCTTATAAGAACTTCAATGTTTCTATTCGGAGTCTTTTGCTTGTTTTGTGATAGGATTATAGTCGTCCTTTGGGTAAACCACAAGGTTATTAAATTCTCTTAACCCAGTACCAGCAGGTATCAGATGACCGCAGATAACATTCTCCTTGAGACCTTCAAGAGTGTCAACTTTTCCAAAAATTGCTGCTTCGTTAAGTACCTTAGTTGTTTCTTGGAATGAAGCTGCTGACATAAAGCTATTGGTTTGTAGCGCAGCTCTAGTTATTCCTTGTAAGATCTGGTTTGAGGTTGCAGGAACGGCATCCCGACTTGTGATAAGTTTCAAGTCGCGTCGCTTAAGCATTGAGTTTTCATCACGTAGTTTACGGGCAGTAATAATTTGACCAGGACGTACACTTGGAGAGTCGCCAGCATCAATAACAACCTTCTTGTCATAGATCCAATCGTTCTCGTCCATAAACTCCCACTTGTCAACCACTTGTTTCTCAAGGAATCGTGTATCGCCTGGGTCATCAATCTCAACCTTTCTCATCATCTGACGAACAATGATTTCAAAGTGCTTATCGTTGATTTTCACACCCTGCATGCGGTAAACTTCCTGAACTTCGTTAACGATATACTCCTGTACCTTAGTAGGTCCTTTAATTGCAAGAATATCGGAAGGAGTTATTGCACCGTCGGAAAGGGGAATCCCAGCTCTAACAAAGTCGTTTTCTTGAACCAAGATCTGCTTTGAAAGTGGAACTAGGTATTTTTTCACCTCACCAGTTTTGGAAGTGACAACAATCTCACGATTTCCACGCTTCACCTTTCCAAAGGATACTTCACCGTCAATCTCTGAAACGATGGCTGGATTAGATGGATTCCTTGCCTCGAAAAGTTCGGTTACCCTTGGCAAACCACCAGTGATGTCGCCCGATTTTCCGATTGCACGCGGAATCTTCACAAGAATGTCACCTGCCACTACGTCCCTACCCTCCTCAACAACAATATGAGAAGATACTGGAAGGTTGTATGACCTAACTACCTCTTTATTCTTCATAATCTTGATGATAGGGTTCTTTGTCCTATCTCTCGATTCTATGATAACTTTCTCGCGGTAGCCAGTCTGTTCGTCTGACTCATCTCGGTAAGTAACTTCCTTAATTACCGATTCAAAAGCAATTTTTCCGTCTGACTCGGAGATGATAACAGCATTCCAAGGATCCCAATCGCATAAAAGTTGACCCTTCGAAACATCATCGCCATTATTTATGTAAAGTTTTGATCCGTAAGGTATAGTATGTGTCGAAAGGGTTATGCCTGTATTCTTATCGATAAGTCGCATTTCTGCCAAACGACCAATAACAATAGAGTAGTTATTTCCTTGGTCGTCAGTTTTTGGGATACTCTTCAACTCCTCTATATCGACTCGAGCTTCGAACTTTGAAACGATCTTTGAGTCTGCAATAATATTTGATGCAGTACCCCCAACGTGGAAAGTACGAAGAGTAAGCTGTGTACCTGGTTCACCAATTGACTGAGCGGCAATAACTCCAACCGCCTCGCCCTTTTGCACCATCCTACCAGTTGCTAGGTTACGACCATAGCATTTCGCACAAACACCCTTTTTCGATTCGCAAGTTAGAACCGAACGAATCTCTACTTGTTCAATAGGTGATTCAGCAATCTTAAGGCTAATATCCTCTGTAAGTTCCTCCCCTGCTGAAATGATAAGTTCACCAGTAAGTGGGTGGTAGATATCGTGCACCGTGGTTCTTCCAAGTATTCTTTCATAAAGGGTTTCAACAACCTCTTCATTCTTTTTGATAGCTGTAGCAACAAGTCCTCTAAGAGTTCCACAATCGGATTCGGTGATGATTACATCCTGAGAAACATCAACTAAACGACGAGTAAGATAACCAGCATCGGCTGTTTTTAGAGCTGTATCGGCAAGACCTTTACGAGCACCGTGAGTAGAGATGAAGTATTCAAGAACTGACAGTCCTTCCTTAAAGTTCGAAAGAATTGGGTTCTCAATAATTTCACTTCCAGCAGCCCCCGATTTTTGTGGTTTAGCCATCAGACCTCGCATTCCACAAAGCTGACGAATCTGTTCTTTTGAACCCCTAGCCCCAGAGTCAAGCATCATGTAAATTGAGTTGAAACCCTGGTTGTCCTCCGACAGCTTCTTGAGAAGGGTTAAAGTAAGCTTAGCATTGGTATGCGTCCAAACGTCAATGATAGCGTTATAACGTTCATTATTAGTGATTAGACCCATGTTGTAGTTAGCTAGCACCTCGTCAACCTGCTCATACCCTTCTTCAACTAATTGCTCCTTCTCATCAGGAATCTTAACGTCGTCAAGGTTGAATGACAAACCGCCTTTAAACGCCATATAGTACCCTAAGTCCTTGATATCATCAAGGAATTGAGCAGTACGAGCAATACCTGATTTCTTTAAAACCTTACCAATGATGTCCCTTAATGATTTCTTGGTTAGAAGCTCATTAATGTAACCCATCTCAGTGGGGACAAATTGGTTGAACATAATACGACCGATTGTTGTCTCAATCATTTCATATTTTAACTCCCCCGTTTCAGAGTAAATGGGTAGTCGCACTTTTACTATTGTGTGAAGATCGGTAACCTTCTCATTGTAAGCAATGATTGCTTCCTCGGGCGAATAAAACTTGAGACCTTCGCCCTTAGCACCCTTCCTATGTTTCGTGATGTAGTATAGCCCAAGAACCATGTCCTGAGAGGGTACCGTAATTGGTGCACCATTTGCAGGGTTAAGGATGTTATGTGACCCTAACATAAGAATCTGAGCCTCAAGGATAGCTTCATTTCCTAAAGGTAAATGAACTGCCATTTGGTCTCCATCGAAGTCGGCGTTGAAAGCAGTACAGGAGAGAGGATGAAGCTGAATAGCTTTACCTTCAATTAGCTTTGGTTGAAACGCCTGAATACCAAGCCTGTGAAGGGTTGGTGCTCGGTTAAGGAGAACAGGATGCCCCTTTAACACATTCTCAAGGATGTCCCATACAACAGGATCCTTTCTGTCAACAATCTTTTTTGCAGATTTTACTGTTTTAACAATACCTCTTTCAATTAGTTTCCTGATAATAAAAGGCTTGTAAAGTTCAGCAGCCATATCCTTCGGCAATCCACATTCGTGCATCTTTAGCTCAGGTCCCACAACAATAACCGAACGAGCGGAGTAGTCCACACGTTTTCCAAGTAGATTCTGACGGAAGCGTCCTTGTTTCCCTTTCAAACTATCACTAAGCGACTTAAGAGGTCTATTGGCATCGGTTTTTACAGCGTTGCTCTTACGGGAGTTATCAAACAGTGAATCGACAGCTTCCTGCAACATACGCTTTTCATTCCTAAGAATAACTTCTGGAGCCTTAATTTCTATAAGCCTCTTTAAACGATTATTCCGAATAATTACCCTACGATACAAATCGTTTAGGTCGGATGTAGCAAATCGACCACCGTCGAGAGGAACCAATGGGCGCAATTCGGGAGGAATAACTGGAATTACCCTCAGAATCATCCATTCGGACTTGTTGATGTGAATCGACTCACGGAAGGCCTCAACAACTTGAAGACGCTTTAAAGCCTCATTTTTACGCTGTTGAGACGTTTCGTTGTTAGCTTTATGACGAAGATCGTAGCTTAATCCATCAAGGTCAATTCTTGATAACAGCATCTGAATGGCTTCAGCACCCATTCCAGCAATGAACTTATTTGGGTCGGAATCATCTAAATGTTGATTTTCCTTAGGAAGTGACTCGATAATATCGAGGTATTCCTCCTCGGTAAGAAAATCGAGATATTTTACATTATCGGCACTTTTAATACCTGGATTGATAACCACGTAACGCTCGTAGTAAATAATCGCATCGAGCTTCTTCGATGGAAGCCCTAGTAAATATCCTATCTTATTGGGTAATGAACGGAAGTACCAGATGTGAGCAACTGGAACAACTAGGTTTATATGTCCCATCCTTTCGCGACGAACCTTCTTCTCCGTTACTTCTACACCGCATCGATCGCAAACAATCCCTTTGTAACGAATTCGTTTGTACTTTCCACAATGGCACTCATAGTCCTTTACTGGACCAAAAATTCTCTCGCAGAATAACCCATCGCGTTCGGGTTTGTAGGTTCTATAATTGATGGTTTCGGGTTTAAGCACTTCTCCACTTGATCGCTCTAACACTTCCTCGGGAGAGGAAAGGCTAATAGTAATCTTGGTAAAGTTGCTTTTGACCTTGTTTTCCCTTCTGAACGACATAATCTGAATGTTATATAGTTTAAAAAACCTTTACTTTAGGTTAAGGAATAGCTCAAACTTTAATTGCTATTCTAACTAGTCAAGATTAACGCTTAGACCTAATCCACGGAGTTCGTGTAGAAGCACATTAAGCGACTCAGGTATTCCGGGTTGCGGCATCGGTTCTCCCTTAACAATTGACTCATAAGCTTTTGCACGTCCAACCACATCATCCGACTTGATTGTAAGAATTTCCTGAAGGATGTGTGAAGCACCAAACGCTTCAAGAGCCCACACTTCCATCTCTCCAAATCGCTGACCACCAAACTGTGCCTTACCTCCAAGAGGCTGCTGTGTGATAAGTGAGTAAGGACCAATAGAACGTGCATGCATCTTATCATCAACCATGTGCCCAAGCTTCAGCATATAGATTACACCAACTGTTGCAGGTTGATCGAACCGTTCTCCTGTTCCACCGTCATAAAGATATGTTTTTCCGTAACGTGGGATTCCGGCTTGATCGGAATACTGATTAATCTCATCAATCTTTGCACCGTCGAAGATTGGAGTGCTAAAGGTAACTCCAAGTTTTTGACCTGCCCAACCCAGCACAGTTTCATAGATCTGACCAAGGTTCATACGTGAAGGAACTCCCAGTGGATTAAGAACAATGTCAACAGGGGTGCCATCCTCAAGGAAAGGCATATCCTCCTCGCGAACAATCTTTGCAACAATACCCTTATTACCATGACGACCAGCCATTTTATCGCCTACCTTAACTTTTCGTTTCTTTGCAACATATACTTTGGCCATCTGTACTATGCCAGCAGGCATTTCGTCGCCAATAGTTACATTAAACTTTTTACGTTTATAGTCGGCATCATGCTCCTTATACTTAAGTATATAATTATGAATAAGGGCCTTAATGGTATCGTTCTTCTTTTTATCAGTTGTCCACTTATTGGGATTTATGTTCAAATAATCAATGTCAGTTAACATTTTTTGTGTGAACTTAATTCCTCTTGGAACAATTTCCTGATTGTAGATATCTACAACTCCTTGTGATGTCTTTCCATTTACTAAGAAGAATAACTTATCAACAAGTCTCTCCTTAAGGTCATTCACATTCCTGTTGAATTCCTCTTCAAGTTTTCCGACAAGGTTTTTTTCGCTGTTTTTACTCTTTTTTGCAGACTCTTTTACAGAGCGAGTAAAAAGTTTCTTGTCAATAACTACACCATATAGAGAGGGGGGTGCTTTAAGAGAAGCATCTTTCACGTCACCTGCCTTATCGCCAAAGATTGCACGAAGAAGTTTTTCTTCAGGTGTTGGGTCTGACTCACCTTTTGGAGTAATCTTACCAATAAGAATATCACCAGGTACGATGTTAGCCCCAATACGAATCATTCCATTCTCATCAAGATCTTTTGTCGCCTCTTCGCTAACGTTTGGAATGTCGGCTGTTAATTCCTCCAAACCACGCTTTGTGTCGCGTACTTCAAGGATAAACTCATCAATATGAACCGAGGTGAAAACATCCTCCTTTACAAGTCTTTCGTTAACTACGATTGCATCCTCAAAGTTGTAGCCTTTCCAAGGCATGAAGGCAACCTTAAGGTTACGACCAAGAGCAAGCTCGCCGTTACGAGTAGCATAACCTTCGGTTAATATATCACCTTTCTTCACTACCTGATTCTTTCTTACAGATGGTTTTAAGGTGATGCAAGTGTTCTGGTTTGTCTTTTTGAATTTTGGAAGCTTGTATCTAACAATATCTGGATCGAAGCGAACAAATTGCTCTTCTTCAGAGAAACTGTACTTAATTATAATCTCTTCTGAATCAACATAATGAACAATACCATCCTCTTCGGCTACAATTTGTACCTGACTATCACGAACAACAACGCTCTCCAATCCAGTTCCAACAATTGGCACCTCAGGTTGTATAAGTGGAACAGCCTGCCTCATCATGTTCGATCCCATGAGAGCACGGTTTGCATCATCGTGCTCAAGGAATGGAATTAGGGAAGCGGCAATTGATGCTATTTGATTTGGCGCAACATCCATCATATCAACCTTTTCCCTTTCGCAGAAGGGGTAGTCGGCTTCATACCTCGATTTCACACGGGGGTTTCTAAACATGCCATCCTCATTAAGAGGTGCATTAGCTTGGCCAATCATTTTGTATTCTTCTTCCTCTGCGGTAAGGTAAACAACACCTTCGTTTGTAAGGTCAACCTTGCAGTTTTCAACCTTTCTGTATGGTGTTTCGATAAAGCCAAGGTTATTTATCTTAGCATAAATACAAAGCGAAGAAATCAAACCAATGTTGGGTCCTTCAGGGGTTTCGATAGGGCAAAGCCTTCCATAGTGAGTATAGTGTACGTCACGCACTTCGAAACCAGCTCTTTCTCTAGATAATCCGCCAGGTCCCAAAGCAGAAAGACGACGTTTATGTGTCATTTCAGCCAATGGGTTGGTTTGATCCATGAATTGAGAAAGTTGGTTGGTACCGAAGAATGAATTAATTACTGAAGAAAGGGTCTTTGCATTAATCAAATCAATAGGGGTGAAAACCTCGTTATCGCGAACGTTCATCCTTTCACGGATGGTACGAGCCATACGAGCCAATCCAACACTAAATTGATTTGCAAGTTGTTCTCCAACAGTTCTTACCCTTCTATTGCTAAGGTGGTCGATATCATCTACATCGGCTTTTGAATTGATAAGTTCAATCAGATACTTAATAATCTCAATGATATCTTCCTTGGTTAGTACACGGATTTCTTTGTCGGTTGTCAGGTTAAGCTTCTTATTGATTCTAAATCGACCTACCTCACCTAGATCATACCGCTTGTCGGAGAAGAAAAGTTTATCAATCACATCGCGCGCTGTGGCCTCATCGGGTGGTTCCGAGTTACGAAGCTGACGATAGATGTGAACAACTGCTTCCTTTTCAGAGTTACAAGGGTCCTTTTGTAATGTATTATAAATGATTGCATAATCGGAAATACTTTGGTATTCCTTATGCAAAAGGATGCTCTTTGTTCCAGAATCGACGATATCGTCGATATGCTCGTTTTCGATTATGGTTTCGCGATCAAGAATAATTTCGTTTCGTTCTATCGAAACCACTTCTCCTGTGTCCTCGTCAACGAAGTCTTCCACCCACGATTTAAGTACACGGGCGGCGAGTCTTCGGCCAACGAACTTTTTCAGGTTAGCTTTTGAAACCTTAATCTCATCGGCTAGGTTGAAAATTTCAAGGATATCCTTGTCGCTTTCAAAACCGATTGCACGAAGTAAAGTAGATACGGGCAATTTTTTCTTTCGGTCGATGTAGGCATACATCACGTTGTTTATGTCGGTAGCAAACTCAATCCAGGAGCCCTTGAAAGGGATGATCCTTGCAGAATAGAGTTTTGTGCCATTGGCATGCACACTTTGACCGAAGAATACGCCTGGAGAACGATGAAGCTGTGAAACAACGACCCTTTCTGCGCCATTAATGACGAAGGTTCCCCTGGGGGTCATGTATGGAATTGTACCTAGATACACGTCTTGAACAACAGTATCGAAATCCTCGTGCTCGGGATCGGTACAGTAAAGTTTGAGCTTTGCTTTGAGGGGGACAGAAAAAGTTAGTCCACGCTCAATGCTCTCTTCAATGGAATACCTTGGTGGATCGATATAGTAATCGATAAATTCCAACACGAAGTTATTCCTTGTGTCGGTAATTGGGAAGTTTTCGGAGAAGACCTTATAGAGACCTTCTTTCCTCCGATCCTCGCTTGATGACCCGAAATTGAAAAATTCCTTAAATGATTTTAATTGAATATCAAGGAAATCAGGGTAATCGAAGAGATTCCTTGTTTTAGAGAACGATATTCTCTGATTGTTTGTTTTAGAGGACATTGCGATGGATTTTGTTGAACCATTAAATTAAACAATAAAAAGGCTTAGAATCTACTTATATAGATTCTAAACCTCTATTACCTAATGCTATCAGGTTTTCCTTATTTAAGTTCAACTTCTGCTCCTACCTCTTCGAGTTGAGTTTTAATCGATTCTGCTTCTTCCTTAGAAGCACCCTCTTTAACTGCTTTTGGAGCAGCGTCAACTAGTTCTTTAGCCTCTTTTAGACCAAGACCTGTAAGTTCCTTAACAAGTTTAACAACCTGTAGTTTTGTTCCGCCTGCTGATTTGAGAATCACGTCGAAAGTGGTTTTCTCAACTACAGCGGGGCCTTCGTTTCCTGCTGCTGGTGCAGCAACAGCAACCGCTGCTGCGGCTGGCTCAATGCCATACTCATCCTTTAGGATTTGTGCGAGTTCGTTAACTTCTTTTACTGTAAGGTTAACCAGTTCTTCTGCAAACTTCTTAAGATCTGCCATTTTTACTTAAGGTTTAAAAAATATTAATTCCAAACTTTACTTTAATTATCCTTCTTTTTCGCTTAGGGTTTTAACTACCCCAGCCAGAATGTTAGGTGCTGACTTTAGCTGCGAAACAACCTTATTAACAGGCGACTTCAACTGAGCGATAACATCAGCAATGAGTTCGTTCTTGCTCTTCAGGCTAACTAGCGCATCGAGCTGGTTGTCGCCAACATAAATAGATTCTTCTACAAAAGCAGCTTTTAGAATGGGTTTTTCCTTAGATTTACGGAAATCCTTGATAAGCTTAGCGGGAACATTGCTCACATCGGTGAACATGACGGAGGTTGATCCCTTAAGAGAGCCATAGATAGGTGAAAAATCTGCTTTTTCACTACGATCAAGGGCTTTCTTTAGAAGGGTATTCTTTACCACCACCAGCTTAACTTCACTCTCGAAGCACTTACGACGAAGGTTGCTGGTATCAGCAGCATTCAGTTCGGAAGTGTCAGTAAGATAGAAGTGTGGGTACTGGTTGATCTGCTCGGTAAGCTTATCAATCACTGCGTTCTTTTCTTCCCTTCTCATGATAAATGGGTCTGTAATGCGTTATTAGTTCGATTCGGATACTGTCTTAGGATCCACTTCTACGCCAGGGCTCATTGTGCTTGACAGGTAGATACTCTTTATATAAGTACCTTTTGCTGCGGCAGGCTTGAGCTTGACGATGGTTTGAATAAACTCTTGAGCGTTCTCGATCAACTTTTCCGGCTCGAAAGAAACTTTTCCAACGGAGGTATGAACAATTCCAAACTTATCGACTTTAAAGTCGATTTTTCCTTGTTTTACTTCCTTTGTAGCTTTATCAACGTCCATGGTTACGGTTCCGCTCTTGGGGTTTGGCATCAAGCCACGAGGGCCAAGGATACGACCCAAAGCACCAACCTTTCCCATTACGCTAGGCATGGTGATAATGACATCAACATCGGTCCAGCCTCCTTTTATCTTCTCGATATAGTCGTCCAGACCAACATAGTCGGCACCTGCTGCCTTTGCTGCTTCTTCTTTATCGGGGGTACACAGTACAAGAACTCTAATCGCCTTACCGGTTCCATGAGGTAGAGTTACCACACCACGCACCATTTGGTTGGCCTTTCTGGGGTCAACGCCAAGGCGAACATCGATATCAACTGAAGCATCGAATTTGGTGTATGTAATCTCCTTCACTAACTTTGCGGCCTCAGCAAGCTTGTACTGCTTACCTGGTTCAATCTTTGACAACGCAAGTTTCTGTTTCTTGGTCAATTTTGTCATCTCGCTAAAAGAGGTTTAGTGTTACATCCCTGGAAATTCACCGGTAACTTTTATACCCATACTACGGGCAGTTCCAGCCACCATTGTCATAGCCGATTCCAAGGTAAAACAGTTTAGGTCGGGCATTTTATCCTGTGCAATTTCTTTCACCTGCTCCCAGGTAACCGAAGCGACTTTCTTTCGGTTAGGCTCTGCTGAACCGCTCTTCAACTTGGTAATTTCAAGTAGTTGAACGGCAACGGGGGGGGTTTTTACCACAAAGTCAAACGACTTATCGGCATAGAAAGTAATTATCACTGGGAGAACCTTTCCAGCCTGACTTTGAGTTCTTGCATTGAATTGCTTGCAGAACTCCATGATGTTCACCCCTTTTGAGCCGAGTGCAGGACCAACAGGGGGCGATGGATTTGCAGCACCTCCCTTAATCTGTAACTTGATTAATCCGGCAACTTCTTTAGCCATAATAATTTAGCTCTTAACAGTTACTACTCTTTTTCAACTTGCATAAAGTTGAGCTCCAACGGAGTTTTTCGGCCAAAAATTTTGACCATAACCTTCAGTTTCTTCTTCTCCTCGTTCACTTCTTCGATTACTCCAGTAAAAGAGTTAAAGGGACCATCAATAACTTTTACTGCTTCACCAACAAAGAATGGAACGTTTAATTCCTCATCTTGGCCAGCAAGTTCATCGACTCTTCCAAGGATTCGATTCACCTCTGACTGACGTAATGGGATAGGTTCGCCTGTTTTGGGGTCACCCAAAAAACCTATCACATTAGGAATATTCTTCAGAATATGTGGTATCTCTCCTACTAATGCTGCCTCGATTAAAACGTAACCGGGATAGAATATCCGCTCTTTGCTCACCTTTTTACCACTACGTATTTGGTAAACTTTTTCGGTGGGAATGAGTACTTGAGAAACTAGGTCGTTAATCTTTAAACGATTAACTTCGTTCTCAACGTATTCTTTTACTTTTTTCTCTTTCCCCCCGATGGCGCGCAGCACATACCATCTCTTAACGTTCTCTTCCATCGAGTGTCCTTTCAGGGATTAGTACAGCATTTTGTAAATGAAATCCATCACATTCTCGAAGGATAAATCCATGAAGAATATGACAAGTGCAATTAATAGGGAAGCAACCATTACAATTAATGCACTGGATTGAAGATCTTTCCATGTTGGCCACGTTACTTTGTGGACTAGCTCAGCGTAAACTTCCTGAAGGTATTCTTTGATTTTCATAAAAAACTTTTATGTTGCACGGGAGGAGCGACTCGAACGCCCGACACCTGGTTTTGGAGACCAGTGCTCTACCAACTGAGCTACACCCGTGTAAAGGGAAAGGGTTTTCTGGTATAGACCAAGCTAACCCTTCCCAATATTACTAATTAGTCAACAATTTCAATTACCTGACCAGCACCTACAGTTCTACCACCTTCACGGATAGCAAAACGCAATCCTTGGTTAATAGCAACCTCGTAGATTAGCTTAACAGTGATTGTTACGTTATCACCAGGCATTACCATTTCTACGCCTTCGGGTAGTTGAATCTCGCCAGTTACGTCGAGGGTACGTAGGTAAAACTGTGGACGGTAGTTGTTGTGGAATGGGGTATGACGACCACCCTCTTCCTTCTTAAGAACGTAAACCTCAGCCTTGAAGGTTGTATGTGGCTTGATTGAGCCTGGCTTAGCTAATACCTGACCACGCTTAATCTCCTTTTTATCAACACCACGGAGAAGAAGACCTACGTTGTCACCAGCTTCGCCACGGTCAAGAATCTTACGGAACATCTCAACACCAGTTACAACAGTCTTGCGTTTTTCAGCACCAAGACCAATGAGTTCAACTTCTTCACCTGTATTTACAACACCAGTTTCAATTCTTCCTGTTGCAACGGTACCACGACCAGTAATTGAGAATACGTCCTCAACTGGAAGTAGGAAAGGTTTTTCATTGTCACGTGGAGGAATTGGGATGTACGTGTCAACTGCATCCATCAGTTCCATTACTTTGTCAACCCACTCTGGCTCACCATTTAGTGCACCGAGTGCTGATCCACGGATAACTGGAGCATTATCGCCATCGAATTGATAGAAGCTAAGCAGTTCGCGTACTTCCATTTCAACCAATTCAAGCATCTCCTCATCGTCAACCATATCACACTTGTTAAGGAAAACCACCAAACGAGGAACGTTTACCTGACGAGCAAGAAGGATGTGCTCACGAGTTTGAGGCATAGGACCATCGGTTGCAGCAACAACGATGATTGCGCCGTCCATCTGAGCAGCACCAGTAACCATGTTCTTTACGTAGTCAGCGTGACCAGGACAGTCAACGTGAGCGTAGTGACGGCTTGCTGTTTGATACTCAACGTGTGCAGTGTTAATAGTGATACCCCTTTCTCTCTCTTCAGGGGCGTTGTCGATAGAGTCAAATGAACGATATTCAGAAAGACCTTTTTCTGCCAAAATCTTAGTGATTGCAGCAGTTAGGGTGGTCTTGCCATGGTCAACGTGACCAATTGTACCAACGTTTACGTGAGGTTTTGACCTATCAAATTTTTCCTTTGCCATAACTCCAGTTGTTTAGATTATTAGTTTCAGTTTTTTAAGTGATTGTCAGAAAAAATGTGAGCCAATGATGGGAATTGAACCCATGACCTCTTCCTTACCAAGGAAGCGCTCT
>CAYZSD010000014.1:0-36197 GCA_964481075.1 uncultured Rikenellaceae bacterium | reverse complement strand
CAATGGTTTTCCCTTGTGAAAGGGCTGCCGGGTATTCCTGTATTTGACCAACATAGTAACCATTTTCCCCTTTCTCCACAATAATTGTTAGCTCCATCTTTTTCATATACCAACCTTTTTTGCAAATGTATAAAAAAACTTGGCTTCTTATCCACTAAAAGCAGAAAGAAGCCAAGATGAAACAACGAGCTGATGCACTAGCCCCGCTCTTAACGTCCTAAGCCGTCTTTGATTCAATGCAAAAATAAATGAATTTGCTTGCGTTGGCAATGGTTTTGGTATATATTTGCAGAAAGTTCTTTGATAAAAGCAGACTTCGGGGAATTAAACCCTGAGTCACTGCTTTTTTAACCAAAGGTGTTCATCAGGGGCTTGTGTATGGATTCGTTGTTTATACAACCATAGTCCTTTTCCATAAGCCCTTGATGATTCACAGTTTTGTTGATAGATATAGTGTAGAATAAAAGGATGGATGTTCCAACTCTTTGAGCGGCTCCAGCATAACCAACTACACTGTATCCTATCATAAAGCCCCTTGCGATTGGGACGGTCAACTTCGGTTGATTTTTGCCTTTAATCCCGCAGGGGCTTTATTTATTAAGACTTAACCCGTTGTGCCATACAGTGTAGGCACGTAAAACCGTTAGCGTTGATGTTTTAAACGGTTTCGGTTATTAAAAGGTTGGTTTATTAAATGATTTCTCCCAATAGAAAAGGGGGTTGCAGATAATAAGCCAACCTTTTTTTGAAACCAAATATTACAACAGAGCTTCACAAGCCTTATCCAATTCATCATTAAAGATACTGTCAACGTATATCTGAGTTGTTTTCTCATCGCTATGACCCATTGTATCCTTTATTGTTGAATAAGAAGCCCCACTTTTCCTCAATACGGTAGCAAAAGTATGGCGAGCCACATAGGTTGTGAGTTTTGTTTTGATTCCAAGTTCTTTACCTAATTCCTTAAGGTCTTTGTTGGTTTGTCCTAAAACTTTGTGTAGCCTATTCCTTATGCTAACTTGCGTATTGTGTCTATTCTCATTGAGAATTGGAAAAATGAAACTATCCTCTCCCCTGTAATAATTCTCTTTATAGTAGTTAAGTATCTGTTTTGCAGGTTCTAGCATTTTAAAATCGAAATATTTTCCAGTTTTTTGCCTAAAATAATTCATCCTTTTACCATTAATATTATCCCATTTTAGATTTGCCATA
This sequence comes from uncultured Rikenellaceae bacterium, assembly GCA_964481075.1. Taxonomy (GTDB): domain Bacteria; phylum Bacteroidota; class Bacteroidia; order Bacteroidales; family Tenuifilaceae; genus MWFE01. The sequence continues at coordinate 34,985 of CAYZSD010000014.1, read as the reverse complement.
TCCACAAAGTTTATCCCTCGGCAGTAGTAGCTAAATAGGAATAGATTCTTTGAATGAAACATTTGGCTGTCAGGTTCGGTTTTATAGTGTGCAATTTTTGCAATATCTTCTTTTGTAATTGCTCTTTTAACAGTATCTTCCTTTAATTTCTTAATGTCGTAATCATTAAAGGGAAACATCTCTTTCTTACAGATTTTATCCTTAATCGCTTGGTTAAAAGTAGCTCGTAGCGAACGCATATAGAATGAAATACCGTTCCCCGTTGCTATTCTCTCTCACAAGCAATATACATTTCGGGTTTAATTTTCAATTTACTACGAATTGAATTTTTCGTGGTTTTCATATCAGCCTATTTTATTGAGAAGTATTAGTTAAAGCAAAATCCTCCAGGAATTATTCCTACGTTGATACTGTCAATTGGAAGCCCCGACACACTATACCTGAAAACCCTTCCTTCACTCATAAAATCAACAGCATCAGATATATATAATTCTCCTGTGTGAGGGTCGATTGCTAGTGCCCTCAGGTTTCTATTTTTCTTATAAACAAATGGCTCGCTTGGTAGTTCAGTCGCAAGTACGCTCATTTTAAAAATATCGTTGGCAATAAAGTAGATAAAATCGCCTTGGGGTGAAATGCCTAGTTGACCAACTGTTGTGTTGAAAGTTGGAAAATAAAAACTTTGCTCTACAATATGTGTTTGGCTATTTATTCGCATAAGCGAGGGTTTCTCGTGCCCAAACGGGTTTCCAGGATAGCCACCATCATTTATCACCCATAGCTTTTCGAATTTATCCTTTTGCATTGAAAGAGGTTGAACTCCTACATCAATGGAATCGATTACACTGAAATTTTCAATGCTAATCACAAGAATCTTACTGTCGAAGCTCCAGCAGTTTGCAAATACTTTGTTTCCAACCCTAATCAGATTTTCGGTGGAGTGTTGGTAGAAGGGAAGGTTGGTGTTTCCTGTACTAATTTTTCCTATGACGGAGAGGTTTTTAAGGTTTACAATGCTTATGCCTCTGGCATACAGGTCGCTGACAAGGGCTATGTTGTCATCAATTGGAAGCATAAAACGGGGTGATGGCAAGCCTTCAATTTTGCCAATGTGAATAAGCGTTGAAGCATCAACCACTTGAATACAACCAGAATTATTAACAACAATGTATCCTCTACCATCGTATATTGACATGCTATACGCAACATCGCCAAGGGGAATTCCATTTGCTTGAGTAAAAATGTCATTGGTAATCTCCTGCTTGTCAATATCATAATAGCAAAGGCTAGAGTTGCCATACAGATAGTTTCCTTCGTTAACAATAAATACACCCCTACTTCCGAAAAGATTGACGGTTGTAATTGGAAGTGGTTCCTCTTTCATGCAGCCAGGTAGGATAAGGATGCAAAAAGAAACAAATAGAATGTATCGGCTAATCTGCATGGTTTCTTTATAGTTCGATGCGGAATAGTATGTTGAAATTTCTTCCTGGCATAGGTCTCCAAAGGATGGTTTGATAGCTCTCGTTTAGCAAGTTATCAACTCTTAATTGAGTTCCAATGTTCGTGTTTTTGAATCTAAGGTTTGAGCCAATAGCTAACGAACTCATGTAGTAAGGGTACAACCTTCGGAGTATATTTGGGTTGTTGCTTGTTGTTGTGAAACGTTCAGAAAAATGTGTAAATGAGTAAGTCGCAAAAATTTTTTTGTATGATGTATTTAATACAAAACCACCCGAATGGATAGGGAAAAAAGGTATTTGTTTGCCCTTATTTTCAGGTTTCAACCAAATTCCACCATTCTCAATGGTGGAACGGGTAAAGTTATAGTTTGCAAGAAGTTTAATTTTAACTTCCCCAAAGGTGTAATCAATGCTGGTAGAGGTTTCTAGACCTCTCGCATAAACCAAATCAAGATTTATTGGCTCCCAGTATCCCTTTAAATGCGGAAGCCAAATAATCCAGCTTTCAATTTTTGAGCTAAAGTGGCTTGCAACAACTGTTACTTTTGTTGATTCAAGTTCGAAAGAATGATTCACACCAAGGTCCCATGTAGTACCGTCTTCAGGTTTAAGATTTTTGTTGCCTCCTGGCTGACCATATAAATCATTCAATGATGGATGGTGGTAGTTGCGTGCCAGCCCTCCTTTTAAGTATAGTTCCTGTTGCTTAAATGGTTTATACTCGTATGAGAATGAGTAGAGTAAGGGTGAGACCTCATGGTCAAAGGACTCCTTGCTTAGCAGTATGTTTAAATTCAGGCGTTTTGATAGCTTAAAAGTTGTAGTTGAGCGGATTACACCATGATTTTGTTTACCTTGGTATGATATTGTTGTTAACCGTTCCTTTGACGAGACAGCGCTATGATTAAACTCAGCGCTAAGGTTGGTTTGTATCATGGTCGATAGCTCTTTGTAAAAACTTAACCCGTTCGACCAACTAAATGAATTGCTATGAGAGTCAATAATTGGAATGATATCACCATTGAAAGATGCTTTGTTAAACCAATAATTCGTTTTGTTGATTGATACTCCTGAAGAAGATTTCAAGTTCCAGCTCTCGCTACTTTTTACAAAGTCAACAATGGAGTAAAGGTTCCTATGGCTTTGTCTGTTGTCTTCTTCCACCGAATAGTTTGCCATAAGAGGGGGGATGCCTCTGGAGTTCTCTTGAAGCCACACTCTTGCCGATAGCAAATATTGAGGTTTTGGGCGAAAGTAAATTTCCTGAAGAATCCCCATTTTCAAATAGTCTGCATTCTTCTGTGTTTCCATTGGCCGGTCAATCTTGGCCGTATTTGTATAAGTGAAATCATTTTGCGATGCTTCCCTGAATACTCTTGTTTGTGCTTTTAGTTTTCTTTCTCCGTAGTCGAGGCTAACCGCCGTAGAGTAGGTGCTATAGCTACCCAAGGATTGATATACTATTACACCATAATCGGTGTTCCAGTTAGGATGACTTGATAGGTTAATGGCACCCCCTAGTCCTCCACTACCAAATAACATGGATGACTGCCCGAAAAAAACATTCACCTCATCGACAAAAAACATTGGAATAAGCGAAAGATCTGTCTCTCCGCTCAGAGGAGAGTTTACCTTTAAACCATTCCAGTAGATATTGGTGTGTGACGCCCCAGTACCTCTAAATGAAGTAGTTGCCTCAGACCCCCTTCCGTAAGTTTTTACGAATACTGGACTATTTTCGAACAGAATTTCCGATAATGAGAATGCTTTCTTTTCGGCAATTACCAAGGAATCTAATCTTTGAGTTTTTAGTGTTAACCCATTGCCATACAGCCCTCTAGAACGAATGATGCTAACCTCTTCCAGCTCAACAGAATCGACGAATGTCTCCTGTGTCAGTCCCTTAATAGGGAAAGCTAACTGCCATAGAATGAAGCAAATTATGAGTAGTAAACAACTTCGGCTCATTACCATCGGTTTGGTTACACAGGTTCTTGTTTGGTTACCTTTCGGGAAATGATGGGGATGAGCCATTTTCACGCATCCACGCTTTTTTCCCGAAAACGTATCCGAATGGTGTTTGGTAATGGTAGGTCTTCTGACTTGCTTCCCTTGTGGTTGCCTTCCCATCCGCCGGCTGGCGGACAGTGGCAAGATCACCACTTGGTTAATGAAGTTCACAGCAGCGGGAACTGTTGCCGGATCTCACGGCATTCCCTTTTAATCCAGTTGGAACCATTACGGTTCAAAGATACAACTTTTTTGAAAGTAGAGATGACTTTATTAAAACAAATCCTTAACCAATTGCTTCAGGGAACAGGGTCGATACCGTGTCCTCCCCAAGGATGACACCTTGAGAGCCTCATAACGCAGAGGTAAATCCCCTTAAAAGGGCCATGTTTTTTTATTGCTTCCAGGCAGTATGCCGAGCAAGTTGGGTAGAAACGGCAGGTACCTGGGAAGAAAGGACTAATTAGAATTTGGTAGGCTCTAATGGGAAGTGTTAAAATGATAACTGCAACCTGTTTAATACCTTTTATTATGTAGTCTATCAGCATGTTATTTCAATTAGTTTTGAAATGATAGCTTTCATTGCTTCATCGATTTTCAAGAATTCAACCTTTTGTTCACTCACATAAATAAAAGCAATTTGTAGTTGATTTTCTTTACCCTGAAGCTTTTCTTCGAGCGGGTTTTTATTCATTCGAAACGACTCCCTTAGCTGTCGTCGAATCCTATTCCTGTCAGTTGCTTTTTTAAACTTTTTTTTTGGTACTACAAAAAGGGCTTGAAGGTTTGAATTGTCAGTTATTTCGTTGGAAAGATAGTAAACTGCACGAAAGGGAAAGACGAAAAGGCTTTTTTTGTTAAGAAAAAGAAAATCAATGCTTTTCTTACTGCTTAATCGTTGATTTTTTGGGAATTTAAACCCCATTGTTGATAATTGTTTTCATTTCACGTTTCTAAAACGAAAGTAGGCAAAAAATCAATTCCACTCAAGAGTAACACCAATACTACTTGTGTTCTTTGTTGTATTTTCTAATGAACTCTTCAAGTGCTTGGGTCATGCTCGGACAGGTGGGCGTTGGGGCATGAACATCGAGACGAAGCCCATTATCTTTTACTGCCTTGGCAGTAGTAGGGCCAAAAGCACCAATACAAATATCTCCTTGCTTGAAATCCGGGAAATTCTTAAACAGTGATTTTATTCCGCTTGGGCTGTAGAAAACCAACATGTCAAATTCCATCCCGTTAAGGTCGGAGAGGTTACTGCTAACCGTCTTGTAAAAAATTGCCTTTGTGTAGTTTATCTTGGCTTTGTCAAGAGTTTTAGGGATTTCAGGTTTGTGAACATCGGAAAGTGGAACGAGAAATTTTTCAGTTTTATGTTTTAGAATTAAATCCATTAGTTGAGTGAAGGTTCCTGGGCCATAAAAGATTTTCCGCTTGCGGTAAACAATATATTTCTGCAAATATAGCGCAATAGACTCGGTGATACAGAAGTACTTCATGGTTTCAGGAACATTAACCCTTATCTCCTCGCATATTCTAAAAAAGTGGTCGATGGCGGTTCGGCTTGTGAAAATAACGGCCGTATGTTGTAAAATATCAATTCTTTGACGTCGAAACTCCTTCGACGTTACCCCTTCAACATGGATGAATTGCCTAAATTCAATCTTAAGGTTGTGGTTGTTTGCTAGCTCTAGGTAAGGGGATTTCTCGCTTTGCGGCTCAGGCTGAGAAACAAGAATCTTTTTGATTTTCAAGGCATTATGATTTTGTTCTACAACACGCTAAAACCCGAATAATTCCTTAATTATTACAAAAACGGGAACGATTTCGAGGGCACAAAGGTATAAAAGGAAATAGAAAATTGAAAATCCTTTTTCAATAAAAACTCGAAATGTTCGTAAAAATCTTAGGGCTATAACAATAATGAGGATAACAAAGATTGAGTAGAACGCCATTTTCTGAATAAACCCAATGCTATAGGTAAAAAGAATAAGCAAGGGGAATAGTAGAATGCTAAAAATTCTTGGGTAAAGAAGCTGATTGTAGAAAATCTCATCGAGTGCATTATATTGTCCTGCAATAAGACCTATTAATTTGTGTATTGCAAAGCGATAGGACCGGTACAAAATCAGTCCTCCTAAAAAGAATGCTGCTAACAAAAGTGGTTGTTGTTGAATTTCCTCCCGATTTCCAGTGAAGTCATTTCCAATAGCAACAAAGATAGAAATGGTAATAAAGAATATAATATCGAATAGCATCGAAAGTCGTAGGATAAGTTCAGACCCTTCCTTATGAAGTCTTGCAGCATTAATGTAGAAGAATGCTGCTTGAAAGAAAGTGCTTATATGCTTTCGGTAGAAAACAAAAATGAAACCAATCAAGAACGACACACTTAGAAGAAGCAGAAAAAACCAATCTGTTGAACTATCCTTTTCAATCCTCTGAATCGGTTCAATTCTACTAACGAAACTTTTTGTATGAGATGGTTCTATTTCAATAAAAACAGGAGAGTTTGTTCCGATGTGCTCTATGTAAAACTGCTTATCGTACAATGAGTAACTAAAAAACTGAAAAATCTTCTGGTCGGTTGTAGTAAGAAGTTCTTGTAAGGATAATGGTCTATCTTTTGGGCACCAATGACAAGTTGTGTCAACAACTTTCTTAGGTTGTCTTGCCGCCCTAATTTGGCTTAACCGGATAGCTTGCTCACGATAGACCTCTACCTCCCTTGCTTTTCTTTCTAACTGAAGGAAGAGGGGGTTTATTCCTTGTAGCGAAACAGTTGTGTCGGGAGATGACTTTTGTGGAATAGTGTCCTGCTGAAGCAGAACTGTGTGCGAGGGATAAGCCTCGGTTGATAAATATGATTTGTTAATAAAACCAGTCATAGTAGCAGTAAGACACAAGCGAACAAATATAGTTGGTTTTTATAACAAAATTGCCTGGATAGTTTTAACATCTTTTGCAAGAAGACTAAAAAAACATTTTAACTACCTTAGCATCCGCAAACAAATAGGTTCGTTTTAGAGATCAAAATTAAAGACAAATGCCATGAGAGCCGTAATTCAGAGGGTTAGAAGTGCATCTGTGACAATAGATGGAATAGTAAATGGAAAAATCGAGCAGGGATTAATGTTACTGGTAGGATTCGAGGATTCCGATACTGCTGAAGATGTTGAATGGATGGCTTGCAAAGTATCGAAGCTTAGAGTATTTAATGACCTTAAAGGGGTGATGAACTTATGTATAACAGATATTGGGGGTGATATACTTGTGGTAAGTCAGTTCACGTTACATGCAAAAACAAAGAAAGGCAACCGACCATCGTACATAATGGCAGCCCGACCCGAAGTTGCTATTCCACTATATGAGAGTTTTTTAAACCTGCTTGGTAAGGAAATCCAACGCCCCATTCAAACAGGTGTGTTTGGAGCAATGATGGTTGTTTCTATCGAAAACGATGGTCCTGTAACCATAATAATTGACACAAAAAACAAAGAGTAATGAAAGAGTTGACCTTATCAGAACTTCAATTGCTTGCAGATGAGTGGATAAAAACAAAAGGGGTGAGATATTTTAGCGAACTCACAAATCTGGGTGTTTTAATGGAAGAAGTAGGCGAGCTTGCTCGAATTATGATTAGAAAGTATGGAGACCAATCATTTAAAACCGGAGAAAATTCCGAAAACCTAGCCGAAGAGATTGCCGATATTCTTTTTGTTTTAGTCTGTATTGCCAACCAAACTGGAGTTAATCTTCAGGAAGCAATGCAACAAGCCTTCGAGAAGAGAAATACTAGAGATAGTTCCCGACACTTGAACAATCCTAAGCTGAAGGATTAATCAGGGACTTTTTAAAGAAAATATTTTTCATAAATAATAAAAATATAAAAAAACTATTACCTTTGCACCGCAATTGCGGATATGGCGTAATTGGTAGCCGCGCTAGACTTAGGATCTAGTGCCGAAAGGCGTGGGGGTTCGAGTCCCTCTATCCGCACAAGTCCAACAAAACGTTGGACTTTTTTTATTATTCTACCTCTCATAAATAATTATTTATTATCTTGCATTGTTGTTAATTCAAGTTCAATGTCAAGAAAGATAGCCGCTCTCCTTTTGGTTTTCGTTTTTGTAATAATCTCAAAATCATGTTATCAGGATAAGTTTGGGGTGCCTGAAGGGGTTAGGGTTAAGCCGCAACTTATTCTTCCTTTGGTGTGGGCCGATATAAAAATTGAAGGAACATGGGAGGTTTTTGATTGGGAAGGTTTTGATCCGGCAATCGACATTGAAAGTTTGATAGATAGCCTTCAGATTTATGACCCATTAACAATTGTAGAGGTCTTTCCATTCACAATTTCCGACAGCGAATCGGAGTTCAGTAGCATCTATTACCTTGAGTTTAATGTAATGGTTGAAAATGGATTTCCCGCTTCAGCCGAAACAATGATATACTTTGTGGATGCAAACAGTAATGTTCTTTACGTGCTAAGGGGAGAAGCTTTTTATATTGAAGCAGGAACGGTTGATTCTGAGACAGGAGAAACAACGGAATTTAGTGTATATAAATCCGATCCATTCGTAATCCTAACCGAGGAAGAAAGAACCCTTATCCTTCAGGCAACACACGTTATCCTTGATTGCAAGATATCGAACAGGGGGCTCACACGAAGAGATCACTCGTTCTACCTAAACTATATGCTAAATATTAAACTTAGCACTCGGCTGGGCTTCGAGTACACATTTAAATTTTAGGAATGTTACAGGCTTTTTTAAAGAAATTATTGCTTTTTGTTGGATTACTAGTAGTTTTTACTTCCGTTGCGTTAGCACAGCAGAGCCGAACGCTATTCTTCATGCACGACCTTCCCCAGTCTTCCTACGTAAACCCTGCAATTCAACCCTCGTGCCGTTGGTTCATCGGAATACCTGCACTTAACTCGTTATATGTAAATGCCACCTCAACAGGCTTCGCCTACAAGGATATATCCGATGGAATAATTGACGTTGAACGATTTAGCCAAAATCTTCGCTCAATGAACTATTTCACAACAGAATTGCACTTGAACTTAGTTAGCATTGGCCATCGACGAAAAGACTTTTACTATTCTTTTAATATCGCTGAAAAGGTTGACCTAAAAGTATTCTATACACAATCGCTAGTAAAGTTTTTGGCTACAGGAAATGACGATGGAACGCATCAGGATATTAACTTTTCCCTTGGAGCAAATGCCTTGCATTACCGTGAATACTCAATTGGAATTGCCCAGAATTTCGAATCGTTCTACTTTTGGGGTGTTCGCGGAAAGCTCCTTTTTGGAAAGAGTAACCTCACAAACAAGAATGGAGTAGTTCAGCTAACCTCTTCACCCAATATTGAGGATAACCATGAGATAGGAGCGAACTGGACCTACCAGTTTAATGGTTCTTTCCCAATAGTTGTGCCTCAAGATACTGGTGCTATTGATTTAGGACGCATTAAGCTGGCAGAGATTGACCCTTTGGGATACCTGCTTAACCCAAAAAACTTTGGCTTTGCAGTCGATTTTGGGGTGGTTTACATCTATGAGCCCTTCACCTTTGCTGCTTCTGTTATTGACTTTGGCCTCTTCAGATGGAGTTCCGATGCCCACAGGTTTTATAATACTGGAAACTTTTCTTTCAAAGGAGTTACCATTGAGGATGCACTCAATAGCGAAGGTTTTGTGCAACGTGTAACTACCTATATCGAAGATCAGCTTGAGGTAAGGCATAAACAGGAAAACTATTACACACTATTACCAACCAAAATTAACATTGGTATGGCCTACGAGTTTCTCCCTAAGCTAAATATTGCTACTCTTTTTAGAACTGAGTTCTATCCTCATCGTCCACTGCCTTCGTTTTCATTGTCGCTTAACACTAATCAAATCAAAAACATGTCGGCAAGTGTTAGCTACTCAATAATGAATAACTCATACAACAACATTGGCTTTGGCCTTGGCTTTGGATTCCAAAATTTTATGATTCATGCTGTGTCCGATAATGTTCTTGCGTTCATCAATCCGCAAAACACCCACACCGCAAACCTGCGGTTTGGCATGCACCTTTTATTTGGCTGCAAGGATCGCTCAAAGGAATTCAAGTACACAGGCCCTGGTTGCTACTGGCTCCCAGGTGGGATAAAGAAGTAGGGACTGATTACTTCGATCTGTTGCTACTTATCCATGATAACCAAACACCTATTAACCCAGGAAGCGCAACATTAATAACCCAGAGCAAAATTGTTGCAAAGACAATTCCAGTATGATTCTCAGAATAACTGCCAATTATTGCAACAGCAAATCCTGCCCTAACTCCAGCTTCGCTTAAAGCGAAAGTTGGTACAATGCTTGCAAACAGATAAGTTGTAAATATGGTGGCATATAGATGCTCTAAAGGCAGATCAATACCAGATAAACGCATTAATACAACTAGTTGCGTTGAAAAAACAAAATATCTAAGGAAGCTCAGGAAAAGTAGCTCTAAAGTCTTTTGAAATGAAGGGCTTACATCAAAGTTAATCTTCTGTTTCAATTTGAAAAAAGAATTCAACCGAGAGTAGTATTTCGAAAAAATTTTGATGTTGGAAAGGAAAAAGGTAACCAAAATTGTTGTTAGCACGAAAAGAGAAAAGAATACAGTATTAAGCATTTGTAGATTTCCAAACCTTGTGTTTGTAATAAGCAGATAGGCTAAACCCATTCCACCAAAAATAAGGGTTATCGCTTGTTGACAGAAACCACACCATACTGCAAGGAAAAATGCTTTTCCAGAATATTTGCTATCCATAAAGGCAATACGACCAAAAGGATCACCTGTCCTATTGGGGGTTATCAAACCTGCTGCAATGCCATAGAGAACAGATTTTACCGAAAAGCCAATAGTTACTGGCATTGTTTCCTTCAGAGCAGATTTCCACTTAAACGCTTCAATGCCCCATGCAACAGGCATAAGAAGCAAAACAATCATTAGCAAGCACCAACTATTTTGAAGAAATAGTGAACTTTGTGTTACAAATAAATCTAAAATATCAGGATCCTTTATCTTATAAACAATGTATATATGTACTGCTATGGCTATGAATAGCTTAAGTAGTATTGTTGTTTTGCTGTTTACTATTTTCAAAGGATTGTATTATATGAAATTCAAGCAAATATAACCTCCTTTTATTTTTGATTAAAATTATTTGAAAGGAAAATGGCATAACCAAAAATTGAAAAGGAAAATGGTAAAAATAAATATCATTAAAAGTTGACAACAATCACTGAAAAATTGGGTTTATTTGTCATACATTTGTAGTGTGAAAGTTGAAATTGAAAACAAAAGAGAGATGGAGACGGTTAAGATATTATTTGTAGAAGACATATACTATAATCAAGTACTTGTTGAATCGATTCTTTCAGATTGGGGTTATAAGGTTGTTTTGGCTCAGGATGGTAACCGAGCATTAAGCATTCTTGAAAGCGAAAAGTTTGACCTCATCGTATTAGATTTGATGCTTCCTATTATGGACGGCTTCAAGTTTTTAGAGGAGAAGAAAAAGTTAAATATTAATACACCAGTTATTGTTCTTTCAGCAAGGACAGACCTAGAAAGCATTAGAAGAGCATTGAGCCTGGGTGCCATTGATTACATCACCAAGCCATTTAATTATAGCGACTTACAAAATAAAATTCGTGCTTTTATTAATGAAACCCTATCGGAATAACTTCTAAGATTTTTTTGAAATCTCCCTCTCTAGAAGAACTTTTTTTTGTTAACCGATTTTTCTTATGACTACCAATAATAGCGATTTTCTTGTGATAGGTTCAGGGATAGCAGGGTTGAGCTTTGCCCTAAAGGCTGCTGAGTTTGGTAGTGTTACGCTAATCTGTAAAGCCAATCTTGAAGAAACAAACACCATCTATGCTCAGGGAGGGATTGCTGCTGTAACCTACGAACCAGACTCAACAGAAAAACATGTTAGAGACACGCTTATTTGTGGCGATGGGCTTTGTAATGAGGCTGTTGTGAGAATGGTTGTTAAAGAAGGACCCGAACAAATCAAGCAGCTAATCAAGTGGGGTGTTAGATTTGATAAGAAGCCGAGCGGTGAGTATGATCTTGCCCGCGAAGGGGGACATTCCGAGCATAGAATTCTACACCATAAGGACAACACTGGGTACGAGATTCAACGAGCGTTGTCGCAAAAAGTGCGAGTGCATAAGAATATTAGAGTATTCGAAAGGTATTTTGCTGTTGAAATAATTACCCAACACCACCTAGGAGTAAAGGTGAAACGAGGAAATCCTGATATTACATGCTTTGGAGCTTATGTACTTGATTTAAGAACTCAAAAAGTCCACACTTTTCTATCGAAATGTACAGTTATGGCAACGGGTGGAATTGGAAACATTTACCATACAACCACCAACCCACTTGTAGCAACTGGCGATGGAATTGCTATGGTTTATCGTGCCAAAGGGTTTGTTGAGAACATGGAATTCATTCAATTTCATCCAACTTCACTTTTCCATCCCGGCGAAAGGCCTTCTTTTCTCATTACGGAAGCAATGAGGGGGTTTGGTGCTATACTGAAAACCTGTGATGGCAAGGAGTTTATGCACAAGTACGACGAAAGAGGATCCCTCGCTCCACGCGACATAGTTGCCCGTGCAATTGATAACGAGATGAAAATTCGGGGCGATGAGCATGTATTTCTTGATGTGACTTTTAAAGAGGCAAATGATATCAGGAATCATTTCCCAAATATTTATCAGAAATGTCTTTCTATTGGGATTGATATAACAAAGGATATGATTCCAGTGGTTCCTGCTGCACATTACCTCTGTGGTGGCATTAAGGTTGACACGAATGGTTTAAGCTCAATAAAGAATCTATACGCTATTGGTGAATGTTCTTCAACCGGCCTTCATGGAGCAAACAGGCTTGCTTCAAATTCTCTTGTTGAAGCCGTGGTGTATGCCAACAAGGCAATATTACATGCTGTAGAAGCAATTAACCATTCTCAGATTAGTAGTTCTATCCCTGATTGGGATTATGAGGGAACAAAGCATAACGAGGAAATGATTCTGATTACCCAGAATTACAAGGAGATGCAACAGATAATGAGTAATTACGTAGGAATTGTTCGTTCGAACCTCCGCCTGCAAAGGGCTCTAAAGCGTCTTGAAATTATATATCAAGAAACAGAAGATCTATATAAAAAATCAATTCTTACCCAAAACCTCTGTGAACTGCGCAATATGATTAATGTTGGATACCTTATCATTAAGAATGCCCAAATGTTGCGCGAGAGTAGAGGACTTCACTATTCCCTCGATTACCCAAAGGGGAAAGGGGGTGAGTATTAGCCGTTTAGCTATTCTTGAAGTAATTGTAAGTTGAAAGATTAAGAAACCTAACTCTCTTTAGTGTTTTGAAGTAAATGATTAACAATCTCGTTAATAACCTCAATAACCTCACCCAACTCAAACCCTCTTGAAACACCAAACCGAATCAGTTTACCTTTAAGGTCTTGAATGCTTGAGTATTTAAAGCTACTTGCTTTTCTACTAAGGATGCTTGTTAGGGTTTCATCGGTTTGAGTTTTTGAAACTTCATCAAGAGCTAAATCGATATCGTTTTCACAGATACCTTTCGACCTAAGAGCCATTCGGATTTTTATTGGACCCCACTTGTTCAACCTTGCTTTCTCATTAGCAAAGAGCTTGGCAAAACGTTTTTCGTCAATAAACCCATCATTAACAAGGGAATGTATTATTATTTTGGCATCATTGTTGGAGATTTCCCACTTTCTTAGCTTAATCATCAAATCGGAGATACACTTCTCCTGACGACTGCAAAGCCTCTGTGCCTGAATAAGATATTTTTTTAGCCTTGTTGCGTCTCTTTGATTCATTAAATGTTAGAATGATTTGTCAGTATTCTTAAGAACAATACCAGTTCTAGTTGGAAGGTAAAGAAGGAGGTTTTGCATGCCTTGCTCATTGAAGTCACCAATGGTGAGATGCTCAATGGTTTTGTCAATCCGACCCTGTCCGCCGTACTCAATGTCGTCGGTAGTGAATAGAATTTTATACTTTCCAGGTAAAACAGGAATAGGAAAATCGGTGTAGGAGTTTACAAAGTTGAAGTTGAAAACAAACAGAAAATTTTTTCTGCTATATGCAAGTATTTGACGAGGTGTATCGGTAAGATGGTTAAATGTAAATTTTTGTGAAAAGATATCGTTATCATTCGCAAAATTAATCATAATCTTATCGAAGTCATTCAGCCAGTGGTACTTCAGAAGTTGATTTTCTGATAGGCTCCATTGTCTTCGGGCGTAGAAGTAGCTCCAGTTGTTACCTTGACGTGGGAAGTCAATCCATTCGGGGTGGCCAAACTCATTCCCCATAAAGTTAAGGTAACCCGATCCAGCAGTAGTTAAAGTTATTAAACGGATTATTTTATGGAGGGCAATGGCTCTTTCAACAACCAACGTATTTGAGTTTTTGCTCATGTTGGTGTAAATCTCAGCATCGGTGAGTCGAAAAAATATTGTTTTGTCACCCACAAGAGCCTGGTCGTGAGATTCAGCGTAGGAGATGGTTTGCTCGTCAACCCTTCGACTATTCAGCTCATAGTAGATATTTCCCACGTCCCATGCTTCATCGGGCAGCTCCTTAATAGTTTTAATCCAGTAGTCCGGAATTCCCATGGCTAGTCGGTAGTTGAAGCCATAGCCACCATCGTCGAATGGTGTGGCTAACCCAGGCATACCGCTCATTTCTTCGGCTATGGTAATTGCATGTGGATGAGCTTCGTGGATTAATTTGTTAGCCATAGCAAGGTAAACTATAGCGTCTTCGTCTTGGTTGCCATCGTAGTACATTTGATAGCTTGTAAAGTTCTTCTCCAGGCCATGATCTAGGTAAAGCATGCTCGTTACCCCATCGAACCTAAAACCATCAATCTTATACTCGCAAAGCCAGTAGTGGCAATTGGAAAGCAGAAAATGAAGTACCTCATCCTTCCCATAGTTGAAGCATAGCGAATCCCATGCTTTGTGGACTCTTCTCGAACCAGTATGAAAATATTGGTATCCAGTACCATCAAACATCCCAAGCCCTTCATGTTCGTTTTGAACAGAATGGGAATGAACCAAATCCATTATTACTGCAAGCCCCATCCCATGTGCAGCATCAACAAGTTCCTTTAGGTCGTCGGGAGTACCAAAGCGTGATGAAACTGCGAAGAAATTTGAGACGTGGTAGCCAAATGAGCCATAGTATGGATGTTCTTGGACTGCCATTAGCTGAATTGTATTGTAGCCAGCTTTCTTTATTCTTGGAAGAATATCTTTCGAAAACTCTTTGTATGTTGCAACCTTCTCTTGTTCAGAACTCATCCCGACATGTGCTTCGTAAATTAAAGGGGAGCTAAAAGAAGGTTTGAAGTTAGGGTATTTCCATTGGTATTGGGTTGTTGGAGCCCAAACTTCAGCATCAAACACTTTTGTGTTTGGGTCTTGCACCATCCTATTTCCATAGGAAGGAAGACGGTAGGCTTCGCCTCCATTCCATCGGATGAATAGCTTGTAGCGTTGCCCATGTTGAATTTTTTTAAAGGGAAGAAGAATCTCCCAGTTCCCATGCTGAAGTTGACACAATGCATAATCACGATTAAGCTTCCAGTCGGTGAAGTCACCTACAAGGAAGATTTCTTTTGCATTGGGAGCCCACTCCCTGAACATCCAACCATACTTAGTAAGGTGAAGCCCATAGTGCAGGTGCCCAACAGCAAAATCGGAAAGTTTTCTGCCTTGACAAAGCTTTTTCTCACGTTGTTCAACAAGTTTTTGCCTATGCAATATTACATCTGCGAAGGGCTTCAACCATGTGTCGTTCTCAATAATGGAGGGAAGTTTCTTTTGCATGGTTTGAATGGTTTATTTGATGATTCAATCTCAAAAATACACCTTAATTTTATAAAAGTATCATCTCCAACTCAATCCCTTTTAATAAATCTAACATTTACTTCAATCTTGCCCTTAGCATCCTGTTTTTACTATTTATATCTTTTTTTAACTCAACATCCACAAAACCAAACAATTGGAAGAGATGGGTCGTTTCAACTCCAAATCTTTCATTAATTTCACAGTAAACCCAACCTTCATTGCGAAGCAAGTTCTTAGCTGCCGAGGCAATAGCCTCATAGAAAACTAGCGGGTTTGAGTCGGGAACAAAAAGAGCCAACGACGGTTCATTTTCAAGAACATTGGGTTTCATAAGTTGCTTTTCGCTCATGCAAACATAAGGAGGATTGCTTACAATTATATCGAAAGGTTTATCGAAAGGGTTTGCTGTAAGCTGAAAAACATCATGAATGGCAAAGGAAACATTCACACAATTTGACATTGCATTCTTTTTTGCAATTTCGATTGCTTCAGCTGAAATATCGATACCAGATACAGTGGCTGATGAAATGTTTTTAGCCAAGGCAATGGCTATGACTCCTGAACCTGTTCCAATATCTAGTATTAAAGGTTTATTGGAAGGAGTTGTTTTGAGAATCCAGTCAACAAGTTCCTCTGTTTCAGGTCGTGGAATTAGCACATTTGAGTTAAGCTGAATTGTCAGGCCATAAAATAATGTTTCGCCGAAAATGTATTGGATTGGCTTTTGTGTCAGAAGCTGTTGAAGAATGTCATTTATTTGGTTTAGCTGAGCTGTATCAATTGTATGATTTTGATTTGCAAGAATATTGTAAGCTGGCTTTTCAAGAACTTTTTCAAGAACCATACGGGTTAATGCTCGAGATTCGGTTTCTCCGTAAACGGAATCAAGCTGAGTGATTAAAATATTGTATATTTGTATGATTGTTGTGCAGTGCATTGCGATAGAATTGTTTTACAGTGTCAAAAGTAAATAATAAAATGGAACAGCAAGCGAAGGACAACCTATTCATGAAACGATGCCTTGAACTAGCTTCTAATGGTTTAGGGAGCGTAGCACCAAATCCTATGGTTGGAGCATTGTTGGTATGCAACGATACTATTCTGGCCGAAGGCTATCACAAGGAGTATGGAAAGGATCATGCCGAGCGAATGGCAATTAGTTCATTGAAGGACAACTCGTTGCTAAGCCAATCCACCTTGTATGTTTCTCTTGAGCCTTGCTCACATTTTGGCAACACACCACCATGCACCGATTTGATAATAGAATCGGGAATTAAGCGTGTTGTTATAGCCACGAAGGATCCCAACCCAAAGGTTCAGGGGAGAGGCATGGAAAACTTAAAGAAAGCAGGTTGCGAGGTGACTCTAGGTGTCCTTGAGAAGGAGGCCAAGGAGTTGAACCGAAGATTTTTCGTGTTTCATAACAAAAAACGTCCGTATATTATCCTTAAATGGGCACAGACACTCGATGGTTACATCGATGCAATTAGAAAACCCACTGATCCAATTGCGCCTATTTGGATTACCAACGACTTATCTCGCACGTTGGTTCATCGTTGGAGGAGCGAGGAGCAGGCTATAATGATTGGAACCAATACCGTGGAAAAGGATAACCCTAGGCTCGATGTTCGCGACTGGAGCGGTAGGTCTCCACTTCGAGTAATTCTAGATCGTAAGTTACGGTTATCGCCCAAACTCCACGTTTTCGATGGATCTGTGCCTACCCTGGTTTTTATTGGAAACAACTCCAGCGCAGCTGTACGAAAAGCATCATTCACCACAAATCCAAATATGGAGCTGCTTACTATTGACTTTGCAAGGGGTATCGAAAGCCAGGTGCTTAAGGAACTTTACGACAGGCAAATAATATCGACAATCATTGAGGGAGGGGCAACACTACTAACTAGTTTCATTAGCCGTAATCTTTGGGATGAGGCTAGGGTGTTTGTGGGAAATAAATTCTTTGGTGATGGTATAAAGGCTCCTTCGTTTAATGGGGAGCAATACTCATACGATAGCATTGGCGACAGCAAACTTTTTACATACCTGAATCGTACTGCTTCTTAGAACAAGCGTCTTAAACTACCGCAAACTTAATTGCCGATGAACTCCAGGTTGGAGAAGTCTCAATGGTATTAATTATCTTTCTAGGATCATCGGTAAGTTGCCAAATCATTCTGTGTTCTGGCCGAAGAAACTGTTCCTGCACCATCTTTTCAACCATCATCTCAAGGTGGTTGTAAAAACCGTCGGTATTAAGCACCACGATAGGCTTTGTAAATTTCCCCAATCGCTTAAGGGTGAATACCTCCATTAGCTCTTCAAGTGTTCCACAACCACCTGGTAGGGCAACCACTGCATCGACATTTTGAACCAGTTTCTTTTTTCGTTCACGCATATCTTTTACCAGTATCATCTTGCTAAGATTCTTGTGCCCCCATTCTACTTTATCCATAAAGCGAGGTAGCACTCCAATCACTTCACCCCCCAATGAGAGTGCCGTGTCGGCCAAGCAACCCATAAGACCAACCGAACCACCTCCATAGACGATTGATGCATTCGCTTTTACAAGTTCTTCAGCAACAATTCGGGTGTCGTTAAAGTACTTTTGATGAACCTTTGCGCTTGAGGCGCAAAAAACGCATACTCGCATAAATTCTGGATAATTATAAAACAAACCCTTGCTCAGTATCGAACTGAACTAAGGTGGTTAATAAATTCTATAGTGTTGTTATAGAATTGCTTGGAGTTTTGAAGCAAGAGTATCCTTGGGTGCTGCTCCAACGTGTTTATCCACAACTTGACCGTTCTTAAAGAAGATAATGGTTGGAATGTTTCTTATACCAAATCGGGCTGCTACCTCAGGGTTATTATCAACATCAACCTTGCCAACAATTGCTTTTCCTTCAAATTCCTGGGAAATTTGTTCGACGAAGGGTGCAATCATCCTGCATGGGCCACACCATTCTGCCCAAAAATCAAGCATTACAGGCTTTTCCGATTTTAATACAATTTCATCAAAGTTAGAGTCAGTTATTGCTTGTGCCATTGTTCAAGGAGTTAAAGATTAATATGGTAAAAATAACAACTTCGTTTGAAATATGTTTCGAAAAATCACTTTTTCTAGTTAACTTTATAATTCAACCCTTGATTTTCAAGAAAATCAATTAAATCGTTGCTAACAGTAACCCTGTTTGATCTGGAGAAAAGGTTTAATGAGGTGTTAGTGCTAGGATCCACCACCAAAAAGTTCATTTGTACATTTCCTGCGTTTTTAACCGACACCTCCTTAAGCCCTTCAACTAGTTCGTCGGTTATTTCATCAACGCTTAATGATAAAGTAAGCCTTTTCACAAATTCGTTTCTAAGGTCTGAGAGCATGTGAATACTTTTTACATTCAGTTCCACCTCATCGGGTTTAAATCGGCTTTGCTCAAACTTAGCCTTAATAAAAAGGGGGTAGCCAACGTAAAAAAACTTTCTATTATTCTCGAAATCTTTTCCCCATAGGGTTATTTCGTAGGAGTCGCAATAGTCTTCAATGGTGAGCCTACCGTAAAAACTACCCTTCTTTGTTGTAAGAACCTTAGCTGACGAAACAATGCCTGCAAAGGCAAGCTCCTTGCCGTTGTGTTGCGAAGGATCCGACAGCTCCGTAAGCGTTGTATTGCAGAAGTTGTCAATTTCGAGCTTGTAGTCGTCCAACGGATGAGCCGACAGGTAAATGCCAATTACTTCTTTCTCTTTTCCTAGCTTTTCAAGCATCGACCATTCCTCAATTTGAGGGACTTCGGGTTTTTGGATATCAAATCCCGACGTCATTTCACCAAAAAGGGTTTGTTGCTTGTTGTTTTTTTCCTGCTGAAGCTTAGCCCCATAACGCATAATCTGCTCAAGAAATAGTTGTCCCTTTGTGTCGTTTGCAAAGTACTGGGAGCGAGAAAATTCACTAATACTATCAAAAGCACCTGCTAATACGAGCGCTTCCAATGTTTTTTTATTAACGGTTTGAAGGTTAATTCGTTCCATAAAATCGAAAACATTTTCGAACCGTTTTTCTTTTCGTGTTTCAATAACATTTGCTACCGCACCCTCTCCAATACCTTTTATTGCACCCAAACCAAAACGAATGTTCCCATTGGGCATAACTGTAAACTTATAGTTACTCTCGTTCACGTCGGGACAAAGAACTTGTATGCCCATGCGGCGGCATTCGTCCATGAACAGTGTTATTTTTTTGATATCAGATAGGTTTCGGCTTAGAACAGCAGCCATATACTCGCTTGGGAAGTGCGCTTTTAGGTAAGCTGTTTGGTAGGAAACATATGCATAGCAAGTAGAATGCGATTTGTTAAAAGCATACTGAGCGAATGCTTCCCAGTCGCTCCAAATTTTTTCAACCTTCTTCTTATCGTAACCTCGCTCAAGACACCCATCTGTGAACTGTGCTTTAAGCTTATCCATTACGCTTTTTTGCTTCTTTCCCATTGCTTTACGAAGCGAATCGGCTTGTCCTTTTGAGAAACCTGCCAACTTTTGTGAAAGAAGCATTACCTGTTCTTGATATACTGTGATTCCATAGGTGTCCTTGAGGTACTCCTCCATTATTGGTATGTCGTACTCAATTTTTTCTTTTCCGTGCTTCCTGTTTACAAAGCTTGGAATGTATTCAAGGGGGCCAGGTCGGTAAAGAGCGTTCATGGCGATAAGATCCTCAAATCGGTTCGGCTTAAGCGATCTGAGGTACTTCTTCATACCCGGGGATTCGAACTGGAAAAGTGCTGTAGTATCGCCATGTGAATACAGTTCAAAGGTCTTGCTGTCGTTTAGCGGAATGGTATCGATATCAATGTCGATACCCTTGCTCTCTTTTATGAACAATAAGGCGTCTTTAATTATTGATAGAGTTTTAAGACCAAGAAAGTCCATTTTAAGAAGCCCTACATCCTCAACATGTTTTCCATCGAACTGAGTTACATGAAGTTCGGCATCTTTGCTTGTGCAAATAGGTATGTGTTCCTCCAGGTTGTCTCGCCCAATAATTATTCCACAGGCATGAACCCCTGTTTGCCTGATTGAACCCTCAAGCACCTCAGCATACTGTAGGGTTGTTCGAATAAGCTCATTTGGCGACTTTTTTGCCTCAAGTAGTTCTGGAACATCTTTGTAGGCCTTTGCTAAAGTATAACCAGGTTTCTCAGGAACTAGTTTAGCCAAATAGTTTGACTCTTGTAATGGAAGTTTCTGGACACGAGCCACATCACGGATAGCCAGCTTTGCCGCCATTGTTCCAAAAGTGATAATCTGGGCAACCCTCTCCTGTCCATACTTTTTTACCACCCATTGTAGGACAAGCTCCCGTCCATCCTCATCGAAATCAATATCGATGTCGGGCATTGAAATCCTTTCAGGATTTAGGAAGCGTTCAAAAAGAAGGTCGTATTTTATCGGGTCAATGTCTGTGATTTTTAGGCAGTAAGCTACGGCTGATCCAGCCGCTGAACCCCTTCCGGGTCCAACAGCAACACCCATTTCGCGAGCAGCACGAAGGATGTCCCATACAATGAGGAAGTAGCTGGGGTATCCCATACGAGCGATAACCTCTAGTTCGAAATCGATACGTTCCTTAATCTCATTTGAAAGATTTTCGCCCCATCGAACATTCGCCCCTTTGTATGTAAGGTGTTTTAGGTACTGATTATCATCGGTAAACTCCTTGGGGATTTCGAAGTGAGGCATTATGGGATCGTGATTGAGGGAATAAATCTCCACTTTATCGGCGACCTCTAGTGTGTTGTAAACTGCTTCGGGATACTCTGGGAAAAGACTAACCATTTCTTGCTCACTCTTGAAATATTCCTGCATGGTGTATCGTAATCGCTTGGGATCATCGATTTCCTTGCCGGTATTTAAGCAAATCAGCCTGTCGTGAGCTTCTGCATCTTCGGCATTTATGAAATGAACATCGTTAGTGGCAATGCACTTAACCCCTGTTCTTGCCGAAAGGCCAATTATAGCCTTGTTGACCTCTTTTTGTTGAATATAGGTTTCTTCTGAGTATCCACCTGGCTTAACAGGGTGAAGCATTATTTCGAGATAAAAATCATCGGCAAAGATTTCTTTATATTCACTTATAAGTTCTTCAGCTCTACCTAGATTTCCAAGCATTATTGCTTGAGGAATTTCACCCCCAAGACAAGCTGAACTTGCAATAATACCCTCCTTGTATTTCTTCAAAAGATTCTTATCGATACGTGGCTTGAAGTAGTAACCTTCAGTCCAAGAGTATGATACGATTTTCGAGAGGTTATGGTAGCCTGTTTTGTTTTTGGCAAGAAGGATTAGGTGATCGCCACTTCTTTCGTCCTTATCTTTTGTGAATCTGTCTTTAACTATATAAACTTCGCAACCAATTATGGGTTTAAAGAGCTGCTCCTTGGCTCTCTTAAGATCATTCTTAAGTTTTTCTAACGATTCAAGTTCCTGTCCTGTCTTTTCAATCTTCTCAATACCAGCTTTAACGATTTTTATTTCGTTGAGAATGGGTTCATTCACCTTTGCTATTGTATCGACAAACTTTTTTACTCCAAACATGTTTCCATGGTCCGTTATGGCAACACCTTTCATTTTAAGTTGTCGCGCTTTATCAATAAGCCCATCAATACTCGATGCTCCATCAAGTATTGAGTACTGGGTGTGAACATGAAGGTGAACAAAATTGCTCATCGCCTAGTCTGTAATTATTTATGAGGTTATTAAGGAAATGACATTCGATTTTCAAAGTTAGAAAATTGAAAGGATAAAAAGCGACGTGTTGAAAACTATTAATAACTTTGTTAGAGCTAAAAGGGAAGCGAGTTCAGCTCTACGTTTCCTCCCGAAAGGATTATTCCAACCCTTTTTCCAGCAAAAATATCCGGGTTTTTCATTACTGCTGCAACAGGAACTGCCGATGAAGGCTCAATGATAATTTTCATGTATTCCCAAACCATACGCATAGCCGACACAATTTCTTCCTCTGTAACAGTGAGTATTCCATCGGCATACTTACGAATGATGCTGAATGTGAGTGGACTTAGCGAAGTAAGAAGACCATCGGCAATGGTATTTGGTTTTACAGAAGGGTATATCACACCATCTTTATACGAGCGGAACGCATCATCAGCATTTTTTGGTTCTCCGGCAAATACTTTTATTCTAGGATTAGTTTCCTTAGTGTAAATTAGAGTTCCAGATAGCAAACCGCCTCCTCCAACAGGAGTAAGAATGGTGTCTAAATCATATACTTCTTCAATAAGTTCTAGTGAAGCTGTTCCTTGGCCACATATTACCGAGAAGTTATCGTATGGGTGAATGAATGTTGCACCCGTTTGTTGTCTTACTTTTTCCAGAGTGCTCTCTCTGGCTGCTTGTGTTGGTTCGCAGAATTCAATATTTGCTCCATAACCCTTTACTGCTTTCTTCTTGATGTTAGGAGCATTGTTTGGCATAACAATGTAAGATGGAATGCCCCTTAAAGAAGCGGCTAATGCCAGTGCAGCAGCATGATTACCAGAACTATGCGTACACACTCCTTTTTCTGATTCTTGTGTAGAAAGGCTGAACACAGCGTTGGATGCACCTCTGAATTTGAAAGCACCAACCCTTTGAAAATTCTCGCATTTAAAGAAGAGTTGACAGCCCATAAGAGAGTTCACCAAACGAGATGTGAGAACAGGAGTTCGATGGGCCTGTTTTTGTACAATAGAGTAAGCACTAATTATGTTATTTCTTGTTGGTAGTATGGGTGTTAAGCTCATTTTGTTTTTTGTTTTGGTATTCCGTATATATATCAACCAACCTTTTTCTTACCTCATAATCGCTTGCAATAAGCAGAAAACCTTCGGTAAAACCACAGTACTCCATGAATCTGATAGCATCACTTCCTTCAAGGCCAGTTAGTTCTGTAACAATGCTAGCAGAAAACTTTTTTAGAATAATATCCCACTTAATTTCTTCAGCTCGTTTAACCTCAATTTTTTCTTTTTGAATGGCAATCCAATCTTTACCAAACATAACACCACTCGATTGCTGGGGAGCACTCTTAAGCTCTAGCCTTGTAATGGTTTCTCGAAAGTACTTCTCAAGTCTTTCCCGCACAACCTCTGCTTCCGACTTGGGTAACTCCATCGAGGCGGCTTCTTTGATGAAACTTTGGTAGCTTCCAAACCTTGTAATCTTTATTTCTCTTATTTCGTATGATCTAGGCGTAAGCCTAATGTAATAAAGGGAGCTGTCAGGACTAAACTGCCCCCATACTGGAAGCCTCATATCGTGGTAACCAATTGCTGAAATGAGTAAAGTGTCCATATCCCTAACCTTCATGCTAAAGTATCCGAGCATGTCGGCAATGGTTCCCTTCATCAAATTCATATTCATTACGTGTGCTAAAGGAATTGGCGTTCCGTTTGAGGCATCGGTAAGCTGGAAATGAATTAGTGGTATAGTATCGTTTCTTTGGAAACAATGTACTTTTACTATAACTAATGAAAGTAAAACAAAAATGAATATGGATTTCAACTCTGAGAAATTTTTCACCTCAAAAATAGACAGTTGTTTTTAAATATTGAAAACACAAAGAAATGTTAGCTTTATTTAACTGGCTTAGGATGTACAAATGATTATCCATCAGCAAAGAGTCTTGAGGTATTTAGTATGAAAATTGATTATCTTTGCTCTTACTTTGAAAAAGATTTTTATGGTAAGCGATACTTTTAAATACCCTTACGGTGAACGACAGCCAGACTTCGACCGACGTTACCTGGAGATGGCATGGATATGGGCAAAAAACTCCTACTGCCAACGAAGACAGGTAGGAGCACTTATCGTAAAGGATAGAATGATTATTTCCGATGGGTACAATGGTACACCTAGTGGTTTTGAGAATATTTGCGAGGACGAAAATGGTAAAACCAAACCCTACGTTCTTCATGCCGAGGCAAATGCAATAACAAAGGTGGCTAAATCGAACAATAGCAGCGAAGGCGCTACCCTCTACGTAACCTCTTCACCATGCATGGAGTGTGCGAAGCTAATCATTCAGGCAGGTATTAAACGCGTGGTTTTTAGTGATGACTATAGAGCAATGGATGGCATTGAACTTCTTCAAAGAGCTAAAATTGAAGTTGTAAAAATTGAAAACCCTTGAAACTATTTGCTTGTTATCCAATAAAAATCGAAATTAACTAAAAAAAGTTAAAAAAGAACAATCTGCAAGTACAAGTGTTAATTTAAATATATAAAAGCTTAACTTTGAAAATTACATTTCCCTTTTACTGTTGCTCGTAAAACAATGATTTACAATAATAAGCGAAAAGATATAGTTTACCCTCTAGGTTTAGCTTTAGTTCTAATTGTTGGAATTCTTGTAGGGGTGAATCTTAGACAGGAACCATTAAGACCAAGCCTGACCGTATATCCTAGAACCGATAAGTTGAATAGTGTTATCAGATATATTGAAGACCAGTATGTTGATACTGTATCGGTAACCCAACTTGTAGAGTCAAGTATTCCAATTCTCCTAAAGAACCTCGACCCGCATTCTGTTTATATACCAGCTACGGAACTAAAAGATATGAATGAACCATTGGATGGAGGTTTCGATGGAATAGGAATTACTTTTAATATGACCAACGATACAGTGGTGGTCATTAACACTATCCCTGGCGGACCATCGGAAAGAGTTGGTTTATTAGCTGGTGATAGAATAGTGGTTATAGACGACTCAACCGTTGCAGGCGTAAACTTCCCTCAGGAAGACGTAGTTAAAATGCTGAAAGGGCCAAATGGCACAAAGGTAACCGTTGAAATAAAACGTTCAGATATTGATGAACTAATAACATTCGAGATTATTCGTGACAAGATACCCTTATACAGCGTAGATGTGGGCCTAATGCTCAATGAAAGCGTTGGTTATGTTAAGATTTCTCGCTTTGCCAGAACTACCTATAACGAGTTTATTGATGTTTTAGATAGGCTGCAAAAGCAGGGAATGACAAAGCTTATCATCGATTTAAGAGGAAACAATGGTGGCTATCTCGATCAGGCAACAAGTATCGCTAATGAATTTCTTCCCGAAGGAAAACTAATTGTTTACACACAAGGAAAGGCAAGGGCACGACAGAATATTTTCTCTAATGCAAAGGGTCGATGCCTTAATACACATGTTGCAATACTTATTGATGAATTTGCCGCTTCAGCAAGTGAAATTCTAGCTGGAGCCCTTCAGGATAACGATAGGGGTGTGGTTATTGGTCGACGCTCCTACGGGAAGGGTCTCGTTCAGGAGCAGGTGAATTTCTCCGATGGTTCGGCACTACGCCTTACCATTGCACGATACTATACACCGACAGGACGAAGCATTCAGAAACCATACCAACCCGGTAGCGATGACTACTACTATGATATCAGCAATAGATTCCTTCACGGAGAGTTTCAGGAGCAAGATAGCATTCAGTTTACCGATTCTCTGAAGTACATCACCCCTGGGGGAAGAATTGTTTATGGTGGAGGAGGAATCATGCCCGATTTCTTTGTCCCTCTCGACACTTCTGGGGTAAGCCAGTACTTTAGCCGAGTTGCAAACAGAGGCTTAATATATCGCTTTGCCTTCGATTTCACCGACACTTACAGGAAGCAACTTTCATCGTTAAAAGATTACAGGTCGGTTGAAGATTACCTTGCTAAAATGGATCTTGTTAACAAATTTGTCGATTTTGCTTCAACTAGAGGGGTTGAACCCGACAAAACACAGATTAACAAATCAAAATATCTAATCGAAACACATATTAAAGCCTATATAGCTAGGAATCTTTTAGATAACGATGGTTTCTATCCAATCATTATTAGGATTGACAACACCCTTCATAAAGCCTTAGAAATAATAGAGAATAAGGATATATCCGAAAAGTTTCAGGCCATTCCTAGCATGCAACCTACAGCTGCCAATATTCACTCTGTAGTTCTAAATAGGGTTAACTTGAAAAAGGATGTTCTTGCACTAGGGACTTAGTTGCTTGGTCGATTTTTTTTGAAGCAATTTAACTACCCCGCTAAATAATCAAAGCCTTGAATATCTGATACCCTTATTGGTCTTCCGTTTCTGATACCAACACCAATTACCTTTGCCTTAACAACCAGTTTGTTGTCAGGTAATCGTCTGATTTCCTGTTCAAAAACAACTCTTAGATAACCTTCACGTTTTACATTTATTCCAATCCTGAAGGTTTCATTTGTTGTTAAGGAGTGTTTGTAGTCAATCTCTATCCTGCTTACAATTAAGTCGATACCTTCTCGATGTAGCCGAGCAAAATCAATATTCCGTCCCAGAAGGTACTGATGGCGTGCGTGTTCAAGGTAGTGTAGGTAATTGGCATTGTTCACAATGCCTTGAAGATCGCATTCGTAATCCCTTACCGACATATCAATGGTGTATTCGAAATCCATAGTAAATCAATTGAAGAATCACATAAAATTAACTCATACCTATTAGCTCATCAGTACCTTTCGAATGAAATCGTTTTAAGGTGAAATTCTTTCCATCCCATTCACCAAATGTGTTGCTTACTATCCAGTCGCCAAGTATAATGAGGTTTGAATTTTCATCCAATTGATAAAAGATTGGACAATGAAAATGCCCAAAAACAAAGTAGTCAAATTTGTCTTTTTCAAGAATCTCACGAGCAAATCGGGTTATTTGTTCCTCCTCATTTTTAAAGTTGTGGGTGATAGGCTTGGCACTACGGCTATTATTCGACCAGCTAGTTCCTAGCCATAACGCAAAATTTGGATGCAATCGAGAGAATAGCCACTGTAGGGTTTTACTGATAAAAATATGCTTAAGTATCTTATAGCCAATATCGCCAGGTCCAAGGGCATCGCCGTGTCCAATAAAAAACTTTTTTCCTAATAGTTCACAAACAAAGGGCTCACGATGAAGTATTACTCCCAGCTCGTTTGGAAAATAATCGAACATCCAAACATCGTGGTTGCCAGTGAAGAAATGAATTTTGATTCCGGAGTCGGTAAGCTCGGCGATTTTACCAAGAAACCTAGTAAAACCCTTTGGAATTACTCTTCGGTATTCGTACCAAAAATCAAAAATATCCCCAACAAGGAAAATTTCAGAGGCATCGTCTTTAATTTTGTCAAGCCAAAGTACAACATTCTTCTCTCTCTCTAGTCCTTTAGTATGGCTTGGAAGACCAAGATGTAGATCGGATGCAAAGAATACTTTTTTTTGTTGCATTAGCTTGTACTATAAAATCTCTTTAAGCTTGCTTTCAAGGTTAGGCCCGTAGAGAAATTTTCCAACAATATTGAAATCTTTATCGATTAGGTAGTTAAAAGGAATGCTAGGGATGTTGTAAGTTTTAGCAACCATTGAACCATAGGGGTTTAACTCGCAAACGCTAATCCAAGGGATTCCTGTTCTCTCTATGGCCGAAATCCATAGGTCACGGTTGGTGTCGAGGGAAACCTGAAATATTTCGAAACCCTTCGATCGGTATTTCTTGTATATATCAATAAGTTCCCTGTTCTCAAATAAGCTTTCCTGATTAGTAGAAGCCCAAAAGTCAAGGAGTATCACCTTTCCCTTAAGCGATGAAAGTCTTACCGTATCTCCCTTTGGATTAGGAAGCGAGATTTCGGGTAGGGTTGATTCAGAATTTTCAATAAGTTGAAGTAGCTTAAAATGTGCAAGAGTGTTCTTTTGGTTGGCAATGTCTCTAAGCATACCTTTGGTATAGTCCGATTCGGGGTAGAGTGCTCTTAGCGATGATGCTACCATTTTGAAAAGTTGAATGTCCTCTGGTCTGTCGAACACGTACAAATCTTTTCCAAACTGCTGGTACAGAGCCATAACGCTTGCGCAAGAAAGGGGATTCTCCCAAATAAATTTTGTGCTAAACTCCCGTTGTGCTTCAATTGCCTCAGCTACTTCTTCCTTTAGCTTGTTTCGCCTTTCAATATCATGGCTGTTGTTATTCAGTAGGTTGTAAAGTGAATCGAGTGTAAAAATAGTTTTATCGAGCCTATTGGTTAATAGTTTTGCTTTAATTGAACCCTCAGAACCCGAAATCTGGTATTCGGAAAACTTAGATAGATTAACTGAGAGATTAACTTTTTCTCCATTTTCAATTATAAGAACAACTGTTCTTGGAGTATCATCAATTATTTGTACTTGATAAAATGAAGGCTCTGTAATTCCTTTAACGTTGAATGATATTTTCCCTGACTTGCCACTTATCTTCTTCTTAGCAACCTGAACCGTTCGGTCGAAATACTGTCGGTAAAGCTTAACCTCGCAGTTCTTCTGGCTAATGCCATTAATCCTAACGGTAACAGACGTTTTATCTTTTTGGCACGAAGTGAGACCAATAACAAAAAAAAGAATGGTAACTAAAAGACCAAATCTAGTGGTATTCAATAGGTTTTTCATTAAAACACATTTTTCAAGTTTCAACAAAGAAAGCTATTTCTAAGAACATTTTAGGGTAATAGTTTTGAAAGGGTGTCGCTTAGGGTTTCAGGATGTAGATTACGACTTATTATAACCCCCTTTTTATCAACTAGATAATTAGCAGGAATGGAATTTATATGAAAAGAATCAACAATAGGTGAGTCCCACTGCTTGAAATCAACAGCTTGCCACCAGGTGAGGGAGTCCCTTTCAACAGCCCTTTCAAGCGATGTTGGGTCATCGTCTAAAGAAATCTGAACTACCTCAAACCCTTTTGATTTATACTGATTGTAAACTTGCTTAAGCTTTTGGTTATATGGTAAGCAGTCGTTACACCAGCTCGCCCAGAAATAAAGCAGTATGTAGCGAGCATTGAGCTTAGAAACATCAAGGCTGTCGCCATCAATGAGAGGAAACAACAACCTTGGAGTTACCTTACCAACGCTAAGCATATCCTGGCGTCTATCATACAATGAAAACTGATCCTTGATTTTCTTTACATTAACATGAAGATTGTTAACTAACTGGTTGTTAGGATATAGAGGGTATAAAACCGAATCAACTAGCTGAAAGAGATGAAAATCTTCGCGTTTGTTGAGAACATAGGTTTTCTTATCGAATTGCTGATAAAGTGCAATTATTGAAACAAGGCTATACCTGTTCTCCTTAATGAAATTGATGGTGAAGTTTCTATGTTCCTCAATAAGCTTGTCGTAGTTGCTGTCAAGAGCCAGTTTAATAGAATCAAATTTTGGATGATCGATGCTCTTCCTGTAGTAGGAAGCCATGGAGTCGATACGTTTTGCTGCTTCATTCAATCTGATGTTAAGATCTCGAACTAGAACCGATTCTTTTGACCCTACAACGGAATAATCCCTACCAAAGCTATATTTTTGAGCCTTGAGCTCAATTTTGTCATCTGGTTTTACTAAAAGAATAATTGGTTCAGTTTCACCCTCAAGTTGAAGCATGTAGAATTTGGGCTCATCAACTAAAACTGAAAAACTAAATAACCCCAAGCTGTCAGTCCGGGTAGAGTCAATGGTTTGAATTTGATTATCGGAGGCTTCTCTAAGAAGAATTAAATGATTAGGGGCATCGGTAACAACACCAGAAATCATTATGTTCGATGTATTACCGCCACAGGAAATGAACATTATTAGCCAGAATAAAACTATAAACTTGTATTTTACAAGAAGTAATATTTGGAACTCAGATCTACTACCCATTCGAATTAATTTGTATATGAGGTTTTTAGCTTAATAGTCAGAATTTCGATGTAAAAATAATTAAAATATAACGCCTATTTATCTACCTTCATCATATTTATTTGTATATTGTGAGGGGATAAATACAATTCACAGCCAAGATTGAACACAAATTTACTGATTATTTTATGAATGAATTGATTGTAGAATTTTTATTGATTTCTCAATTTTTTTAGCTTATTTTTGTGGGCTTTTCGTTTGGGCACATTCAATTTCTAATCTTATTTTTATTATTACTGCTATAAAACATTTTTTGAAGTTCAAGGCAAATATCAATGTTCGAAAATGCAGAGAATATAATGAAAACTTAGAAGGAATGGATTTAACTAATCTCAATAAACTATAAGGTATGAGCTTTCTTGAATTCGAAAAGAGCGAACTGGTAAATCTCGAATACTCATTAAACAGGGAAATTCTGAGCACAAATCGTGCTGGTGGGTACTTTAGTACTACTATTGTTCTTTGCAACACACGCAAGTACCATGGGCTAATGGTTTTACCCCTCGAGCAATTTGACGGCGAGAATCATGTTTTACTCTCATCTGTCGATGAAACAGTGATTCAGCATGGCAAGGAGTTTAATCTTGGCATTCATCGCTGGCCAGGTATTTATGAGCCTCGTGGTCATAAGTACATCATCGACTTTGAGTATGAGCCAACACCAAAAGTTGTGTATAGGGTTGGAGGAGTTATTCTTGAAAAGGAGTTGCTGTTTGTGCATAACGAGGAGCAGTTTATGATTCGATACACACTCCGCGATGCACATAGTCCTACAAGGCTAAGAATGAAGCCATTCCTTGCTTTCAGGAGCGTTCATAAGCTCTCCAAATCGAACCTTTTTGCCAATAAGCAATACCGTGAGGTGCAGAATGGTGTAAAATATAAGCTTTATCAAGGTTTCCCTTACCTTCACCTTCAGCTTAACAAGGTAAACGAATTTGTCCCTGCTCCCGATTGGTACTATAACATTGAGTACATGGAGGAAATTAGAAGGGGTTACGAAGGACATGAAGACCTCTTTGTCCCTGGATTCTTCGAAGTACCAATTAAGAAGGGTGAAAGCGTGATTTTCTCGGCCGCAACTAGCGAGCAGGTAACATCAAATCTTACTAGAAAATTTAATACCGAAATACTGCGAAGACCCAAAAAAGACAACTTCGAAAACTGCCTTCGTAATGCCGCCCACCAATTTATTGTTAAGAAAGGAAAGAAAACAGAAGTGATTGCTGGTTTTCCCTGGTTTGGTAGGTGGGGGCGCGATACATTTATCTCCCTTCCTGGATTAACTCTGGCTGTCGATGATCCAAAAACATGCAAGGATATTCTCGACACAATCTCTTCAGAGCTGAAGGGAGGTCTATTTCCCAACACAGGCAGTACATCATCAACAGGATTTAACTCGGTTGATGCACCTCTATGGTATTTCTGGACAATTCAGATGCTTGCTTCTTATACAAAGGATAAAACCGAGGTGTGGAAGTCGTACGGAAAAAAACTGAAAACAATCCTCGAAGCATACAAGAATGGACACCTTCCCTTCAACATTAAAATGCATGAAAATGGCCTAATATGGGCCGGAGAGAAAGGGGTTGCTGTTACTTGGATGGATGCCATTGTGGACGGAAGAGCCGTTACTCCACGAATTGGTTACCCTGTTGAAGTGAACGCATTGTGGTATAATGCAATAATGTTTGCAATAGAACTAGCATCTGAAAACAAGGATACAAAGTTTGTTAACGAATGGACTCCCATTGCAGAGATGGTTGCAGAATCATTCTGCAAGATTTTCTGGTTTGATAAGAAGCAATACCTCGCCGACTATGTTGATGATGAGGGACAAAACGTATTTGTTCGACCAAACCAAATCTTTGCTGCTTCACTTCCTTACAGTCCCATCACCGATGATATGAAACGGGGTGTTATTGAAGTTATTCATAGAGAGTTGTTTACCCCAAAAGGATTACGTTCACTTGCACCGAAGAATCCCCTCTATCAGGGACACTACGAGGGTAATTCGGCTTCCAGAGATTCGGCTTACCATCAAGGAACAGCATGGCCTTGGTTACTAGGTCATTTTGTTGAGGCCTACTATAAGATTCATGGGAAGACAGCAAACTCAATTGCTAAAACTATCCTCGATTCTATGCGCGAAGATATGTGTAAGTACGGTATCTGCTCAATAGCTGAAATATTCGATGGGGATCCACCTCAAAACCCAAGAGGTTGCATTTCTCAAGCTTGGAGTGTAGCTGAAATTCTGCGTTTGAAAAGATTATACGAACAGAATATATAATGTCTTTTAACACCTAATTTTTTGGCATGAGAGTACTAATGTTTGGATGGGAGTTTCCTCCGCACATCTCGGGTGGACTTGGCACTGCTTGCTTTGGTCTCACAAGGGGGCTTGCAAAGCATGGAGTACAAATGGCTTTTGTAGTACCTAAGGCACATGGCGACGAGGATCAATCATCGGTTCGTCTTGTTCCAGCAGAGGACGTTGAGGTTAGTCAAACCACTGTTGACCTGGACGAGTTTTGGAAAATGTTAAGTTACCTTGAAGTAGGTTCAAGCCTTGTCCCATACATAGGACCAGAAGAGTACGAACAATTAATGAATGAGTCTCAACTCGATGCAACTCTTCAAACTGAAACGAAATCTTTGGGAAAGTTCAAGTTCTCTGGAAAGTATGGCAAGGACCTTATGAAGGAGGTGTCACGCTACGCAATGATTGCCGCAAGTATTGCCGCAAAAGAAAAGTTCGACATTATTCATGCACACGATTGGCTAACCTACCTTGCTGGGGTTGCTGCAAAAGTTATCTCAGGGAAACCCTTGGTCGTTCACATGCACGCAACGGAATTCGACAGGAGTGGTGAAAACGTAAATCAAGAGGTTTATAGAATTGAGAGGCAGGGAATGCACATGGCCGATAAGGTTATTGCTGTAAGCCACCTCACAAGAAATACTGTTATTACTCGCTATGATATTCCTGAGGAAAAGGTGGTTACTGTACACAATGCTGTCGATTTTTCGGGCAACGACCCATGTGCTGGGGTAACCAAGCATGTTCCGGAGAAAGTAGTTACCTTTCTTGGTCGAATTACCTATCAAAAAGGGCCAGAGTACTTCGTCGAGGCTGCCAGTAAGGTTATTAAGCGTTACCCCAACGTTCGATTCGTTATGGCCGGAAGCGGTGACATGCTAAATCGTATGATTCGAAGAGCCGCTGAGCTTGGAATCACCAACAAGTTTCACTTCACAGGCTTTCTTAAAGGAGCAGAGGTAAACAATATGTTTGCAATGAGCGATGTTTACGTTATGCCCTCGGTATCAGAACCCTTTGGTATCAGCCCCTTGGAAGCTATGAAGAGCAATGTTCCAGTTATAATTTCTAAACAGTCTGGTGTTGCCGAAGTGCTTCGGTATGCACTTAAGGTCGATTTTTGGGACATCGATGCTATGGCCGACTGTATCTATGGTTTATTGAACTACGATGCACTTTCAAAGTACTTCAAACAGTATGGACAGGAAGAAGTGGATAGCTTGAAATGGGAGAATGCTGCTCTTGAAGTGAAAAAAGTTTACGAATCTGTGCTTAGAGGGTTCTAGAAATAATTCAAAATAAAGTAAAATACTAACCTATCCGATAATGAAAACTATTTGCTTTTACTTCCAGGTTCATCAGCCCTTCAGGCTGCGACGTTACCGCTTTTTCGATATTGGACAGTACCATAACTATTTCGATGAGTACTCAAATCGTTCAATCATGCGCAAGGTGGCCAATAAATGCTACTTACCCGCAAACCATATAATGCTTTCGCTTATCAATGAGTTTGGCAGTCGCTTTAAAATTGCTTATTCAATTTCAGGAACAGCCCTCGATCAGTTTGAGATGTATGCCCCCGATGTCCTCGATTCATTCCGAAGGCTTGCTGAAACAGGTTGTGTGGAGTTCTTAGCCGAAACCTATTCACATTCCTTGGTTGCACTAACGAATAAAAATGAGTTTGAAAATCAGGTTAATGCACACGCCAAGCGAATCGAGGAACTTTTTGGCCAAAAGCCAACCACATTTCGTAATACTGAGCTTATCTATTCCGACGAGATCGGAGCAATGGTTGCAGAAATGGGATATAAAGCAATGCTTACCGAGGGTGCGAAGCATGTTTTAGGCTGGAAAAGTTCCAACTTCCTTTATACCAATGCAATTAATCCAAAGCTAAAGCTTCTTCTCAAAAACTTCCAGCTAAGCGACGATATTGCTTTCCGTTTCTCAAATCAAGCGTGGGACGGCTGGCCACTAACTGCCGAAAAATTTGTTGGCTGGTTGAACAGTATCGATTCTAAAGAGGAGATTGTAAATCTATTTATCGATTACGAAACCTTTGGAGAACACCAGTGGGCTGAAACGGGAATCTTCGAGTTCCTCAGAGCATTACCAGGGAAAGTATTTTCTAACTCAAAATACGAATTCTTGACCCCTGCCGAAGCAGCCAAAAAGCATCAACCAATTGCACCTCTTCATGTCCCATTCCCAATTAGTTGGGCCGATGAAGAACGTGATCTTACGGCATGGTTAGGCAACGAGATGCAGGATGAAGCATTCGAAAACCTTTACAGCATCTTAGATAAGGTTAGTCAGATAGACGACCAAAGCATACAACGCGACTGGAGATATTTACAGGCTAGCGACAATTTTTACTATATGTGTACCAAGTGGTTCAGCGATGGCGATGTTCATAAGTACTTCAACCCATTTGATACCCCTTACGAAGCTTT
>CAYZSD010000013.1:0-36283 GCA_964481075.1 uncultured Rikenellaceae bacterium | reverse complement strand
AATCTATTACATGATTATCATCATAAAAATTACTTAGTCGGACAGTAGTGATAAAAAATATCAATTCGAACATTACAGTTTATTGACATGTATTTGTTAGATTTGTTGCTCTCCAAACAGAAACTGTAAAGGATGATTAAACCTAAACATAATTGTTTTCACGAATATCTATTGAAATTCTTTCTCAACCTTATGTTTTGGAGCGACTTTCATAGAATGGTAGTTAATAGTAGTTTCATTCCCGATAATCGGTCCATCCTGCTAATTCAGAATCATTTCAGCTGGTGGGATGGTTTTTTTACATGGTTTATAAACAAAAATCTGCTAAAGAAGAAATTTCATTTACTGATGTTGGAGAAGGAGCTAAGCAAGCGTAAATTCTTTAGTAGGGTAGGGGCGTATTCTATCAGAAAAAACAGCAAGGAAATCCTTCAAAGTATCGAGTTTACATCAAAAATACTTGAAAATCATGGAAATGTGGTGGTTGTTTTTCCACAAGGGAAACTTGGAAGCCAACATCACTGGAACATTGTTTTTGAAAAAGGGATAGAGAGAATTATGAAAAAGAGTGAAAATACGTGCCTCCTCTTTGTGGTTTGTCTAACCGATTACTATGCACATCGAAAACCAACTGTTACTTTTCACCTTAAAGAATACATTGGAGAGATGAGCATTAAATTGATTGAGGAAGAATACAATCTGTTTCTAAAGCAGTCAATACTACTACAGGATAATATATACACAACATGAGCTTTCTACAATTTCTTACCTTCTTTATCCTTGTATTTTTTTTAACGCGTTTTATTATTGTTATTCTCAATTTTATTACTAAGCCTAAACTTCTTACTGAGAAAGTTAACGAAAATTTCCTTGTTTCAATTCTTATACCTGCTAGAAATGAACAGCATAATATAATAAATGTGCTTTCACTAATAAGCAAACAGACATATTCATTAATCGAAATTGTTGTTTATAACGATATGTCATCAGATGAAACGGCTTCGGTTGTAAAGAAATTCTCAGAAATTGACAGCCGTGTTCGTTTGGTTGAAGGCGGGGATTTACCTAGAGGTTGGTTAGGTAAGAACTATGCGTGTTACCAGTTGAGCAAGGAAGCCAAAGGTGTTTTTTTGATATACCTCGATGCTGATGTAATAGTTTCGCCAAGCTTCGTTGAGAATGCTTTGGCCTATTTCCAAAAACACAAGTTAACTCTTCTGAGTATTTTCCCGCGACAGATTTTGGTTTCTGTTGGTGAAAAGCTAGTTGTTCCATCAATGAATTGGATACTCTTGAACCTACTATTCCTTCGATTAGTGAGCTGGAGTAAACGCTCTTCGCTATCAGCAGCCAATGGACAAATGATGATGTTTAACGCACACGATTACCACACGTACCAGTGGCATCTACAAGTGAAGTCTTCTCCAGTTGAAGATGTTGATATCAGCCGACTGGTCAAAAAAACAAACCGTAAAGTGGCAACCTTGCTTGGTTCAAAGGATATTTCATGTAGAATGTACAGTAGTTATTCTGCTTCAATAAATGGGTTTTCGAAGAATGTTTTTGCATTTTTTGGAGGGAGTCCCTGTCTTACCATACTTTTTGCTTTGCTAGGCACCATTGCACCATTTATTGTGATAACAACCCTTTCAACAATTCATTGTCTGCTTTTTTTCCTATTTCTTATTACCTCTCGAATTTTAGTATCAATTCTATCTGAACAATCTGTCTTGTTTAATGTTTTGCTATGGCCAGTACAACAAATGGCATTTATTCATTTAGTGATAAATGCTATTAGAGTCAGAATTTCTGGTTCACTAGTTTGGAAAGGACGTAGTTTACAATATTAGAGAAGAGGAGTTGGTAAATGAACATTCGAAAAAACATCTTGCTGTTGATAACAGTATTGTTCTGCTACAGTTTTACCTATGCAGATGAGAGTTACCTCAATACCCATCAGAGGTTATACTATAGCTATATGAAAGGAAACATGGAAGAATGGGTTGAAGTAATAGACGACTTAAAAGCAGACTACCATAGAAAACCAAGTGAAAAACATTTGTTTCTAATAGCACAAGTTCAGTATGGTTACATTGGTTATCTGATTGGAAAAGGAGAAAGTAGGAGTGCTCGTGGATACCTAAGAAATGCTGAGGAGAATATCGAACTTTTCCTAAGAAGCAAGCCCCGAGACGCTGATGCCATTGCTTTGAAAGCTTCATTTACAGCGTTTAACATTGCATTAAGTCCTTATAAGGCACCTATTCTTGGTCCAAGAAGTATTGGTTTGGTTGATGAAGCTTTACAACTTGAATCCAAATCGGTTCAGGCGCTCATTGAGAAGGGAAATATTTCTCATTACGCACCCTCGTTATTTGGTGGAAATCCTAGAACTGCAACTAAATACTATAGCGAAGCTGTAAGCATAATTGAATCGATGAACGGAGGGAAACCCCCTAAGAACTGGCTCTACTTAAATGTAATGGCACAGCTTGCTTTGGCTTACGAGAAGGCAGGTATGTACTATGAAGCTCGGAGTACTTACAAACAGATTCTAGCGATTGCACCAGATTTCACTTGGGTTAGAGATGAACTATACCCAAACTTTAACAAAAGAAATCGGTTGAATTAAAACAGGAATAATACTTTTCAAAAAACATGAGGCTGTCAAAATTTGTGTTTTAATGTCTTGGTGTATTTTTTTAAAGCAACTCGACTTTTTAGACAGCCTCATGTTTTATAGAAGATAGAATCTATTGAAGGGGTTTAATCACTTCAATTAGTTCTGGAAGATCCATCTTGATGTTTTTAAGGTGGTCAATTGTAGGAACTCCGTTGTTATTCCAACCCCTACGCTTGTAAACTGCATCGAGTAGCTGCTCGTAACGGTTTTCACGGTATTTTCTAAGGGCAGCAATTTTCTCGTCGGTACTCATGGTTGTTGGATCGAGGCTCAGGATTTCCTTCAACTGCTTGTCGTAACGCTCCTGACGGCTCTCGTACTCCTCGCGGGTAACGGGACCAGCTGCGCGATATGGTTGTGCATCGTGCTTACGAAGTCCGAAACCACGTCGTATGTTGAAAATTCGCTGGAAGTTGTAAACTCTTTCACTTTGGCGGATAAGCTCATGCTTGTCGATATTACCACCTGTAACGCCATTGTAAATGGTTACGTAGTTGTCAACGTGCTCGGGAATTTTATGAGGTTCATCGGTATCAGCATTACCTTTGGGAACCACGTCGTTCCAGGGAAGCTTGCAGAGACCTTGAAGACCAAACCATGTGCGGAACATGGGGAAGTAGTGGAGAGCTTCTGCTTTGTCCTCGAAGGTAGGAATCTGGTTGTTCACCATATCCATAAAGATTAGCCAAGCCTCGTCATGCTGTGGACCCTTGTTGGTCATGGCGTAACCACCTTGTTGAGCAAGCGATTCCTTCGAAACATACTGTGAGTACTCAAGACCTTTGTTCTCCATTCCAATATCTTGTAAGAATTTTGGATTAGCACCGAAGTTCTTTACGAAGTACTCCTTCATCTTGCGAACACCTTGGCCAACAATCATTCCAAAGCCTTCGCCACGAGCTAACTGGTGCATTACTTCCATCATGTTTTCGAACTGTCCGAAGTTAAGATCAAGTCCTCCAGTACGTTCAAGGTTAAGGATGCCATTCTCGTAGCATTCCATAACAAAAGCCATACAGGTTCCCCAAGTGATTGTGCAAATGCCATAGGTGTCGCAGTAGAAGTTAGCTTCAATGATTGCTTCTGGGTCAAAAATACCAAGATTTGAACCTAGACCAGCAATGGTTTCGTATTCTGGGCCATCAACAATTACCTTTTGGCCCTTGTAGGGGCCAGTTTTTAGCACAAAATCATCAACTCCTTTTGCACAGCTCATAGCGCAACCAATCCAGCAGCCATCGGGTACGTTTTGGGTGAAGTAATTATCCCTAAATATGTTACTGTGTATCTTTTGTCCATCAACTGAACTCCCAAACTTGAAGTTGTGGGTTGGAAGTAGATCGTAGTCGTTCATAACATTGGCAATATTTGCAGTACCCTTCTTACGCATTTGGCACTGATGGTCGTCGAGTTCACGAATTTCTTGTTGATACCTACGACCTCTTTCGGTTATTGCTTCAAGGTCGGCAACATTGTTCAGGTTACCCTTAACGCCATCAATTTTTGCTACGATAGCCTTAATCTTCTTGTCACACATTACGGTACCTATACCACCACGGCCGGCTTGTTTTAGCCTAATCTTCTTTCGTTTTACATCGTAAAAGGTGAAGTTTACCATTCCGATAAGAGAATTCTTGGCAGCAGCACCCATCGATACTATGCCAATATTCTTGTAGTCCTTCTCATCTTCAGCAAATATCTCCGATAGTTCCTCGGCTAGGATGTGTGAATCAACAGATAAACCTGGATCTTCGTAAATATCAACGATACCTTTTTTACCATCGATATAGATGATAACCTCTTTTTCTGCTTTTCCTTGGATTTCAAGGGCATCGAATCCCGAAAACTTTAGGAATGGACCGAAGAAGCCCCCTACGTTGGAGTCCATAACCGAATCGGTTTGTGGGGAAAGGCTTACCAGTAAAGATTTACCTGTACCAGAGTACTGTGTGATACCTCCAATAGGCCCTGAACTGATTATTACCTCATTCTCTGGGTCGTTCCATTTTGTAGTTGGAGTAGTTGCATCCCAAAGCAAACGAAGGCCATATCCTTTCCCACCAATGAATTTCTCTTTCATCTCGGTGGGAACATCCTTCTCTTTTATCGCATTTTCACCAACGTTGATGTATAGAATCTTATCGGTATAACCCCGATATAGCTCCTTTTTGCTGTATTGCCAGCCATTGAGCCTCTTTGCCTTGGCAAACATCTCCTTCACGTTCATAAAAAGGTATTTTTTGGTTAGTAATTCATTTTATTTTGCGAGCTAAAATACAAATAAAACTGAAAGGTGTAACATGATAATTATCAATATGTAACGATTTGCATATTGGTTGTTTGTTTTAATTGAAGATGTTAGTTTTTACTTTGTATTGATTAACAGTATTATAATATATGAAAGTGAATCTTTTTGTTTATTTTAAGTTTAAAAAAATGAATGATGTTTAATAACACAGTGAGGTTATAATCATATAAATTTTAATTTTACAATAATTTAGAAATAGATTTTGTTACTAAACTTTAACAAACTGAAAACGGAATTAGCTTCATGGAGATTAAGCATTTGAAACCTAGGCAAGCCCTCAACAAGGCATTCCATAAGTTAAAGCCTAATCGTCTTGAAATTGATATTTTCAAGAAAAACATCATTCAATTACTTAATAGAATCAACGAAAAGGAATCGGAGGAATTTCATAAGAATACTATTATCGACTTTTTGAAAGGGACATACTACGAACCCAATCACTATATCAATACTAAAGGGCACACCGATCTCGTTATTCATAATGGTACTTCTGCTAGTAGCTCAGTGGGTGTTATCATCGAGACCAAGAAGCCTTCCAACAAGCTTGAGATGCTATCGTTAGATAGAATCAATGTGAAGGCACTTCACGAATTGGTTTTATACTATTTAAGAGAAAGATATACAAATAAAAACCTGGAAATTAAATACTTAATTGCCACAAATATTTATGAATGGTTCATTTTCGATGCAACAATATTTGATAAGCATTTCGTTCAAAACAAGAGATTTATAAAACTTTTCAGCGATTTTGAGGATGGGAGGTTGGCATCGAAAACCACCGATTTTTTCTATGGGGAGATAGCCGAACCCTACATAGCAGAGCTGGAGCACGAGTTAGAATTCACCCATTTCGACATACGTAACTACGAAAAACCCTTAAGGAATAAGGACAAAGATGACGACAACAAGCTGATTGTTCTTTTTAAGCTGCTATCGCCACATCATCTGTTGAAACTTCCATTCGCAAACGACAGCAACACGCTTGATAAACAGTTCTATAATGAACTGCTACATGTAGTTGGATTAATTGAAGTCGATGATGGGGGTAAGAAAATCATTGAAAGGAAAAAGGAGGGGCAGCGATATCCTGGGGCAATCATTGAGAATGTGATTGTTCAGCTTGAAAGCCTTGATAAGATTGCTCGGCTCGATAAACCTGAACTTTTTGGGAGCAATTTCAATGAAAGGCTTTTCAATGTTTCACTTGAACTAAGCATAACCTGGGTAAATCGAATCCTGTTTTTAAAGCTATTGGAGGCTCAACTGATAAGCCACCAAAAAGGGGATAAAGCATATAGCTTCTTAAACCTCAAAACAATTAAGAGTTTTGATGACCTTAATGGTCTGTTTTTCCAGGTTTTAGCCAAGAAACCCGAAGAACGAAGCAGTGATATTAGGAGTTCCTCT
Source organism: uncultured Rikenellaceae bacterium (assembly GCA_964481075.1). Taxonomy (GTDB): domain Bacteria; phylum Bacteroidota; class Bacteroidia; order Bacteroidales; family Tenuifilaceae; genus MWFE01. Next base: position 29,885 of record CAYZSD010000013.1, on the reverse strand, counting down.
GAAAAAATCCCGTACCTGAACAGTTCCCTTTTTGAACCAACTGAACTTGAGCATGCTACTCTTTTTGTTAGCAATCTTAATGATGACAAGCAGCTTCCATTGTATAGCAGTACCGTTCTCAAAGACAATCTTGGCAAAAGAAAAGCAGGATCTTTACCTACTCTTGAGTACCTATTCGAGTTCTTAGAAGCTTACGATTTTGCCAGTGAGGGTTCTGAGGAAATTCAGGAAGATAATAAAACGCTTATCAACGCTTCGGTTCTTGGGCTAATCTTCGAGAAGATAAACGGTTACAAGGATGGCTCATTTTTCACACCGGGTTTCATCACAATGTACATGTGCAGGGAGACAATCAGAAGAGCCATTGTGAAAAAATTCAACGAGGTAAAGGGTTGGGATTGCACCAGTCTTGACCAGCTTTACGACAAGATTGAAGACCGAAATGAGGCCAATAGCATTGTGAACAGCCTAAAGATTTGTGACCCAGCAGTAGGCTCAGGTCACTTTCTGGTTTCGGCTCTGAATGAGATAATTGCTGTTAAAAACGACCTTAGAATACTTCAGGATAGAGTCGGGAGACGGCTCAAAGAGTATAGCATTGAAGTGGTTAACGACGAGCTGATTGTTACTGACGAGAATGACCAAATCTTTGAGTATAACCCAAAAAGCAAGGAAAGTCAAAGGGTTCAGGAAGCCCTATTCCACGAGAAGCAGACTATCATTGAGAACTGCCTTTTTGGCGTTGACATAAATCCCAATTCAGTGAAAATCTGTCGCCTGCGTTTATGGATTGAATTACTCAAGAACGCCTACTATAAGAATGAAACAGAGCTAGAAACGCTCCCCAACATTGATATTAATATCAAATGTGGCAATTCGCTGGTGAGCCGGTTCGCCATTGATGCTGACCTCCGACAGATTGCCCGAAGCGCAAAGTGGAACATCTTCTCATATCAAAATGCTGTTGCAGCATACAAGAAGAGCACCGATAAGCATGCAAAACACGAAATCGAGAAATTTATCAAGGGTATAAAAGAAAGCTACATCCAAACCATTCAGCAGAGGAATCAGAAACTTCAGAAGTTTTATAAGCTGAAGCGTGAGTACGATTACAAATTCCCAGAAAACGGGCTGTTTTTAAACGAACCAGATAACGATTACGGAGGTAACCTGGAGGCAAGAGAGAGGGAGAAGCAACGGCTGGTTGATGAAATCAATATGATACTTGCAGAGTTGAATGCCGAGAAAACGTATTACGAGCTAAACAATGCCTTCGAGTGGCGATTTGAGTTTCCAGAGGTGATGAACGAGAACGGCGATTTCACAGGTTTTGATTTGGTTATGGGCAATCCTCCTTATATCCGCCAGGAGCATCTTAGGGAATTGAAACCACACCTTCAGAATCACTTCGAGGTGTTTGCAGGTACGGCCGATATTTATGTGTATTTCATTGAGTTGGGAATTAGAAACCTAAAACCCAATGGGGACTTTATTTTCATTACCCCAAATAAGTGGATGCGGGCAGGGTACGGAAAGGCGATTAGGAAATTCCTTAAGAGCTACCGGATAAACTCAATAGTTGACTTTGGCGATCTACCTGTTTTCGACGAGGCAACAACCTATCCTTGCATCCTATTTGGAACAAAGGCAACCCCAAATGCCTCGTTCAAAGCGGTTAAGGTTGACACCCTCGATTTCGCTCCAGATATGGACCAGCACCTGTTGAACCTAAAGGTTGAGGTTTTGCTGGCAGAGCTGAATGACGATGGGTGGACTATGGCTGACACAAGAACTCAGCAGCTAATAAAGAAGCTAAGGAGCAACGGTGTGCCTTTGGGTGAATATGTTAAAGGGAAAATCTATCGAGGTATTCTAACGGGTTTAAACGAAGCCTTCATAATCAATGCAGCTAAAAGGGACGAGCTAATTGCCGAAGACCCAAGGAGTGAAGAGATAATCAAACCCTTCCTCGATGGGAGGGATATTAAAAGGTATAGGAAACCAAGACATGGGCGCTACCTGATACTGATTAAGAGTGGTGATACAAAAAAGTGGTTTGGAGAAACTTCTGAGGCAACTTCTTGGAATAGGCTGAAAATGAAATTCCCTGCAATATGTAAGCATCTTGAACAGTATGATAATAAAGCAAGAGCAAGGACTGATATGGGTCAATTCTGGTGGGAGCTAAGGCCATGTGATTACTATAAAGAATTTGAAACAGATAAAATTGTTTGGGCCGAAACATCAAATGAAAATCAATTTACAATTATTGACAAAGGTATCTACCTCAATAAAACAACCTTTATGATGCCCACGAGCAATCTCGTTCTGCTTGGGATTATGAACTCCAGCACCGTGAGGTTCTACCTCGATTCAATCGTATCCAAGGTGCGAGGCGGATACTTCTCGCTATCGAAAGCCTACGTGGAAACTACACCCATACCCAAGGTTGATAAATCGAGTACAAGGCAGATAACCCAACTGGTGAATGAAATACTAGAAAAGAAGAACTCCGACTCACCAATCGACACATCTGATCTTGAAAACCAGATTGATAGGATAGTCTATCGGTTATTCGAGCTGTCGGACGAGGAGATTGCTATTGTGGAGACCAAGAAAAAGATTCAGATTGAACTCACCACAAAATAGACTAGCCCAGCAAAAAAGGTTAGCACCAAGTAGTAGAAAATCTTTCCAAACAACGAATTCCACGAAGGCCTTCCCGTGGATCCAAAACGCCTATCAACCTCCTCGAAGTTAGGAAAGATAACCCCTCTTCCATAGTACATTACTAGGATTAATGTTCTTAAAACAAGAACAAATAATACAAAAACGATAAACCATGTCATGCAGATTAAACATTTTTATCATTATCAATGGGTATAAGGCTTATTGGTTCAACGTGGATTGTTGCATCAATTTCAAGTGTTGTTTCAATTTTTTGCTCAATATCCGTAGTAATATCGTGTGCTTCAGAAATTGACATTGAGTCAGGAAGGTAAATATGAAAAGTTAACTCTTTGTGATTTATGTAGTTATGGATGTGAAGGTGATGAGCATACACGTTGATACTTGCAGCTTCGTGGCATAAATCGTTGATTGTTTTTTTAAGTTCAGGGGTTGGTTTTTCTCCCAAAATTGTATGTGAGGAATTTTTAATAATCATCACTGCGGTGTAGAGGATTAAGATAGCAACAATAATACCAAGAACTCCATCAATCCACCAGTAGAAACGACCCAGGAAGATACCGACAAGGATAATAACCGAAGATAGGGCATCGCTACGATGATGCCAGCCATCGGCGTGAACGCTGCTCGATTTTGTTTTTCGGGCAATGTAGAATGCGTATTGGGCTAAACCTTCCTTTGCAACTACCGAAAGGATAGTCACCACCAACGCAATGATTCCATAGTTAGCCGATTCCTGATTTTTAAGCCGTTCGATCGATTCCATGAGAAAGCTATAGGAAACCATTGCAAGAAGGCAGCCTATCAGGATCGTTGCAATCAGTTCGTACCTACCATGCCCAAAAGGGTGCTCCTTATCGGCTGGCTTTCGAGAGAGCCAAACACCAAAAAGCACAAAAACAGAGCTTAACGAATCGCTCAGGGTATGCCATGAGTCGGCAATAATTGCAACTGAACCACTTACAATACCCGCCCAGAACTTGATGATGAATAGCACCAGGTTAGCAAAGATTGAAAGCCATCCTGCTCTGAGTGAAAGCTTTTCATTTAATTTTTTCATGGTTAATGTGTTGAAGAGTATTTTTAAGCACTTAAAACTACAACATTTTTTTTTCACCTCAGATACATGTAAGAAAAATCATTAATACAAATTCTTACTTTTGCAGCTCTTTCAAGTGCTTCAAAAATGGGTTTACTATCTATTCTGCTTATTGCTATTGGGTTGTGTTTCGATACTTTTGCAGTATCAATAACAGCAGGTCTGGTTGCGAATCGAATAAACTTCTTTCAGGCTACAAAGATAGCCATTGTATTGGCTGTTTTTCAATTGCTTATGCCTCTTCTTGGGTGGTTTTTAGGCAGTCAGATAGCCGATAAAATTTGCGAATTCGATCACTGGCTAGCGTTTGGCCTTCTTAGCCTTATAGGCTTGAAAATGATTATTGAGAGCTTAAAGCCAGAGGAGAATCGAAAGGAAATGAATCCTTTCAACCCAACCGTTCTGATAGCCATGGCACTTTCGACAAGCATCGATTCGTTGATTGTTGGGGTAAGCTTTGCTTTCATTGATATAAACATTACCCTTTCGGTTATTATTATTGGCGCAACCACCTATATAGTAGCAATGTTAGGTATGCTATTTGGAAAAAAGGTTGGTGGAGCTTTTGGAAAAAGAATGGAAATAGTTGGTGGGCTAATCCTAATAGGTATAGGAATCAAAATCTTGCTGGAACATCTTTAAGGGGAATGAGTTGTTGGTTGAAGTGTGGTTTAAAAGAACATACCATTCCGCAAAACCTACTATTTTATCGTATTTGACCTATCACGCGAAATTTCAAAGTTTTTACTGTATCGAAGGTTGTAAATAGTCCTGTTTTCTAGTCCTCCCTTTTGGTTGTTTCTTTCAAAGTGATAGCTTGAGCGCAGCAGGTTCATTCTGTGTTGGGGTAAACAGTAAAGGAATTCTTCGCCATATTTCTTTAAAGCATTCAGAAAGTAGAACATAACATCATAGCCTTGAAAAGCGTAGCTGTTTGGTTCTGCTCTAAAGGTTTCGCGGTACTTCTCAATAAAGTTTTTAACGCTGCTATCAGTATAATCCACAAAGAAAGGGGCGAAAAGATGTAGCTGCAACTGGTAGTAATAATCGAGCTGAACGTTCCTAAACCTTTGCCACCTTGGAAAACCGTAAATACTTATGGGATACTTATGGATAGTATGTAGTGCATGCAGGCTTCCAAGTAGGTCTGAGACAAAAGCTTCATTGTTGGACGGGACAAGGATAAGGTTTTCACGATCCAAAACAAGGCTGTGGCTAATCTTTTCTTGAACGGTAGCAGCAGGGCTGCCAGGTTTATAGGAAACTTCTTTGAAATGAATCATATTTGGGTTTCTACAGTCAGAAATCTTTGCCCTCAACATCTCCTTATAATTCTTAATAAGGTTGATATTTGTGCTATCCTCTTCGTGTAAAAGAACAATGTTATATCCGGTGCATAATTCTATACTTTTCGAAAACTCTTCAAGCTGAGTACTAAACGATGGGGTTACCTGCAAGAAGTAGGGATTTGTTTCGAGCTGGTAGCTGTTCTGGGAGAAGGGTGAAACCAATGGTATCCTATTTTCAAGGGCAAATTCAGCAATTGATTTTTGTGCTTCGGGATAAATTGGTCCAATGATAAGGTGAGCATCCTTTATCCCTTTCTCATTCAAAAGAGGCCTGATTGTTTTCTCCTTCTTGTCGGAATTAAATACGTGAAGATTAACCGAGAAACCCTCTTTCTTAAGGGAATCAATTGCAAGAAGGGCTCCCTGGTAGAAATCGAGAAATAGTGCTGTTCCAGCAGATATAGTGTTTTGCTCTGCATCTTGAGGAGAAGTTTGCGTTTCGCCTTCAATATCGGTTATCTGTTCTCTTACATCGTCTTGATAGAATGGGAGAAGAAGGGCAACGTTAAATACATTTTTTTGTGGATTATAGGTGAATGTATCGCAAATAAATCTAGTGGGAGTTGATGGTGTTGTATGTGTTTGTATTTCAGTTTCTTGTTTATACTGAGCATGCAAAGGCTGATCAGAATACACTGTATCAGAAGGGCTACGGGGTATTTTTAGCACAGTTCCAAGCTTTATTCCATCTTTCACAAGATCGTAGTTGAATCGTTTGATAACCTCCTGGCTTACACCATACTTTTGCGATATGGCAAAAAAACCTTCACGGGGTTGAACTTCGTGGTAAATGAATCGTTCTGATTCCTGGGGACTGGCATCACCAAGAGTATCGAGGTGTTTCTTAGGAATAATAATTGTTTGGCTAACCTTTAGACCCTCCTCAACCTCGGGGTTTGCATCAATTATATCCTGCATAGAAACACCGTATTGGCGAGCTAAACCAAATAGGGTTTCCCTCTTTCTCACAATGTGATAAACAAAGTCATCGTCTTTCTCTTGATCCGATTTACCTTTTGGAATCTCACGGATAGGTATCTTAAGGGCTTGGTCGGGTTGAAGGCCAAGGTATATATCAGGGTTCTCCATGGCTATCTCAATCTGGCTAACATTGTATGCTTGACTTATTGAGTAGAGAGTTTCCCCTTTTCGAACGATATGAATATAGTAGTATTTACCTTCAATTTTAACCTTATCGGTAGATAGCTTAACCCGAATGGATTCTCCTTCATCTTGCGATTTGGAAATAAAAACAACAAAGGTTAAGATTGTGAATAATAAGTACTTGCTCATGTAATTTGACATAAAATATTTTTTTCTTAAAGTGCAAAGGTAAACAATAAGATGATTTTTGCTAAATGATGCTATCTAAAAGAATTTGTGCATAAACATTTATTAAGTATTTTTAGGGGGTTAAATTATACCTTTTTTCAATACCAAAACGATACAAGCTATTTAAATGATATAACCATGACTAGATTTGCATTTATTTTTTTACTTTTTTTTCCCTATTTTGCTTACTGTCAGAGTATAGAAAGCATTGCAAAGGAATTGTCAACCCTTAGGGAGAACGATACCAATCTGAACCATAGAATTGACGAACTTCAAAAGGCTGTAGATGACATTCTTTGGATGTATCGTCTTAGTAATGTGGCTTTTGTTGATAAAGTCTATATGTATGGTCCTCCTCCTGCTGTGGTTAAGAACCCAACTGCAAAAGGGGCAAACAATCATGTTAAGTTTTGGTCGTACGTATTCATTCCCAAGGGGATAGATTATTCGAAGAAGTACCCCCTTATTGTGATACCACACGGAGGAGTTCATTCCGATTTTTCAACATATTACATCCATATCATAAAGGAGCTGATGGCACAGGGATATATTGTTGTGGCCCCTGAGTATCGGGGAAGTACTGGGTATGGTAGAAAGCTTTGGGAGCAAATAGACTACGGTGGGCTCGAAATTCAGGATGCACATGCCAGCCGCAGTTATATGATTGAAAACTATGAGTTTGTGGATAAAAATAGGATTGGAATTATTGGATGGAGTCATGGTGGGTTAATATCCTTGATGAATGTTTTTGAGTACCCCGATGACTATAAGTGTTGTTTCGCAGGTGTCCCTGTTTCCGATTTGATAGCTCGAATGGGCTACTCAACCAACGCATACCGCGCTCTGTTCTCCGCCGATTACCATATTGGCAAAACTGCCAACGAGAACCCCGATGAGTACCGTCGCCGCTCCCCTGCATGGAACGCCCACAAGCTCAAAACCCCACTGCTTATCCACACCAATACCAACGATGACGATGTTTACGTGCTTGAGGTTGAGCATCTTATCAAATCGTTAAAAGCAGAAGGCAAGAAGTTTGATTATGAGATATTTCAGGACATTCCCGGTGGTCACTCCTTCGACCGCATGGATACCAAGCACGCCAAGGAAACCCGGCTTAAGATCTATGCCTTTCTGGCAAAGCATCTTAACCCACCCATACTGCTGAAAACTGTTGATGAAATCAATAGGGCTGCGTATAGGTGAGGCGAAGACTTTCCATTGGTGCGAAGAAGACCGAAGACGGTTAAGAGTTTGAGTTTGAGGCTGTGTTACGTAAACTTTGTCCTTTGTCCTTTCCCCGATGCTTCGGGGCTTTAACCTTAAATTCCTATTCTTCAATGGGTTTTATTCCTAGTAACATTTCCTTTGCTCTATCGTTGAACTGTTGGGCTTTTTGCTTATTGTGCTTTTCAAGAAGATACTCCCCTCGTCTTCTACCACCAAAGTAGAACTTTTCCATCACTAGCGAGCCGCCAAAATATCCTGTGATATAGTAGCCATTAATAATTCCTAGTACTCCCAATGAAAGGCATGTTGCATTCAAAAGAAAATTAACGGCTCCCTCCAAGGGTTTTCCCGCGTACATTATTCCCGTTCCCGGGATAAAGCTTATCCAGAACTGGAACATCTCATTTTTAAGCTTGGGAATATTTTTTTTGCTATATAGTTTGGTAGCGCTTTCGGTTATGTTTTGCCTTATATTTTCCGGTATTTCTTCATAATCGGTTAGCTGTATGAGTTCCAACTTCGCATCCTCCCACTTATTCAACTCATTGAGAGTGAGGATTAGCAGGATTTGCTCTCGTAAAGGTAGCCTTCCCTTGTTTATGTTTCTTGCTCTAAGAAGTTCAAATTCAGCAAGCTTATACTCAAAGCTAAGGTAGTAGCACAGTGCCTTTTCATAGATGATTTCAGCTCGTAGGGAGTCGTTTGCTATGTAAATTGGTATTCTTTGTAGGGTTGAGGAAGCAGCCTCAAAATCACCTTCATGCTTAAGGACTTGAGCCTTCTGAAATAAGGCAATATTTCGAGTTGGCTGATGCCCCTCGAAAAAGAAGACCCTCTCATACTCTAGGGCTGCAAGCTTTAGGTTTCCAGCTTCGAATAGGCTGTCGGCATAGCTTAGTGCTCCTGGTCTAGTTGAAAATCCTTCGGAGGGGAATGTGAATGTTAAACAGGATACGGTAATCCATAGCCTGCCAAAACTCGTCCCTATACGCTTTAACACTGTAAACACTTCCATAGATATTTGCTGAGTATGTTGCTGCAAGAAGACTTCCTGAGATAATCGCTCCAGGGCTGTCTAGTCCATCTTTTCTAATGTTCTCAAAGGTTATGGCACCTAAAACCGATACGGTCAGGAAAGCTGAGACCCCTCCACCCAGTTTGCCCGCATAAACCTTTCCAAGCCCAGGTACAATGGCGGATAGAAGTCCTGCCACGAATGGTGACTTAGGCTTAAACTCCCTAATCTGCTGGTTGATATCCAAAAGAATCTTTTGCTGCTCTTCAAGGTTAAAATTTGAAAAAGTAAAGGTTTGGGCTAGCTGATTAAAAAGAGAAGTATCACGATTAAGAAGGGCGATGCCTGCCTTTTCGAATATCAGCGTTTCAGCAAGCAGCTCATCGCTAAAAGCAATGGTATCCAAGGTGGTGAAAGCTTTTCCTGCTTTTCCAAGGTGTGCTAAATTGTATGCGCCAAAGAATATGCTTTTGGGATAATAGGGCGACTCTTTACTCACTTTCAGCAGGTAATTAGCTGAGCCATCAAGTTGTTTTAGGTTGTACAAGGCCCAACCCTTTAAGTAGTAGAATTCATCACGATTATCGTTTGTCCATGAGCTTTCATCGGCGAAAAGAGTAAGCACATCCTTGAATAAACCGCTATTAATTAAGTATTTAGCAAATATACTGCTATTTTCAGAAGATATACTATCCTGCGCTTTCCCTTTCGAAGAAACAAGAAACAGAGCGAGGAGGCTACATATTGTAAGAATTCTTTTCAGCACCATAATAGGTTTCATTGTTTTTTAATGCCCCTCATCACTACAATGTGGACAACGAAATCGGTAGTAATCGGAGGACTCGTTCTTTTTACCACTCGAAGGGTCAACCTGTTGGTGTCGAATATCGGTAGCCGAAATTCTATCGCATCGCATTAGCCTGTCGGTGGTTGATAGAAAAGCCTTTAGGATGCCAAAGTTTTGAAAAAGCTCTTTACTGAACTCGGAACAAGAGGGATGGTAGAGGCAGGAAGCTGATATTTGAGGAGCTAAAGTTTTCTGGTAGGCAAACATAAAGGGGGCAAGAAAGATATTAGCCAATAGCTTATCTTTCCCAAAACCATACCTAACCTTCCGTTCCTGAAAAACTTCTTTTTGACCCCTATGGTTCAAAATCAGTGCCTTATCACTTGAAACTAGCTGTCCAATGCTTTTTAGGGCAATGACTAAAAGGAGGAAAAATATTGAGATTCTTTTCATGAACAATTTAAACACTACTTGAATTACTGCTTGATAATCTTAGCATTACTTGGTATTTTAAGGTCAAGGTAGTCTCGGCTTACGTCTTTCCCATGAATAATATTGGTGTAATCCTTACGACTTACAATAGAATCGGTTGGCGAGATATAAGCAATTTCGGTTATCCTTGTTGGCACAACAACACTCCCAAGGTTTTGGTAGTTGCTATAATACGTTTTCGATTTGAGGTTATTCTTTTGGTCGTAGTATGCCAGGTAGATTGGGATAAAATCCTCAAGAACAAGCTTAGCAGAAGTTATTTGCGATTTAAACTTTGTTGGAGCATTCCAAAGCGTAACTGTGAGGTTATCTTCCATTTTGGTCTCTTCAAGAACAAAGCCCATGGCCGAAAGGCCAAGGTCGTAGGCAGCACCCTGTGTGAAGAAAAAGTAGAAAACATCGGTACTTGCCGAGTAGAATTCGCTCTGATCTTGATAAACCTGATTCTTTTTAGGGTAGTAAACCTTCATTTCCCCTTTTTCGTTTGTGAAAGTGATGAAGTGCTCAGGGTTTTGGTAAACCGAAACCATTCTTCGTTCAGGAATTGAGTAGTAAACATCAGCATCAATAGTAAACATTCGTCCCGAATGTGCTTTCTTTATAATAAGTTTTGCCTGTACCAGATCGTTTTGACTGAAACTATTAAAGTAGTTTAGAAATATTGTCGTGAATATCAGAAGAATAATTCGAATCATGCTCTAATCTTTTTTCTTTGTTAATGGCTAGCAAAGATTATACTTTTTTTATTCTAAGCCAAAGATGCTTTGCAAAACCATCACTTATTCTATATTTTTCTACCTTTGATGACTTTTTTACGGCATGATTTTACTAAAGAGATATTGCATTCTATTTGCGCTGCTAATACCTTTATCGTCAAGTTCTAAGACAGATAGAATCCCTTCGAATATGATTTTAGACGAGAGGATTTCTGCTTGTTTTGAGGCAGTTTATAGCTTCAATATGCCTCGTGCTGACAGCTTGGCATCGGTTTTTTTTAAACCTAGCTCTGTTGAGCACTCGCTTGTTGCAGTCAATATCCTTTGGTGGAACATGATAAGCGGTTCATCCCCCAAAGAGGCTTATCAGAAAATATCTGATATTTTTAGTCGCTTACTTTCAGAAAACCCATCGAAAACAACCGATTCGAAGAGGTTAATTCAAATAGTTTCAACAGGAATTATTAAGTTCAGAGCCGATGCAGTAGCGGGAAATAAAACAACAGCTATGCTCACAGCAATGAAAGTTCTTCCTTATTATAAGAGGATATTGGAAGATGAAAGCTTTTGCTTAGATTTTCATTTTTTAGTAGGTGTCTATAATTATATGGTTGGTGTTTTAAGGAGCGAGAAATCAGTATTTTTCCCCGCGTTCGTTTTTCTTCCATCATCCGATATTCAAAAAGGTTTAAGCATTCTTGAATCGTTAACTAGTTCAGAATCAGCAATGCTTTTCTATGAATCGAATTATCTACTCTATAAGGTGGAGGATGAGATTCTTAAAGACAAGAAAGCATCCTATATCAGAGTGACTAGGTTAGCCAATAGATTTCCCGAAAACCCCATAATTGAACTTGAAAGGTTAAAAGGTATGGTTGTTTTCGACCCCGAAGTTGAAAGAGACATTGTAAGGTTTCAAAATATAGTGTTGAACTCATTAAATCTAAACAATCAGCAAAAGTCTCACTTACTGGAAGTATCGAGGCTGCTAAAAAAAATATAGCATAAAAAAGTAGGTTTCATGCTATGAAATCAAAAAACTTTTAATAATTTCGTATCATTATTAACCCCAAAATTTATTGAAGTATGAAAAAGTTTTTCGCTGTTTTTGCTCTAGTAATGAGCGTATCGCTGTTCGCTAATGCAGCAAGTGCCGACTATTACGTGAATGACTTTGCAATTGATCAAGTATTCGAAGCATCTGCTGAGATGTCGTTTACCAACCTGATGGCAAATAGCGCAATGGCAAACCATAGCGGAGTAACAACAGTTGTGGCAGAAAAAGATGCGATTATTGCATTTATTCTATGCTGGTTCTTAGGAGGTTTCGGTATTCACCGTCATTACTTAGGAACAAAAGGGCACATGTGGGCTCTCTACACCTTTACCTGCGGTGGTATCTTTGGTGTTGTAACTTTTGTTGACTGGGTAATGATACTTGTAGATGGGGTGGTAGGCAAAAACATCGATAAGTATGTGAACAACGAAAAGTTCTTTATGTGGCTATAGTTTCCTAGAAGAAATTATTGAACAAGAGGCCCTCCAGAGATGGGGGGCTTTTTCTTTACTGGAAAAATCGAAGAGGGTGGTAAAGCGAATCCCTTTCTACGGGAGTTTTTCCAGCACCACGAATGAGTTTACAAAGCTGTTCCACAGTCATGGTTGGATTCTTGTCCTCTGAACCTGCCATGCTGTATATCTTGGTGGTGTCGTCAATTGTTCCATCCACGTCGTTTACCCCAAAGCCCAAGGCAAGCTGTGTTGTTTGCTTTCCCAGCATGGGCCAATAGGCCTTGATATGATTAAAATTATCGAGAAAGATTCTGGCAATGGCAAAGTTGCGAAGGTCCTCCACTGAATTTACCTCCCCAATATGTGCAAGGTTGTTGTTTGTTGCCTTGAACTTAAGTGGGATGAAGCAGTTAAATCCTTTCGTTTTGTCTTGCAATTGCCGTAGCTGGTCCATGTGACTTACCCGATGGATGTAGCTTTCGATGTGACCATAAAGCATGGTTGCATTGGAATAAATACCTTCATTATGAGCGGTTTCGTGAATTTCGAGCCACCTTTCCCACGATGATTTCTCGCCGCAAAGCACGCCCCTTACTTCAGGGTCGGCTATTTCGGCACCACCACCAGGGATTGAATCGAGACCGTAGGATTTCAGCTTTCGAATGCCCTCTTGAATTGAAAGTTTCTCTTTACTAATGATATAGTCAATTTCTATAGCTGAGAATGCTTTTACATGGATTCCTGGGAGCTCATTCTTAATTGCTTGGATAATTTGACCATAGTGTTTTAAATTCCATTTTGGATGAACACCTCCAGTAACATGAACCTCTGTAACATGCCTATTTCTATAGGTAGAAGCAATCCTTTTGATATCGTCAATAGACAATTCCCAGCTACCCTCGTTCCCTATACTACGACGATAGGAGCAGAACGTGCAATTATGAACACAAATATTGGTAGGTTCAATATGGAAATTTCTGTTAAAGAAAACGTTATCGCCATTCTTTTTGTTTGCAACCATGCTGGCAAGCAACCCAAGAAATCCAAGTTCAGCTTCTTGATATAGCACAAGGGCTTCGCTTTGCGAAATACGTATTCCAGAAACAACCTTCTCTGTAATGCTCCAAATATTAGAACTTAGCTTACCGCTATTTAAGAGTTTTTTGATATGAAGTATGTTGTCGTTCATTAAGAGGTTTAATATCAAAGATTTATGTTTAACTCTTGTTCCAGATTAAGTTATTAAAACAAAAATCATATTTACAAACATAGCATAAAAAAATGATGTAATTGCTTATTATTTTGGTAAAAGGAAAAGAACTTTTTCTATATTTGCCGCCGACAGAAAAATTGAAAATTTTTTATTAACTTAAAACCAATAAATTATGTTAAAAGGGCATCCGAAAGGGTTACTTGTTGCGTTCTTCTCGAACATGGGAGAGCGTTTTGGCTTCTATACCATGATGGCCATTCTGGTTCTGTTCCTACAGGCGAAGTATGGTCTATCTGCCAATGATGCAGGTGGATACTATAGCTGGTTCTACTTTGCAATTTACGCATTGGCTCTTGTTGGGGGATTGGTTGCTGATGCCACAAGTAAGTACAAGACAGTTATTCTGGCAGGAATAGTTATCATGTTTGCGGGCTATGGTATGATAGCTTTCCCAGGTATGTCGTTGAATATGACATTGCTCGGGCTATTTGTCATAGCGTTTGGGAATGGATTGTTTAAGGGAAATCTTCAGGCTGTTGTTGGTCAGATGTACGATGATCCAAAGTACTCCAGCGTTCGCGATACAGCCTTCATGATTTTTTACATGGGTATCAACATTGGAGCATTCTTTGCGCCTTTCGTAGCAACTGGTATAAGAAACTGGTTCCTAAGAACACAGCTTTTTGAGCATGATGGTAGCTTGCCAGCCATGTGCCATGCCTTCCTCGATGGAAGAATGACCGATGCTGGTGCAATATCTAACTTCGAAGCCTTAGCTTCAAAAGTTTCACTATCAGGCGAGGCAATAGTTGGTGTTGAAAAGCTAACAGTATTTGCAAATAGCTATATCAATGCCTTCTCAAAAGGTTATAACTATGCTTTTGGTATAGCTGCTGGTGCTATGCTTGTGTCACTTCTAGTATATGTAATTTTTAACAAGCATCTTCCAAACAAGCAGAAAGTTGTTAGCAACAAACCATCTGAATCGTTATTTAATGCTAAAAACATTATAAATGTCCTTGTTGCTCTTGGTTTGATGGCCGTTACATCTGTTATCTTCTACTTCCTGCTCAACGATTTTGCTTTAGGTTTAGCAGTTGGTGTATTCTTCGGTTTCGTTGCAATGATTTTCCAAATCTCCACAAAGGACGAGCTTCCTCGTGTAGTATCACTTGTTCTTGTTTTTGTTGTAGTTATATTCTTCTGGATGTCGTTCCATCAGAATGGTTTGACTCTAACTTTCTTTGCAAGGGATTATACTGTGAAGGAGGTTGGCCCAATCAACTTCATATTCTTTAACCTTGAGTCGATTCTAGCATTTGTTGGAGCCCTTGCAGGACTATTACTAGTATTTACCCGCAAGAAAATGGGTGAGAAGGTTGTTGGGCTTGCCATGTTTTTTATTCTTGGGTATTTAACATACTATTTTGTTTCGGGATACAAGGCTTTGAACCCAATTGCACCTGAGATTTTCCAGTCGTTTAATCCTCTATTCATAGTTGTTCTCACCTTCCCTGTAATGGGTATCTTTGCCTGGTTACGTAGTAAGAACTTGGAGCCATCAACCCCTCGTAAGATTGGTATCGGTATGATTATAGCTGCAATTGGATTCGTTGTGGTAATGTTTGGTTCATTTGGATTAATATCACCAAGCGATGTAAACGACCAGAGCTTAACCGAGTGGGGTAGGGTGTCTCCTCAGTGGCTCATCAGCAGCTACCTTATCCTTACCATTGCCGAACTATTCCTTAGCCCAATGGGCTTGTCATTCGTATCGAAGGTTGCTCCTCCACGCTTCCAAGGCCTTATGCAAGGTGGCTGGCTGCTTGCAACTGCCATTGGTAACAAGTTGCTTTTCGTTGGCAGCTACTTCTGGGATAGGATTGAACTATGGCAGCTTTGGTCAATCTTCATCGTATGCTGTTTACTATCGGCCTTGTTCGTTTTCTCAATTATGAAAAGATTAGAGCAAGCCACAAAATAGTTTTTTCTTGCTTGTATAATATTAAAGGGATGCCTGTTGGTGTCCCTTTTTCTTTTGAAGTTGCTCTCATTACTTGGTAGGTTGAAAAGGAGCTATCATATTTCGTAATATAGTATTAGGTTAGTATTCAATAACTAAAAAATGGGTTGAATTTTTTTCGAAAGTATAATCTTATATATTTGCATACTCAGGAGACTGATTAATTAGAAGTTTTCCTTTCCGATGATAATTGTGAACAAATTAATTAGAGCTTTCATTACAATTCTGGCGATTGCTATTGTATTCGTTCATACCAATGCAATTGCAGATGAAAGACTCAACCTATTGCTTAGCAAGTTGCAACAGGCAGAAGGTAGCGAAGAGAAGATTAACATATTGATTAGTATTGGAGATTGGTACGAGTATAGCCATCCCGATACAGCTTTATTGTTCTACTGGAAAGCGGTTGCAGAAGCGAATGCAAGTATTGAAAAATCGGATGAAAGAAGTGTGGGTTATATTAAACTTAAAGCCAAGGCAATTAGGTATATAGGATATATTCATCAACACCTTGGAGATTACAGGAAAGCTTTAGATTTCTATTTTAAGGCGTTAAGCATTGCAGAGTCCATAAATGATTTAAATAAAATCTTTAAGTGCTATAACAATATCGGCATCATCAACCATCTTCAGAAAGAATATGGAATAGCAAATGAATACTATACAAAGGCTCTTGAGATTGCAGAAGAATCGGGTAATATACCTGCTATGTCGATGATTTTCATAAATTTTGGTAACTTGGAGATGGATCTAGGCGATTTAAGCGATAGCATCCCATCAAAGCATAAACATTACTTCAATTCAAAGCAATACTATGTTGAGGCATTAAAGATCAAGGCTAGCATTAACGATACCAAGGGGCAGTCGCTTTGTTGCAATAACCTTGGGAATATCCATAAAAAGATTGCTAGTTTGCAAAAGGATGAATCAACGCAAATTGAACTGCTTTCACAAGCTAACACCTTTTACAGGCAATCCATTGATCATTCGAAAAGCATAAATGATATAATTGGTCTTTCAATGGTATATGGCAACTTGGCCGACCTATATGTAAAAAGGTACGAGTTAAAAAGGATAAAGGGTAAAGATAAGCTTACTCTAATGGACAGTGCCTTGTTTTTCGGAAATCGTGGATTTGAACTAGCAGTAGAAACGAACTCCCTTTATCTTCAAAATGAAATAGCTATACTACTGCGAAATTTCTATACTCTGAAAGGGAGTACTGAAAGAGCGCTTGAGTTTGCAAACATCTATATTGAGACTCGAGAGAATCTTTTTTCGGAAGAAAAGACCAAGGCACTTCAGGAAATGAGAACCAAGTACGAAACCGAGAAAAAAGAGCAACAAATAGAGGTTCAGTTACTTACAATACAAAAAGCCAAATCGAAGTTGCTTATTGTAGTACTTATTGCCTCGTTGCTGCTGCTTGCCTCCTTGTCGCTGGGTTATGTTATTAGGTTAAAAACTAGAACAGAGAGGTTGCTTGCCAAAAAGAACGATGAGCTAAAAACAAGTAACGCCACCAAGGATAAATTCTTCTCTATCATCTCCCACGATTTGCGCACCCCCGTTTCTGGATTCCGAAATCTATCATCGGCAATAGGAAAAAACATTGAACACCTTTCTAATGAGCAGATTAGCGAGAACCTCTACCATCTGAGCCAATCGGCCGATGACACCGTGAACTTGCTCAACAACATGCTCCATTGGGCAAAGTCGCAGCAGAACAAGATTGAGGTGGTGCGCTTTCCCGTTCCCGTTGCACGGATGTGCAAAAGGCTTACCGAGGAGCTTTCCCCAAAGCTTAAGGAGAAAGGGATTACGATTGACATTGATGTTGACGAGAGCCTTGAGCCTGAAGTTGATGAGAACATCGTTTCTACTGTACTACGCAATCTGCTTACCAATGCCATAAAGTTCTCGCCCAACGGTTCAACAATCCACCTAGCAGCTTCAATGAATAAAGAAGGTGTTGCCTTTTCAGTTCGTGATCAGGGCATTGGTATGACCCAGGAGGATCAGGGCAAACTTTTTCGGATTGAATATGATACTAAGAGCATTGGCAGTTCACCCGAGAAAGGTTCGGGTTTGGGTTTGATAATCTGCAAGGAACTTGTTACTTTACATGGTGGAAGAGTTTGGGTTGAGAGTGAACCCAGTAAGGGAAGTGCATTTTTCTTTTCTTTACCAATACACTAGTTACCAGCCATTTTAAAAATCAGATAAATAGTTACTTATACATCAATAGCTAAAAAAATTCAATGTGTTTTTCTGATAACTCTAACTTCTCTTGATTTGTCATTTTGGTATCCCTTTTGTAAATTTTGCAATATCACATTCTAAACAATTAGCAATCTTTACTAGGGTTAGAAAACTAACATTTCTTTCACCTCGTTCAATTCCTCCAATATAGGATCTATCAACTTCAGCCTTAAAAGCAAGTTGTTCCTGTGAAAGACCTTTTGACTTACGTAGTTCTCTTATTTGTAAGCCTAGGTTTATGAGATTAAAATTGTTTTTCATAAATTGCAAAGGTATAAGTATGGTAATTATAATACCACAGACTATAATATCTCATTTGGTGTAAGAATTGATTAGAAAACATCGGATTAGTAAAAAATCTGTATCTGATTTAGAAAAAATATGGCTTTACACTTTTTATAAATGGTCGAGAGAACAGGCGGATTGCTTGTTTTCCTACGCTAACTAAACCCAACCGTAATGGAATGCATAAGTTTAATAATTGTTGACGACCACAAGATAGTTAGGGAGGGCCTAAAGACCATGCTTCTAGGCAATTCTCAGATACAGGTTGTAGCCGAGGCAGCAAATGGCGATGAGCTGATAGTGCTACTAAAATCGCATCGACCGCACATAATAATTATGGATATATCCATGCCCGGAAAATCGGGCATTGAGCTCACAGAATATATTGCGGATAACCACCCAGAAATAAAGGTTTTAATTCTCACCACCAATAGTGATGAGGAGAGCATCATCGCCTCCATAGAGGCGGGAGCAAGTGGATTCCTTCATAAGGATTGCTCACTGGAGGAGCTGCTTATGGCCATTGAGTTGATACATACCGATGAAGGCTACTTCAGCGAAAACATTACGAGTATAATATACAAAAGCTATATCAATAAGGTAAAGAAAGATAAAACATATAGGCTTGATGATTCAAAACATCTTACTGATAGAGAATTAGAGGTTGTGAAGCTATTCTCCGATGGATTATCCTACAAGGAAATAGCTAACCAAATGAATGTAAGCACCAAAACCATTGAATCGCATAAAACAAACATCCTAAAAAAGCTCGAACTTAATAACATCATTGAACTGGTGAAGTATGCCATTAAGAATAAGATTATTAGGATATAGTTGAGGCGTTTAGATAAATTGATGAAATAGATTTTCTTAAGTATCTAAAGGGTCTAAAGTGTCTAGAGTGTCTAATGTTGAGAGGTGGTTTACTTCTTACTGCTTAAAGTTTACATTTCCTGTCTTTGATCTTTGATTTTTGGTCTTTGATCTTTGATCTCTAATCTTTGATTTTTGATCTTTGATCTTCAGTCTTCAGTCTTCAGTCTTCAGTTCGCAATAATACACTACCCTCCTTCTTAAATCCCCTATAATAAAATCAGGAGATTTCCCGATTGTTTAGCGTGCTGAGCTATAATACTTTTGTATTGAATACAATAGAGATATTAGTCAACCAAAATAATTAACCCACAAAAACTATGAATCATGAATAGAAGAATGTTGTCACCAATTAATTTTTTTGCACTGGGAGTTGCACTTATGCTTTTGCTAGCTCATACTCCATCCAAACTAAATGCCCAGATTGATGCTGGTCGTCTTCGCAAGGCAGCACAGGACAAAGTAACTAAGGACGAAAAGCCTTCGCAATCCTCTTCACCGGGGCTTCCTGAGAGGAATGTTTTTCAATCGGTTAGTAGTGAGCAGGCCAATATTGCCAAGAAGAACCGCATGGTGATTAAAGAAAAGATTGAGAGCGTATTTGATATTCAGGAGAAGGAGGGAGGTTCCGCCTACCTTACATTTACCACCGACTACTCCAAACCTGAAGAGAGTCCAGAAAGTTTTTCTGGCAAGGACTTTATTTATGCTAAACTCAACACTTCCAAACCATTGACAGAAGTGTTACCCAAGGCCGATGAGAGTAGCCTAGAATACTACCGTGTTCGCCTAACAGCTCGCACCGACAATGGCACTGTAAGCAGCGACAACAAGTTGAGCAAACGCGAGTACTTCAATTTTGCCTACGGCAACAGCGAACTACTCATTCCCATTATCCCCGAAAAGGGGTTCTTCGAAGCCATTGCCCAAAACTATCGCGATGGGGCCAATTTCAAGAGCCTCGATGCCGAGTATGATGCCTATACCGACATCCTTACCCGCACGTTTCCCTCCGAGATAGCGGACTTGCTAAGCAACCTTCCAAAAGGAGACAACCGCGTAGAGATGGAACTATCGGTGTTAGCCAAGAAGCGTGGTTCCGAGTTTGTGGAGGTGAAGAATATTAAAGGGGTATTCAAACTCACGGTTGACGATGAGGCTAAGCAGCGCTTCACCGATATCCATGCTATGATGCCCGAACTCAATAGAGAGTACAGTAGTTTACAAACTATAGCTAGCCAAAAGAAGTTTGCTCGCAGCGAAGATGCCATGCTCGAAAAAATGACCCCACGCGAACGTGAACGTTACCTAATAGCCAAAAGCTCTTCAGGAGGTTACATGGCTGCCTATGGCGGAAAAAAGTATAACATCCGATTTATTTTCGATGAGCACCGAACCAAGAGCGCACATATCGACATCCGATGGCCCGATGGCCCATGCGAAACCTGTGAGAACGGCACGGGGACTGCTTACGTTTCCGACCAAGCCGGAGCAACCTACGAGGTACCTGAGGGTGCAAGGATAACCTTCAACGGTCGTGTGCTGATAACCAGCGTTTCACAAGATGATACAGTAAAAATTTACTGGTATTACTAAACATTTAAAAATACAATTCAAAAGTGTTTGGCTACAACCGCTAAAGTGCTACCAACGAGTTGGTGTACTTTAGCGGCTAGTGTTGTTTTTACTAAATAAAAATTCAAAAATTTACTTACATGATGACTACCTCAAACAATAAAGCCTCACAAACCCTACGCTGGCTTTCAATTGCAGAGAGGCTGCTGAACAAAAAGTGTGTTGATGAGTGTGTTGAGGTGTGCGAGGAAATTGAGTATTTAATTTTGGAACAAAAAAGAGATTTAGCAATAAATGATTCAGATTTAGTTTTTTATTATCAGAAATTAGCTACTATAAAAAGAAAACTGAATTCCTTTATGATTATCAAGGTGAGAAAGTTACCTGTAAAAAAATAGAATTTCAAAAGGAATACAAGTCCCCAAAGTTTTTCAAAATACTGCCCGAAATCGTACTTGAGCTTTTTTGTGTATAACAAGATATCATTAGATACCTGTTGTTTGTGTAATTTGGCATTGATTTTGAAACTGTTATAAGATTTGTTTTGTTAAGTCCATTTTCGGACATTTTATTTGTTTTTAATCCTTTTCATTTTTTTATAATAAATAAAGGTGAGGGATTAAAAAAAGCCATACCTTTATTTGTCCTGTTTTTATACTTTTTGTTTTGTTATATTAAAAAAAGAACAACAATTAATCACCTAATATTCACACCCATGAAAACCTCTATCCAACCCAACAACTCGGTGCTCTATTCACAGTTTATTCGCACCACTTTACCATTAACACATATGGTAAATCATTGTAAAAGGCTTTCTGCAAAACTTGCATTAAGCCTGTTTTTTTTGATGATTTTTGTGTCATCGGCAATTTCGCAAACCTACATCCAATCAGTTAGTGTTCCTGCTGATGGAACATATAAAATTGGCGATGCGCTTTCAATTACTGTTTACTATGTTAATACTATGATGACTCCAGAACCAGTAACAGTTACTGGCAACCCCTATATTCCGATAACAGTTGGTGGAATGTCCCGGCATGCTTTATATACATCAGGCAATGGAACGCCTAATCTAGTATTTATATATCCAGTTCAAGAGGGCGATATTGACACAGATGGTATCTTAATTGGAACTGAAATTATGCTGAATGGAGGTACTATTCAAGACGGATCAATGCAGGAAGCTAGCACTATGTTACCTGGTATTGGCTCCACCGACAATGTGCTGGTCGATGGCATCCGTCCCACCCTTACATCCATTTCCATAGCATCCAATAACATGGATCCAATGTATGCCAAAGTTGGCGATATGATAACAATCTCATTCACATCCTCCGAAACTATTGAAAACCCGATGGTTTATATTAGTGGGCAAATGGCTCTTCCTTTCGAAGGGGCTGGAAACCAATGGACTGCAACCTACGAGATGACTGGAACAGAAACTGAGGGTCTAATAAATTTTACCATCGATTTTGAGGATATGGCGGGAAATATTGGCTCACAGGTTAATACAACCACCGATGCCTCAGCGGTAATCTTCGATAAAACCGAACCTTCGGGCTACACCGCTAATTTCGATCAGGCTCAAATTGATGGAACTAATCAGTTCTCCTGCTCATTCACCATTATGGATGCCGAGGTTGGCGCATCTTACGATTTCACTATTTCCAGCTCAGGCGGCGGTACTGATGTTACTAACTGGGGAGAGGTAATGGATATTACCCAAACCGTTTCTTCAGTTGACGTGAGCGGCTTACTGGATGGCGAGTTAACCCTTACAGTTACCCTAAAGGATTTGGCTGGGAATATTGGAACCCCCGCTATTGCCAATGTTACCAAGGATACCCAAGGTGGTGATCCAGTTGCCACTCCTCCAGCATTTGGTGATGGCTCAGAACTTAGCCCATACGAGATTGAAACCCTTGATAATCTTTATTGGCTTTCGCAAACCGAAGTGGAATGGGATAGTTACTTTATCCAAACCGCCCATATTGATGCTTCAGCAACTAACCTATGGGACAGCGGCCTGGGTTTCTCACCAATTGGGAATCAAACAACACCATTCTCTGGAACATACGATGGAGGAGGATATACAATTTCTAATTTGTATATTGATAGGTACACTGCTGACAAAGGGCTTTTCGGATATGCATTTCAGGCAACAATTAGCAACCTAGGCATTGTTGATGCCTGGATTAGAGGCGAAAACAACACCGGAGCTGTGGTTGGCTACCTCGATAATTCAACCATTAGCCAAACTTTTGCCGATGCCATCGTTATAGGGAATATTTATGCAGGCGTTCTGGTAGGCTACTCTACTAATGCATCCATCATTGAAAATTGCTACGCAGCTGGTGATGTGGAGGGTTATGATGTAGGAGGAATTGTAGGTAAAGCAATTAATATTACGGTTGAAAACTGCTATAGTTTCGCCAATGTAATGGGTGGTGAAGGCTCAGGGGGTGGTCTCATAGGAAATAGTACGGGCACTACCGTTACCAATTCCTTCTGGGATACAGAAGCCTCAGGGGAATTCACCAGTGCAGGTGGTGAGGGTAAAACCACCGCCGAGATGAGAACCCTCTCAACTTACACAGCTGCTAGCTGGGACTTTATGAACGAAACTGAAAATGGCGAGGAGGATATCTGGGGCATTAACCTAACAGAGAACAATGGATACCCTTTCCTTGCCTGGCAGGGTTTCCTCCACGATGAGACTGAGTACATCTACGATGTCGATGGTAACGCCTACCCAACGGTGAAAATTGGTAATCAAACCTGGATGGCCAAAAACCTAAGGGTTGCCAACTACAAAAGCGGAATGCCAATTACCACTGACCTTGATAACGCAACATGGTCAACTACCGTTGATGGCGCCTTCGCTATTTATCCGTTTGCAAGCATTGATGGTTTAGAGTCCGATGAGGAGGTGCTTGATACCTACGGCGCCCTGTACAATTGGTACGCCATAAATAGCATTAATGGGCTTTGTCCAACTGGATGGCTAATACCAAGTGATGCTGACTGGAATGAATTAGTGACATACCTCGGAGGATTAAGCGTTGCTGGAGGCATACTTAAATCAACCCTCGGATGGTATGACAATGGAAATGGCACCGACGACTTTAGCTTTACTGCTGTTCCAGGTGGCCAACGAACCAATACCGGTTCCTTTACCAGCGTAACCTTTGATGCCTTGTGGTGGACTGCCTCCGTAGTTGATACCGACAACGCCCTTCAGTATGGTATTGACTACCTTGGTAACGATATTACCAGCTTCGCATCCAATAAGAAATACGGCTTCTCTGTTCGCTGTATAAAAGAAGTGGTATTCTCTGGCGGCTCCGGCACCGAGGGCGATCCATACCTCATCAGCACGCTCGAAGATTTGGACTCACTTAGCACTTACAGCCACTATTGGGATAAGCACTTCCTCCAAACCGCCGATATCGATGCTTCAGCAACTAGCACTTGGAATAGCGGTGAAGGCTGGTCGCCCATTGGTATAGATTATAATACCTATTTTACAGGTATATACGATGGTGGTGGTCACACCATTAGCGAATTATCTATTAATCGTGTTGGCGATAACCAGGGTTTTTTTGGCTACGCCATCAATGCAACCATAAAGAATTTGGGCTTAGTTAGCGTAAACATTACAGGGGAATACAAGGTTGGAGCTCTTTGTGGTTACCTCGATAATTCACAGGTTGAAAATTGCTACTCATCTGGTACAATTAATGGCATCGAAGATGTTGGGGGTTTAGCAGGAGCCGCCTACATGTCTAGCTTCCTTAACAGTTTCAGCACCTGCGATGTTTCCGGAGATAATTTGGTTGGGGGTCTTTTGGGATATGGATTTGAACCTACCATAACCAATTGCTATACTATGGGTAGCGTTGAAGCTACCAGCGAAGCAGGAGGATTGGCCGGACGTATCATGGCTGAAACCGGACAAGCTGGAGATTACCTTGTAACAAACAGCTACAGCGCATCTGTCGTTAACGGAGAGAGTGATCTCGGAGGACTTATTGGTGGTACCATGATGCTTGAATTTGAGATTGTTAATAATTGTTTCTGGGATGTTGAGGTCTCAGGAATAAACAATAGTTTAGGCGGAATTGGCAAAACTACTGCCGAAATGACTGCCTTACCAATTTACATTCAATTAGGATGGGACTTTAAAGATTGGGGCATCGAAGGAATTTGGAATATCGGCAATGACCGAAACAACGGCTATCCATATCTCAACTGGCAGTTCCCAACCGATCCTGGTCCATCAGCACAGGATATTGCTCCGCTGGCCTATACCGATTCGGTTGTCAATGTAACTGCCACATCGGCAACCGGATATGGAAACATTATCTACATCGGTATTCCTAGTGCTACTGATCATGGATTCTGCTGGAATACTACTGGTACGCCAACAATTCTCGATGAAATTGAATCCTTGGGTGCAGTTTCCGATACTGGCTCGTTCTCGGCAGAGATTACAGGACTTATCACAAATACAACTTGCTACATCAGGGCTTTTGCAACCAATTCCGAGGGAACATCATACGGGAAGGAGTTTGTCATTATTCCTGTAAATGCCCCTATTGGAGATGGTTCGTCAGGTAATCCATATCAGATATCAACTCTTTACGATTTGTATTGGGTACAGCAAAACCCTAGCGAATGGGTTGCTGGAAAAAACTTTATACAAACCGCAAATATTGATGCCACGGAAACATCGAGTTGGAACTATGGCGAGGGTTGGATGCCCATTGGAAATTCTGAAAATTCATTCTCTGGTACATATAAGGGTGGAGGACATATTATCGATGGACTATATATTAACAGACCGTTTTCCTATGAGAACCAGGGGTTTTTCGGCAATGCAAATGAATTAACTATTGATAGCCTTGGCTTAACAAATGTTAATATAACAGGCGCACATCGGGTGGGAGCACTTGTAGGTTCTTGTTTGGAATCTATTATTCGGCAATGCTTCGCAACGGGAACTGTTACTGGCGAAGTTTATGTAGGAGGATTAGTTGGGAGTTTTGATTGGGGCAACTTAATCTCAGATAGCTACAGCATGGTAAGTGTTAAAGGTGAAGACTATTTAGGAGGGCTTATAGGTTACGATAACCTGAGTAACGATATTTACAGGTGCTACAACGCAGGCCCTGTAATTGGGACTATGGTTGGCGGATTGGTTGGATACTCAGGTTCTAACTCATCCCTGTATTGCTTCTGGGATATCGAATCCTCTGGTCTTTCTTCTAGCGGAGGTACAAACGAAGTAGGTAAAACCACAGCAGAGATGTCAAGTATTGCTACATTTACCACCGATATTCAACCCAACGATTGGGATTTCATCAATATCTGGAAAATTGATAGCGATGATCCTGGCCCAGCAACCTACCCATACTTCCAGTGGCAGGGTACTGCTGGCAATCACAACTATCCCAAGGGTACTGAAGGTAACCCATACGAGATCTCAACAAAAGAGGAATTACAATGGCTTTCTCAGAACCCATTGGTTTGGAGCAAGTACTTTGTCCAAACCGATGATATAGAATTCTTCCCAACCGATTTTGAAGAAACGGGTCAATTCTATAATGAAGGGTTTGGCTGGTCGCCAATAGGTGACCAAACCACCGAATTCACAGGAACATACGATGGAAATGGTCATTCCATTAGTGGTTTATTTGTGGATCGCGAAGGTTTTTCATCAAATCAGGGATTTTTTGGATATGCCAACAATGCTACCATTAAGAACCTCAGCATTATTAATGCTTATATTTCGGGCGACAATAACGTTGGTATTCTTACTGGGAATTTTCAGCATGGTACAATTGAGAATTGCCATGCAATGGGAACTATTACAGGTTTAAATTACGTTGGAGGCCTTATAGGTAACTTCTTTGAATCCGATATATATACTAGTTCCTGCGATAGTGAAGTAAGTGGAAATGATAATGTGGGAGGTTTATTTGGGTATGGTTATAATTCTATAATCACAAATTGCTATAGTATTGGAACGGTTTCAGGTGTTAATAACGTTGGAGGTTTGGTTGGATGGCTGATTAACAGCACGATGGAAGATGCCGTTGTTAATAGTTATAGTGCATGTTCAATTGTTGGGAGCGAAGGTATAGGCGGTCTCCTTGGAGGTACTGGAGCAATGATGGTTCAATCGAAATACAGCTTCTGGGATACCGAGGCATCTGGAGTAACCACAAGTAAAGGTGGTATCGGCAAAACCTCAGCCGAGATCACCAACTTCCCAATGTACATCCAGTCGGGCTGGGACTTCAAGGGCTGGGGTACTGAAGGTATATGGAACATTGGTAACGACAGGAATGATGGTTACCCATACCTCGATTCCCAGTTTCCAAGCGATCCAGCACAATCAGCACAAGATATCGCTCCTGTTGCTTATACCGATTCCATTAAAAACATCACAGGTTCATCGGCCACTATATATGGCGAGATTTTTTATATAGGTTCGCCAGCCGCTACGCAGCATGGTTTCTGCTGGAATACAAGCAAAGAGCCAACCATTGACAACGATAAAACAGAATTGGGCGGGGTAGTTGAACCTGGACCATTCTCATCGTTAATTGGCCCTCTTACTGCCAACACCTTATACTATGTTAGGGCTTTTGCTCAAAACGATGCTGGAGTATCGTACGGAGAAGAACTCTCCTTTATTCCGCTTAATGAGCCTGAAGGTGATGGCACTGAGCTAAACCCATATCTAATTACTTCAATTTACGATCTTCTCTGGGTGCAGCAAAACCCCAGCGAATGGGTTTCTGAAAAGTACTTTGAGCAAACTGCTAATATCAATGCTACAAATACAACTACATGGAACAACGGTGATGGTTGGATGCCCATTGGGACCTGGGACAACCCCTTTATGGGTAATTATCAAGGTAATGGGTTTACCATTGATAGTCTTTTCATCAATAGAAACGAAGTTCGCCAGGGACTTTTTGGTAGAATGAACTACGCTTCAATTGCACAGTTGGCTCTTACTAATGTAAATATTTCAGGGGGCGACGATGTGGGTTCGTTGGTTGGAAACGCTGAATATTCAGACATTCAACTTTGCTTTACAACAGGTGCTATTAGTGGTGGCTACAATATAGGAGGGATAGTTGGAAACTTATCACAAGAGAGCAGGGTGTCAAATTGCTACAGCATGGTAAATGTAAACGGAGACGACTATGTAGGTGGCCTAATAGGTTACGATTACTATCAAAATGCTATTGATAGCTGCTATAGTGCTGGTCTTGTTATAGGAAATGGAACCTATGTTGGTGGATTAGTAGGATACACATATTCTAGCTCATCCATGTATTGTTTCTGGGACACAGAAGCATCGGGGCAGTTAACCAGTTCCATAGGAACTGGACTAACCACCAGCGATATGACCAAAGCCGACAATTTTGTTAACTGGGATCTCATTAATATCTGGGAAATTTACGAGGAGGAAACATACCCCTTCTTAAAGTGGCAGGGTGCTCCAAGCAATCACAACTACCCAAAGGGTACTGAAAGTAATCCATACGAGATTGCATCTAAAGCTGACCTAAAGTGGCTCTCCGAAACCCCATCGGTTTGGAGCAAGCACTTTGTCCAAACAGCCGATATTGCTTTCACGGCAAGCGATTTCGAGGAAGAGGGCGATTTCTATAATGGAGGCGAGGGCTGGTCACCAATTGGAAACTTTTCTGACTACTTCACGGGAAGTTATAATGGTAATTTGTTCACAATAAGCGGTTTGACCATCAACAGGTCATCAGGTAGCTTGCAAGGATTTTTTGGCTATTCAAGAGAGGCGACTATAAAAAAACTTGGACTTGTTGATGTAAATATCACTGGCGATTATCAAGTTGGTGGTCTTGCCGGGGTATTAAACGCAACTCAGATTGATAGCTGCTTCGTTACAGGTCAGATTACATCAGGCGATTATACTGGAGGACTTTTTGGTACAAGCGATGGCTCATCAATAATTTCGAATTCGTTTACAAATTGTACAATAGTTGGGGATGGTAGAGTAGGCGGTATTTCTGGGTATTGCTACAACGATATCATTACAAACAGTTATAGTAGAGGTAGTATAATAAATGTTGAAACCGATGAATGGCTATCTAGTACAGGAGGTTTGGTCGGTACATTCGGAGGTTCAATCATCAATAGTTACAGCACTTGTATTTTAAATGCCACATTAAATGTTGGTGGACTAGTTGGAGAGCTCGGAGGTGATGGGTCCACCCAACCAACTTTTAATTTTAGTTTTTGGGATACTGATGTATCCTTAACCCAGCAGAGTGAAGGTGGAATTGGTAAAACCACCGCTGAGTTGAACAATTTTCACACTTTTATTCGTTTTGCCTGGGACTTTAAGGGTTGGGGAACAGAAGGTATTTGGAACATAGGAAACGACCGGAACGATGGTTACCCTTACCACAACTGGCAGTTTCCAGGGGATCCAGCTCAGCCCATGCAGGATATAACACCAGGCGTTGTTACCGATTCGGTAGCCAATATTACCGGCACATCGGCAACAGTATATGGGGAGATTATATTTTCAGGTATTCCAAACGCTTCACAACATGGCTTCTGCTGGAACACCACCGGCGAACCAACTATTCTTGACAATATCTTCACTAGGGGGCCCGTAACCGAAACTGGCCAATTCTCCGAGGTAATAGGCCCGCTTACCGTAAATACCATATACTATGTTAGAGCCTTTGCCCAAAACTCTGAAGGAGTATCGTATGGTGATCAATTTTTTATTCTTCCAGTGAATACTCCCGATGGAGGAGGAACTGTAGAAGATCCTTATCTTATATCATCCATATACGATCTCTACTGGGTGCAGCAAAACCCCAATGTATGGGTTTCTGGTACTTACTTCAAGCAAACCGCTAATATCAGTGCAGTCGAAACAGCAAATTGGAATAATGGAGAAGGATGGGAGCCCATTGGATATATGGGTAATCCCGAAAACATACCATTCGAAGGGGTTTATCGAGGCGAAGGTCATATAATCGACAGCCTCTACATCAATAGGCCAAAAAGTAATAATCAAGGGTTATTTGGATATACCCGTTACGCCACCATTTCGAAATTAGGGCTTACAAATGCCTATATTAATGCTAGAAGTAGCATTGGAGTGCTTGCAAGTGAAGTTGAATACTCATACATTGATACTTGCTTTACCGCTGGGGTTGTTTATGGTGATGAGTTTATTGGCGGACTAGTTTCCTATGCCACTGGAACTATAAGAAACTGCTACTCATCTGTTGACATCTATGGAACAGATTACCTTGGAGGGCTTGTGACATTAAGCTATGATGTTATTGAGTTCTGCTATAGCACAGGTTACATCGAGGGTATTGGCTCAAACATAGGTGGCCTTGTAGCCCAGTATA
>CAYZSD010000012.1:0-36650 GCA_964481075.1 uncultured Rikenellaceae bacterium | reverse complement strand
CATCATTGTTTGCGTTAATGAATAATGGGATTAAGAAAATATGAATAAACAAATGTAATTTATAAAAAAGAAACCTCATCAAAAAATGAGGTTTTCCTCATCCATTTCTGAAAAATCTATCAAATGTCATCCTACCTGGCTGCACTACTTTTGTATCAAACAACGATTACTAACACAAACAAAAAAATTCAACCATGGAAGCAATCACAATTCAATCGGTAATTCTAGCAGGTCCAGTTAGTTACACCATTATGTTTATTGTTATGCGTTTACTCTTCAAGAATTCTGTACTTTTTAAAATTGGATTTGCAACAGGTTCGGCAATAGTTCTCGTGGCATTCTTCACAAGTATTCAGGCAAAACTGGGCCCTTGGCACAACCTTTGGGCATTCCCATTAAACATCACCATTGCAGTATCGGCCTATATTTATGTAGCAAAGGTTTTAAAGAAGCCTCTTGAAAAAATCATCCTCAACATTAATGAGCTAAGCGAAGGCAAGCTAAATACTAGGGTTGACTTAAGTTTAGCCGAGAGAAATGATGAAATAGGAATTTTAGCCAAATCCACCTTGGCACTCACTGAGCAGCTCACCGATGTGGTTTCAACCATTTCATCGAGCGCTAATCAGGTGTCGGCGGCGGGCGAGCAGCTAAGTTCAAGTTCACAGGAACTTTCGTTGGGAGCCAACCAGCAGGCTGCATCTGTTGAGGAGGTCTCAGCATCGATGGAGCAAATGACTTCAAATATCGAGCAGAATAGCGATAATGCCCAGCAAACCAATCAGATATCAACGAATGCATACAATAAGATGAGTTTGGTTGAGGAGTCATCGCAACGAAGCATTGAAGCTGTTCGTGATATTTCCGAGAAGATTAACATTATTGCCGATATCGCGTTCCAAACAAATTTGCTGGCTCTTAATGCAGCCGTTGAGGCTGCAAGAGCAGGTGAACAGGGAAGAGGATTTGCTGTGGTTGCTGCTGAGGTACGTCGATTGGCCGAGCGGAGTAAGGTTGCTGCAAACGAAATAACCCAGCTATCAAAGACGAGTTTGAAAATAACTGAAGAGGCAGGAAATTTGGTGAAGGAAATTATCCCGGAGATTAATAGAACCGCAAAGCTAGTTGAGGAGATAGCCGCTGCCAGTATCGAGCAACGTCATGGATCGGTTCAGATTAATGTAGCAGTACAACAGCTAAACGAAGTAACCCAGCGAAATGCATCGGCAAGTGAGGAGTTAGCCTCAAGCGCCGAGGAACTAAACGCACAATCGGAGAGGCTTTTGGAGGCTATCTCATTCTTCCACACCGAGGAGGTGAAAAAAACTTATCAAAAGGTACAAAGGGTAAAATCAAAAGCTATAACTAATAACCACCCTCAAATGCGAAATGGTAATAACAAAACTTATAAACCTAATGGTTTTAAGTATGCTATGCAAACTAACAATGTCAATGACGGTCTGTTTGTTTCTTACTAGTGAAAAAAAAAGAAGAATTAACTCTTTAAAAAATAATAATTAAATAGTTGCAACATGACATTAACAAGCTATAAAGTATTAATCGTGGACGATAACCCAACCTTTGCGAAAACTCTTGGGATGCTTATTCGGTCGATTTTGGGTGAAAAACTAACACGATTAGATGTGGCATACAACGGAAGAGAAGCTGTTGAAAAGGCCTATGCTAATGACCCTTACAATGTTATATTCATGGACGTGAATATGCCAGAAATGGATGGAATTGCTGCAACCAAATTGATAAACAGGCGATTGTATCGAGAAACAAAAGTGGTTGCGGTATCTTTCAATAAAGACTTTGAAACATTGAACAACATGTTATTATCTGGTGCCGAGGCATTTATTTACAAGGATAAGCTTACCATGAATTCTCTCGAAAAGGTTTTTGATGTTAGTTGGATATAGTTATATATCATTTTTTTATTTTTAAAAAAATCATTAATTTACTGCTTAGTTTTTAAACAATAAAACAATTGTAATCGTTTGAAATATAGGGTTATAGATTGATAACTACATAATAAATTGAGTATGGCAAGGACACAACAAATTAACCACAAAGGGAAAGATATATTCTACATGGACTTTTCAAACCTCAAAACTCAACAGGAGATAAATGGGGTCATTAATGAAAGCATTAGCTACATCCGAAAAAAACCTGCCTCATCGCTTTACTGCTTGACGAACATCAAGGATATGCATTTCAATAACGAAATCAGGGATTTGTTCCAAAACTTTGTTAATGGAAACAAGCCATTTGTAAAATCCAGCGCAGTTGTGGGGCTAAGTGCATTACAGCAAATTGTTTACAATGGTTTGATGAAGATTACAGGACGTGATATCAAGTCGTTCAGTTCCCTAGAAAATGCCAAGGATTGGCTGGCAGGAAGAAATTAGTTGTTGATTATAGATCAACCAGATTATTCTTTATTGCAAACACTGCAAGTGCAGTAGAGTTTGGGCAGTTAGTCTTTACTAGCAATTCAGCACGATGTTTTTCGATTGTGCTTACGCTCAAAAAAAGTTTTTCTGCAACCTCCGCCGTTGAAAGTCCCTGACAGATAAGTTGTAACACCTCTTTTTCTCTGACAGAAATTTGTATTGAAGTTGATTCTCTCTTGGCTCTAAGAAGTTTAAGCAGAAGCTCCTGCGAAAAGTATGGACGGCCATCGAACACCGATTCGATGGCTTTTTCCAATTCATTGTAGTTCGATTCCTTTAACAGAAAACCATCCACACCAAGTTGAACAATGGAATCGTAATACTTTATATCATCGTGCATGGAGAGGATAATAATTTTCAGGTTGGGGCAAATTTTTAGAGCCTCGCGAGAGGCATCTATGCCATTCATCTTGGGCATGTTTATGTCCATAAGTACAAGTTCGGCACCACAGTTTCTTAGCAAAGGTAAAAGTTCCGTGCCATTGGAAGCCTCGCCAACCAGTTCAATATTAGGCATTTCTCTAAGTAATGCTTTTATTCCATCCCTAAGTATTCGATGATCATCAACAATAATGGTACGAATTTTCATGTTTTTCTATTTAGTTTTAGTACTACAGCAATTCTATTGAAAAGATTTTTGGAAAGGAAGCACGAACACCGATGATGGAAGTAGGAGGGTTAAGCAAACTAATTCTGTCTTCCGTCTTCTGTCTTCAAACCCAAACCATACATTAAAGTTTGCATTTATTTCCATATTTTCCACGAATTTGGTAGAAATACATTCGTTTTATATCCTAAATCTCATGTCTAAGCTGAATCCCTCGCCCGCTTTACTGTAAATTGAGTATGTTGCCTTTAACGATTTTACCCTATCGAGAATGTTCAGCAGCCCTATACCTGTTCTCCCTTCTGTTAATATTGAATCTAAGTCAAAGCCAACGCCATCATCACGATAACCAAGATAAAGCATTTTTTCTGAAAATGTTAGGGTGATTTCAACTTTTTTTGCTTGTGCATACTTTAAAGTGTTGTTTAGCAGTTCTTTGATGATTCTATAGCAGTTTGTTTCAACAACCTTTGGCAGTTGGATTTCACCAATATTTTCCTTGAAATCAATTTCTAACAAATTTTTATTCGATTCTACAAAAGCATTCACTGCCGACAATAATCCATACTTTGTAAGAATATGTGGACTTATATTATTTGATATTTCTCTAACGCTTCTAATAGTTTCCTTTAAAATTCCTTCCATATTGTTTAATATTTCTTCCCTGTTTTCGGTTTGTGGACGGTGAAGTAATGAAAGGAACATATTTAGGCTTGAAAGTAGTGGTCCAACATCATCGTGTAGATCGCCAGCAAGTTTTAGCCTTTCACGCTCTTCAGCTTCAACAATTGCATTGAGTTTGTCTTGCTCAAAACGCCTTCTCTCGGATATATCATGAAGAATCACCTGATGAATTGGACGATCGGCATCAATTATCCGATTTATACTTATAACTGTATCCACAATTCGACCATCTAAACGTTCAAACTCCCATTCGGTTCTTATGGCATTATCAGTTGAAATATCTTTTAACAGATTAGCTAAACCTTCTTCAGATTTTGTTCCATCCGATTGGGATTTGGGGCATAGATTCCATATTGGTTTGCCTATAAGATTTTCTCTTGTGATTCCAAGTAGATTAAAAGCACTCTCATTAGCATCAATAATCACTGCGTTTTCAACCAGTAGAATGGTATCATTGGCACTCATAAAAAGCATTCGGTATTGTTGTTCGCTCTCGCGAAGAATTTTTTCCATCTCTTTTCGAGGAGTGATATCGGTGTGTGTGCCTAGTACTCGGGTTGGTTTGCCATTTTCATCGCGGGCCACAATCTTTCCTTTAGTGAGAATCCATTGCCATCCTCCCATTTTGTTTCGTGCCCTGTACTCTATGCTTATTGATGGCGAACGTCCCTCCATGTGCTCACTAATACTGGTTTCAACAAAATCTTTGTCCTCATCGTGAATTAATTTCTTCCAATTGCAAAAGCTTGCAGCAAAATCTTCGGGGGCAAAACGCAGAATCTCAAAAAACTTTTTACTCACAAATACGCTTTTATTATTCAAGTCGAGTTCCCAAATCGCTTCGTTTACGCTGTCAAGAGCTAGGTTATACCGCTCCTCACTTGCAGATAGTTCCTTGTTTATGCGTTCAAAATTCTTGTGAACCAGCCCTAAGGTAACCACTGCCATTGATGTGAAAGCGGAGAAGAAAACTGCTCTTGATAACCAGTGAAAAGTAGAGTGAGAAAGAGTATTGAAATCCCAATGAAACTTAAGCCACTGATTATGTACGCTTAATGAAATAAGTACGACAATAAATACGGATAAGCCCATGAGAGCCAATCCATAACGCATACCAAATAGGGTAGTAGTTGTGATAATTGCAAAAAACATTATGAATAGCCCAAATCCCCATAGCCCCCATGTGTTAAGAGCAATCCAGCCAAGCACAAAAACATAACCCAAAAGAAAAGCCATTCTTACCCGATAGTTTGTTTTTTTGCGGGTTATGTAGGCAGCTAGAAGAATAAAAAAAATTAGTATATCAAAAAGAAATAGAGCTTTTACTCCCATTGTGGTTATTCTATATCCTGAGGCAATAGCCGCTGGAATCGAAACAATCAACCCCACCAAAAGGAGCTTATCAGAAATGGCATGCCGGATACTATCAAAGGTATTCTGTGATTTCATGTACAAAAGAAGTTAGTAATAAATATTGTCAACGTCTTTATCCCCCTCCAAAAAGTCATTCCATTCATCGGGACTTTTAACTACCTCCACCTTCTGATATGATCTGAAGATTCCAATATCGTAGCCCCTGTTAATTCTTATGTTTATATTGTTTACTGAATTTATATCTGGATAATTTTCAAGAATTATACCTATGGCTTTCTTTATTAGTTCAATGTTCTCGGGGCTTTCAGGATTTTCATCAATTTTTTGAATAACATGTATATCACATCCTAAGATAATATATGTTTCACTTGATTGAAAATCAAAGGATTTATAGATGCCTATTGAAAGGTTACATTTACTGATATTTTCAATTGTATTGAGCTTTGAAGAAATGCTTGCTTTCTCAGGGTATTTTTTTGTGTAGATTCTTGACGGCGAGAATATTACAAGAACAATTATTAACACAATCGAAACAGAGAGGTATAGATAGTAAAACAATGGCTTGATTCTTTTTCTTTCAGATGATTCGGTTTCTTTCTTGCAACTTACCACAAAAGTGTTAACAGCAAAATCGTGAATGGTCTGTCGGGTCGATTTGTTGAAAATATAGAAGTATGCAAATCCAATTTGTACGAAGAGTAATGTATTGAAAATAACCGTTGAAATTATCGAATTCACTGAAAGTCCTGGAATTGGGTAATCAAGAAAGAAATAGGGTATTGTTAACACCGCACTCCTTATCAAAGAACTCCATAATGATAGATGGTTGTCGTTAGAATCCAGAACTTTAATGCGAAAGATAAATTGTCCTAGGGTTTGTCCATTGCAAATAGTTGAATTACAGATAGTAAAATAAAACATACTTGAAAAAAAACCAATAAATATTCCATTGCTCTTAAGCGAAATGAAGTACTCCTTGAAAAGTAAACCTAAAACAAACCCTACTACTACAAGCAATAAAACATCGATTAGAAAGGCAACCGGCCTTATCCAAAAATTTGCTATTCTGTATGTGCTCATGATGGGTTGTGTTAATGAATATGTGTCTAACTAATTAACTGTTAAACAAATTTATAACAAAAAAAAGGTAAACTCAACAAATGTTAATAATTTCCTTATTCATTGCAAAAAAATATTAGCACTTGTATTATTAATTCCTTTTAGGTTTATTTGTATTCAGCATTAATCAAACTGTCCAGCCATGAGAAAAATATTTATCTCCTTCATCATCATTCCTCTATATCTTTCGGGGAATTTTGCTTTTTCGCAACAATCTAAGCAAAGAATTTCATTAACCGATCTTTACCAAAATGGGACTTTTTCTGCAAGGTCGGTTTATGGTATTAATCCAATGAGCGATGGCGAGTCGTTTAGCGTTAAAGAATCGGATGGACGAATAGTTAAGTATAGCTATTCTACTGGACAAGAGATTAAAACAGTATTCAATACATCTAATTTCGATATACCAGAATTAAAGAAGTATAGTGGATACCAATTCTGTGTGAATGAGGATAAAATTCTACTTTACACAAATCTTAATTCTATCTATCGTTACTCATTTACAGCCGATTATTTTATCTATAGCATAAGCGATGAAACTGTTGTTCCTCTTTCCCAAAACGGAGCGCAAATGATGGCCGAATTCTCGCCCGATGGAATGAAAGTTGCATTTGTACGAAACAATAATCTCTTTATTAAAAATCTTTCTGACGGAAGTGAAAACCAAATTACTTTCGATGGAGAATTCAACAGTATTATCTACGGAGCACCCGATTGGGTTTACGAGGAAGAGTTTTCCCTGAAAACAGGATTTCAATGGAGTCCCGATAGCCGTCGTATTGCTTTCTACCGATTCGATGAGAGCCATGTGAAGCTTTTCAACATGCCACTTTTCATGGATCAGCTTTATCCGCCCACATACTCATTCAAGTATCCCAAAGCAGGTGAGGAAAACTCGCTGGTTTCCATTCATGTTTATAACCTGGATAACCAGAAAACTACGTTAATGGATACTGGTTCAGAAACCGACCAGTATATTGCTCGAATAAAATGGACAACAAACCCTAAAGAATTGAGCATGATTAGGCTCAACCGGTTGCAGAATAAGCTCGACATTCTTTTGGCCGATGCACAAACCGGAGAATCGAGGATTCTACACACCGAAGTGAATAAGCACTACGTTGAAGAACCAACCGACGAATATCCGCTCTTCCTCAGCGATGGTAAGCACTTCATAATTCCAAGCGAAAGGGATGGATACAATCACATCTACCTTTATGGTATGGACGGAAAGTTGGTCCGACAGCTTACATCTGGCGAGAATGAGGTGAAATCAATCTATGGCTACGACTCAAAAACCAAACGCCTTTTTTACAACGGATTCGATGGTTCGCCGCTTCGTACTGCTGTTTTTTTTGTATCGCTCGATGGGAAGAAAAGGGGAAAATTGTCAGCATTACAAGGCACAAATAGTGCCGATTTCAGCTCTGGATATAAGTATTTCATCCATTTTCATTCATCAACTACTACACCAACTCTTGTAACTCTTCATGATTCTAATGGCAAGCAAATCAGGGTCTTGGAAGATAATGCCTCCCTTAAGGAAACCCTTGCAGGGTTTGATATCCCTATGAAAGAATTCTTTTCTTTCGTCACCTCCGAAGGGATTCAGCTAAACGGGTACATGTTTAAACCACTTGATTTTGACTCAAATACAAAGTATCCCGTTTTTATGTATCAGTATAGTGGACCAGGTTCAATTGCAGTAATCGATAGGTACAGGATTGGTTGGGACGAGTACCTGGCGTCCAATGGCTACATCGTAGTTTGTGTCGATGGTCGTGGAACAGGTGGAAGGGGTGAGGCCTTCAAAAAGATAACCTACGGACAGCTAGGATATTTTGAGAGTATCGATCAGATTGAAACGGGCAGATATTTACAGTCGTTACCCTATGTTGATCCGAACAGGATTGGTATATGGGGTTGGAGCTATGGTGGGTACATGTCCTCACTTTGCCTCTTTAAGGCACCAGAGGTATTCTCAATGGCCATTGCTGTTGCTCCAGTTACTAATTGGCGCTACTACGACACCGTTTACACAGAGCGCTTCATGGGACTTCCTCAGCAGAACCCATCAGGATATGACGATAATTCCCCAATTAATCATATCGAAGGTCTTCAAGGTAAACTCTTGCTGATTCACGGCACTGCCGATGATAATGTGCATGTTCAGAACAC
Source organism: uncultured Rikenellaceae bacterium (assembly GCA_964481075.1). Taxonomy (GTDB): domain Bacteria; phylum Bacteroidota; class Bacteroidia; order Bacteroidales; family Tenuifilaceae; genus MWFE01. The sequence continues at coordinate 28,232 of CAYZSD010000012.1, read as the reverse complement.
CATTGAGCTATCCGAAAGGCTAATCCAAGCCAACAAGCAATTCGACATGATGCTTTACCCCGACAAGAACCACGGAATTTATGGTGGGAATACTCGAATTCATCTCTACACACTCATGAGCAATTATGTAAAGGCGAATTTGTAAAAGTTGAATGAAATTAATCAAATTATTATTGATAATTTTTTGACAATGAAGATTATTAGGAAGTTAGTAGTAATTTTACTTTTCATGCCCTTTGTTGGACTTGCTGAACAAGCTCAGCTTGATTCGCCCGATGGTTCACTTAGGTTGCTTGTTAGTATTGAAAACGGCGTTATAACTTATAGCCTTGAAAAACTGGGCTCTGCGATTATCAATCAGTCAAGGATTTCCCTAAAAACCAGCAAACATGGCAGTGTAATATTTCAAAGTAAGCCTTCGATTGAAATAGCGGAAGTAAGTCAAATAATAAATCCACTTTGGGGAATAACAAAAACCATTTCCGATTCCTTTAAGCAGTTAACAATCGGTTGTTCCTCTGACCTATTTGTAGAATTTAGGGTTTACAATGAAGGTATTGCTTGGCGGTTCAATACGAGATTTGACGAGGAAATTCAGATTCTTGATGAGCTTGCTGAGTTCGTTTTACCCAATGATGCTATAGCGTACTTCCCTGAAACAAAAGGATTTTCAACTCCCTTTGAACCCAATTATCTACCCATGCCTATTGGCACCATTGGCTCGAAACAATTGGCTCAAACTCCAATCATGTTCAAACTTTCTAATGGCAGCGTTACGGTGATTTCGGACGTCAACCTTTTTGAGTATCCTGGAATGTTCCTCGAAAAGAGTAATGAGAATTCTTTTACTGCTACATTTCCAAGGTATCCAAAGCGAGAATCGCAGCAAATACTCGGACGTTTGAAGCTAGTTAAATGGCCTCAACTATCGAAGATGGTTGTTAGGAGTACAAACGATTTTATTGCTAAAACCCATGGCAATCGAAGTTATCCTTGGAGAGTTGTGATGGTTTCATCCAATGATTTAGAAATTCTTAACAACAATCTAGTCTTTCAGCTTGCACAAGAGGCTGAGATGGACTTTAGTTGGGTTAAGCCTGGTAAAGTGGTTTGGGATTGGTATCACAATTGGAATCTGCAAGGGGTTGATTTTAAGGCAGGTATAAATACCCAGACCTATTTGTACATGATTGACTTTGCGGCAAGGAATGGAATTGAGTATGTGAATATCGATGATGGTTGGTCGAAGCTTTGGAGTTTCAAAAAAATTAACAAGAACCTTGACCTCGATGAGGTGATGCGCTATGCAAAGGAGAAGAATGTGGGTATTTTTATTTGGGTAATGTGGAATACTCTTGAAAAGAATTTGTTAGCTAACCTCGATTGGTTTCAGCAGCTAGGCGTTGCTGGGTTAAAAGTCGATTTTTTCGATCGCTGCGACCAGCGAATGGTTGACTTTATTAACCTTCTTGCCCATGAATGCGCGAAGCGTAACCTGTTACTTAACCTTCATGGGATGTATAAACCTACGGGTATCAATCGCACATTCCCTAACGTAGTCAATATTGAAGGGGTGCTTGGGCTCGAATACAATAAGTTTTCCAATCGTTGTACTCCAGAGCATAACCTTACCATACCCTTCGTTAGGAATATTACTGGCCCTATGGATTATACACCTGGAGCCATGCGATACATGAGGCCTGATGAATTCAAAAAATCGTGGGATAATCCCCATGCCATGACAACACGTGCTCAGCAGCTTGCCATGTATGTTGTTTATCACGGTGGTGTTCAGATGCTTGCCGATTCACCAACCTTTTATGAACAGGACCAGGTAAGCCTCAACTTCATTTCTGAAGTTCCGGTTACTTGGGATGAAAGTGTTCCACTGTCGGGGAAAATTGGAGAATGTATTGTTATTGCCCGCCGAAAAGGTGGCGTTTGGTATCTGGGTGGAATGGCGGGAGTTAAGCCGCAAAGCTTATCTTTTTCCCTTTCATTTATTGATTCCGATAACGCAGAACTAACACTTATAACAGATGGTAATGGCCTGGATGATGTTGCAAAACGAACACAAAAAGTTTCTAAGGACCAAATAATTACCATTGATATTGTTGAAGGTGGTGGTTTTGTAGGAATCATTAAACCAAATTAGAACATTTAAACCAATTTTTCTTCTCCTTCAATGGGTTAAAAAATTGTAAAAAGCAGCCATCATTTTAGTACAAGAAGTATTCTGTATTATATTTGCCTTTACAAAAAGTATTCAATGTTAAAATATCTCGATAAACAATTTTGTGTAGCATTCATAATTGTAATGTTTCTTTCTGCATGTCAGGAAATTAAGGAAAAGGAAGAGACCTCTGAAGATATTTACCGGAGTTTTGAACTTGACAAAGGGGCAAGTCTCTTCTCGGTACCTCCTGGAATGGTGTCAATTTTTTTGGACGATTCTCAGGTAGGTAACCAAGAGTTAAAAGCTGTACTGAAAGATACTAAACTGCTTACATTCTTAATCCTCAGAAATAAGTCAAATGTTAAGGAGAGTGAAGCATTTAGTGAACTTAGCGAGAGGTTAGGTAGCATTAATTTTAACGATTTGGCTATGCTTAACAATGGTAACGAGATTGTTAGGGTTAAAATTCAACGAGAGGAAAAGCATGTTAGCGAGATGGTTGTTATTGTTTCAAAGTACGAAGTTCTTTACTGCGTAAGCTTCAAAGGTAATCTTGGGCTGGAAAATGTACTTAACCTTAACCAACCCGAAAACTTTGCAGCAATTTCAAACCTTAACAGGTTTAGACAATAGGTTTTAACATTTCTTTAGACTTTTTTAGGTTTTTATTTGTGTTTTGGCATGGAATATGATTGAATCAAATCAAACCAAAATAAATATTAAAATGAAAAGAAAAGTTTTTAGCATTCTAGCATTTCTTGTAATGCCCTTGTTCTTTATGGTATCATGTAACAAGGATGAGGAAGATAAGCCAATGACCAAAGCTGAAGTGATTCAGGTTTTAAATCAGGCTACTACAGAGATGGCATTGACCATGAATCAAATGATGGAAACACAAGGCATGCAATCTCTTATGCAATTTATGTCCCTTTCGGGTGATATGATGCCCAAAACCCTTGGGTATTCAATTGTAGAACTAATTCCACAAACTTTAAATGTTTTAGAAAAGAAAAAGACAGAGGATTACCTTCGTGTGTTGAAGTATTCTTCAATTAAATCCGATGAGTATGGATATGGGACTTATACCTGGAACAATTCGTCCTACTCCTGGGATTACTCACCAGAACCCACCGATAAAATTATATTCCTTTTTCCTGCCGATTACTCACAAATCAACAATAATGCCGAACTGGTTATTTTCAACATCCAAGAGCAAGCCGTTGGTGACGAGTTAGTCCTTACAGGAGTTGATGTAGAGCTTTTTGTTGATGGAATTAAGGTTTTTTACTTCTACTACAGCACAACAGTAAATGCAAACAACCCCGAAAGCATTTCTATTAGCGTAGGAATGTCCCCCTTTACATTTACATCAAACACTTCCTTTGAGCAAATTACAGAAGGCTGGAAAATTAGAGAGGTTTTCGATATGAAGAAGGATAACGTAGTATTAATGACATCCGATATTGAAATAACACTCAAAGGAGAAGGCTCTTTATTCCCAGATATCAATTGGGAAGATGAGGAGGAATTTGAATTTAATCTCGAACCTGCAACGGTAGTAGGGTTCTTCCAGATGGGCCAGATAAAGATTACCTTAAACTTAAATATCGAAGCATTCGTTAACGCTGGAGAAACCGTTGATGCAGCGAACCTATACCTGAAGATTCAGCTTTTAACTTACCCCGGAGGAGTAAAATTGGGCGACATTAAGTGGGTTTACAATTCTACTTACGGTGATATTGAACCTTACATCGTTTTCCCCGATGGCTCCGAGATGCCTTTAAGGGATTTATTTCCAGAAGATTTTGATTTTGAAATATAGGTCAAAGCCAAACTTTTAACAAGAGAAGAGGCTGTTGATTTTTCAACAGCCTCTTTTGACAAAGTATAATTTAACATTATCTAAAAAAATGAAAAATTTTCTAGTGTTATTTCTAATTGCATGTAGTATAACTACATACTCTCAAAAGGTACATGAGAAAGAGCTTGAGCATTTCGATAAGATTCGGATTACAAATCAGGTAAAGGTATTCCTTTCACCTGGTGAAAAGGAGAGCATTCGCATTCAGGCAACGGGTATCGATTTTAATGATATCATTGCTGAAGTAACTGGTAAAACATTGGAGATTGGCTTTAAAAGAGGAGTTCATAAAGATGCAGAAGTTGATATCTATTTAACTTACACCAACTTGCGAGATATTCATGTGAGTGCTTCGGGAAGAGCTAGCTTTCAAAAACCGCTTACAGGAGAAAAGATTGTTTTTAGGGCTCATACTAGCGGCGAAATAGATGCAACTGTAAACCTAACAACCTTTGATGTTGTTGCTTCAAAAGGAGGTATAGTACACCTCAAAGGGAAGGCACAATCGTATGAAGCAAAGATTTCTTTAGGAGCTACCCTTTCAGCCCTTGATCTTGAGGTAGATACTGCCTATTTGAAGATAGGTTCAAAAGGGGTAGGGAAGGTGAACGCAACAAAGTTGGTAGATGCAAGCGTTCGCTCGGGTGCAACGCTAACACTTACAGGAAATCCAAAACGCAAGATTAAAACTGGGTTAGGAGCAACAATTCTTGAGCAGTAAGCTTTTATTTCATAAAAAAGAGGTGACTTCTACTTTTTAAGTAAGTCACCTCTTTACAATTCTTGATTAAACAATTTTAGCTCACAATATCTTTTAAGGCATTAATAGCCTTTTCATAGTTAGGCTCGTGTCCAATCTCTGGGACAACCTCTACGTAACGAACCACATCGTTGGCATCGATTACCACTACAGCCCTTGAAAGCAGGCGTAGTTCATTTATATGTAGTCCGTACTTATTACCGAAATCCATTTCCTTGTGATCGGATAGTGCAATGAAATTATCAATCCCTTCGGCACCACAGAATCGTTTTAGGGCAAAGGGGAGATCGGCAGAAATTGCAATAAATGCAACATCAGCGCTAAACTTAGCGGCTTCCTGATTGAACTTTCTGGTTTGTATCGAACAAATTCCAGTGTCAATTGAAGGGAAAATTGAAATCAATTTGGCTTTCCCTTTGTAATCGGATAGTTTGATAGTTTTAAGTGTTCCATCGATGGCTGAAAAGTCCTGTGCCTTATCGCCAACGCTTACAGTTGTTCCAAACAATGTAACAGGCTTTCCTCCGAAAGTAATTTTATGGTTACTCATTTCTTTTGGTTTAGTTGTTTAACAATATATTCTATACCTATAACGTAATATTAGATGTTTTGTTTAAGATATTAATAAGATATTTAAAGAATCAAAATCTATCTTTGTGGATGAAAACTTTTACCAAAATGAGTGAAACGACTATAAATCCTCGGTTGGAAGAATCGTGGAAGGAAGTGCTTAAAGATGAATTCACAAAACCCTACTTCACTAATCTTAAAACATTCCTTGTTGAAGAGAAACGTAAGTTTACAGTTTTTCCTCCTGGTAACCAAATTTTTAACGCATTTGACTGTACTCCTTTCAATGCAGTAAAGGTTGTCGTACTTGGGCAAGATCCCTATCATGGCTCAGGCCAGGCACATGGTCTCTGCTTCTCTGTTCCTTTTGGGATACCTCAACCCCCTTCGCTTGTGAATATTTTCAAAGAGATTCAGCAAGACCTTGGGATAGCGATTCCAAAGCATGGGAATCTGGAAAGGTGGGCAAAGCAGGGAGTTCTGCTATTAAATGCAACTTTAACCGTGAGGGCCAATCAAGCCGGGTCGCACCAGAAGAGGGGTTGGGAGCAGTTCACCGATGCTGCAATTAGTCAACTTTCAGAACAGAGAGAGGGTTTAGTCTTCCTTCTTTGGGGGGCTTATGCACAGGCAAAAACACAAATTATCGACACAACAAAGCACCATGTACTTACTGCACCTCATCCTTCTCCGTTATCGGCGCATAGGGGATTTTTGGGCTGTGGTCACTTCTCCAAAACAAACGAATTCCTCAAATCGAAAGGGATTCATGGAATTGATTGGAGTTTATAACTAGGTGTGTTAGAATATTCAGCTTTGATGTTGATCTCTCAGAAGGTCATTAACGGTTTTTACTGGATTAAAGGTAATGATAGGCACCTCAACAAAAATTGTTATCCAGTCGGACATAGCACCATTCCAAAGCCCAGGAAGTTCTTGAGCCTTAAGTTGTCTCCCATCCTTGCTTTTTATTGAAATAAATCCAGTGCTCGGATCAATGAACTTCAGAAGGTTGAACTTTACCCCATCAACATCGGTGATACCACAAACCAAATCCACTGGATTGAAATGGGTTGCATTATCAACAATGCTTTTTATCTCTGGGTTATTTAGGTCAATTTGGGAACTTTCCACAACCTGAAGCGAAATGGTCCCATCGGGATTCTTAGCCCAGAATGGACCACCGCCCGGTTCCCCTTCGTTTTTAACCATGCCACAAACCCTAATGGGTCTATTCAGCTTGCGTTGAAGGTAGGGGATGAGTTCATGTGGATTATCCCGGTTAAGATCTTCGGGGGGCAGAATGCAAAGTTCGTTGATGGTGAAATCAAGTACCTCCTGAAGAAAATCGAGGGTGAGCTCACTACTTTCCTCAAGCTGATTCAGGTAGTCGAAAATTAAACTCTGATAGCTAATGAGCAGGCCAGCAAGGGCTTTTTTGTACCTAACAGTTTGTGGTTTCAAATTGTCGGGAACCACATTATCGATATTCTTGATGAAAATAATGTCGCTTTCAATCTCGTTCAGGTTCTCAATCAATGCCCCATGTCCACCCGGACGGAATACCAACTTCCCGCAAGAGTCGCGGAAGGGCTCGTTATTCATATCAACGGCAATTGTGTCGGTCGATTTTTTTTGTTCGGAGTAGTGGATGTGAAATTTTACGGAGTGTGCTTCTTGAAAGAGTGTAACAACCTCGGATGCAAGTTTTTCGAATCCACTCTTGTGTTCAGGCGAGACTGTTAGATGAATGAAAACATGGTTATTTGACATTCGGGCATACTGCGCCCCTTCAACCAGATGCTCTTCGAATGATGTTCGAGGGCCATCGGGATAGCTATGGAATTTAATCAACCCTTTGGGTAAATTCCCGTAGTTCATGGTGTAGGGCTGAAGAAGGGCTTTTAGGATAGTGATGAACTCTTGCTTCTCAATAACCTCATCATAATCATACTGGTTTTTAACAAGTTCTTTTAAAAGGTCGTCGAAGAAAGCGAATCTTTTGATATTTTCGAAAAAGTACCAAGCAGAGTTAAATCCTTTATCGTTGAAGCATTCCTGACCCTTTTCTGGATATTCTGCCATGAATTCGTAGAGGTGCTTAAACATTCTGGTTGCTGCACCAGAGGCAGGAACAAACTTAATTAGCGATCCTTCATAACCTTTAGTAAGAGCCACTAGGTCATCAACCTCATCGCTTTCCAAGCGAATGATTCCATCGCCAACAGTTGCCGCTTTGAAAATATCGAGAAAAGGAAACCCTTTCCTGAAATTCTCAATCTGTTTCTCAACCATTTCGTGGCTCACACCTTGTTGGGCAAGCTGCTGTAGATCGTTTTCTGTGAACATAAGAGTATCTTTTAAAATGCTAATTCATCACCTCGGAAAATCGCATCTAAGATAGAAAATCTCTTAATGAATCCTTATACTAATCAGCAATATTTTTCTAAGAAATGAATTGCCATATCAAGAAGAATGTATGAAAAGAATAGCTATGTATCGAATGAAAAAGTTTTATTGCTAAGCAATTCTTTTACAAGTTTCTTGTCCGTATGTTGAATATGATTAATTAACCAGTCGCGAAGAAACGAAACAACTTCAACGGATATATTATTAATTCCAGCATCGAGTTTTTCGACAAACCCATTAACGCGTGTTTGGAAGGCTTGGTGTTCTGAAGTATGCTTTAATAATTCCTTGTACTCTATGCTCTCCATGTAGAATTCTTCCCTTTTAAAATGAAGTTTGGCATAGTCAATCAGCTTTGAAACAATTGAATGCACCTGATTGTTTGCGTCACCATCAACCATTGCATCGTATAGGTTATCGATAAGATCAACAAGAACCTGGTGGTCTTTGTCGATTATTGGAATTCCAAATTCATAGGATTTATCCCAAGGAAAAAATGCCATGTCTCGAGAGTTTAATGCTTGTTAGACAATCAGATATTTTATGCTGCTAATATCGAAAAAATATCAACATAGTTCAATAATTATTAGAATTTCTTGGCTCAAAAATCTAAGCAGAGTTGTTTTTTATCCTTTTTGTAACAGGGCAAGACATTCGACGTGATGGGTGTATGGGAAAAAATCGTAAGGATAAAGCCCAATAACTTTATATCCATTGTTCGACAGAAAATGGAGGTTCTTACCAAGAGTACCAGGGCTACATGAGAGGTATGCCATTCTCTCAGGTTTTCCTTCAACGGCTATCCATTGGAGTACTTCGGACTCAATCCCTGTGCGCGGTGGATTGGCGTAAAGCAGAAGCTCTTTGCCCAAATTCATTTGTCTTTGAGACCATTCAACGATTTGGGGTAGGCGAAGACGGCAAGCACCCCTAAGAAGTGTAGCATTCGGGGCGTTAATCCTTGCGCAATCCAAAGCATCGCCTCCTGTTTCAACACCTAATGTTCGGACCGCCATTTTATCCCATCTAGCTAGCGATGTTCCAGTTCCACAGTATAAATCAACCACAGCCGAATTTGAATTACAATTGAGGAATTGTTCGGCCTGGGATAGGGAAGCCAAATAAAGTTCAGGGATTTGCTGTTGAAACGAGGTTGGGGCATATACTAAACCTAAAGCATCAAACGAATACTTTTCTCCGTAAAGTAGCATCCAACCTCCCTTTTCGAATAATCGACGACCAGCCGATGGATTAAAGTGCAACCAAAAACCCTTAATACCAATTGTTTGAAGTTCATTATGAAGCTTTGCATCGAACCAATCAACCGATGAAAGCTTTCCTTTAATAATTAGGGTACACTGTGCCTTTGAAAGGACCAGAAAAGCAAGAGGGAATTTCTCGAATGGTGGGAGGGTATTAGTCAATAAATCAACCGTTTGGTTAACTAATTTGCTATGAATTGGACAATCGTGGATTGGTATAACCTCATCGAACGATTTAGTTCCAAACATCCAACGATCTCCGTCCCATTTGGCTGCAAGTGTTACGCTTGTTCGGTAACCAAGGCGTTTTTCTTCTCCAACCGATTGGATAGGATGTAAAACATAAGACCATTCGTTCAATTTTCTTTCTAAAAAATTCTGCTTCTGAAGCAAGCTTTGCGTCATGGTCATTGAAATATGCGAACAAGCACGACAGTAAGGATTACAGCCTGTAGGTATATTTGTTCGCTCGCTTTCTAGCATAAAGAATCAATCAACTCGAAAAAAAACTTTAATTTTCAATGAGGTATCTGCTCATGTCTCCAGTAATAGACAGTATCTCTATTTCAGCAGCTTGAGCATTCATCTGTGCTTGAACAAGACGTGTTTGTGCATCAATAAGTTTGTTTTGACTTTCGCGTAGCTCAAGGTCCGATATAGAACCAAGCTGAAATCGTTCCCAAGCCGCTTCAGCATTTCGTTGGGCAAGTGCAACCGATTTTTCTTCGACCAATACCAACTCTATTGCCTGATTAAGCAGGTTAACCATTTTGAAGGCGGAACTCTTAAGCTTCATCGCTAAATCCTCTTGATTAATCATTTGATTTTCAGCATAAATTCTTGCATTTTCGATTCGTCGATGGGCATTAAAACCATTGAATAAAGCTATAGATGCACCAATTCCTACTGTTGGCCCAAGACTTCTGGAGGTTTGTACTTGCCCTTCGGGGGTTCCAGTTTGGGATAAGTTGTAGGTACTAAATAGGTTAACCGATGGCCATCGAAGGCTTTTCATCTCGTTTAGTTCCAACTCAGCTATTTGTTCAAGCAAACGGGCATTCTGCAAAGCTGTGCTATTATCCATAACCTTCCTGAAGATATCGTTAGCATTAGCTGGATTAGGAACTGGAATAGAGATATTAACCATGAAGTTAAAATCGGGTTCCTGGTTTAGCAAACGGTTGAGATCGGCTTTGAGGTTTAGTATTCTATTTCGCTGTCGCAGGAATTGTGCACTATCGGCACGAAAATCAACTTCTGCTTGCAGAACCTGTAGCTCATACCCAACACCAATTCTAGCCTTCTCCTGAGCCACTAGTAAACGTTGTTTCGAGAGAGAAAGCTGTTCTTCGTAATATAACGAAAGTTTTTTGTTTAGGGCAATATTGTAGTATGTGTAAACTATTTCGGCAATGGTATTCTCAACTTCCATGCGAAGTTGCAGTTCCCATTGCTGTTCTATAACGTTAAGTTTCTCTTTTCGAATAAACATGGCAAAGCCATCAAAAACCGTCCAGCTAAGTTGAACACCTGTAGTTAGGTTGTAAGAGGGATTTGAAGATATAGTTTGTGAAGTTCCATCGGAGTTTTCTCGGTAGGAGCTTAAAAAGCTATTGCTCTGATTCACACTAAAATCGAAACGGGGTAGGTAGCCAGCGTTCCCTAATGAGTTGTTGTTGCGTGCAATATCGATATTGTTCTTTGCGATTTGGATTGAATAGCTACTGTTTAATCCAATCCTAATTGCCTCTTCGAGGGAAAGAATTTCTTGTGGAAAGACGATTGATGGTAGAAACATCAGGAGAAGAAAAAGTAAACTATTCTTCCTCATTTCGAATGATATTTGCAGTTTTACGTGAGATGTAGGTGTACATGGCTGGAATAACGTAAAGAGTAAGCCCAAGGGAGAAGATCAAACCGCCAATAATTGTTATCCCCATAGGGATACGGCTTGTTGATGCCGAACCAAGAGCAATTGCTATAGGAAAGGCGCCAAAAATGGTAGCAAGGCTTGTCATAAGGATTGGGCGTAAACGCTGGCCAGCAGCTTCGATTACGGCTTGTGTCTTATCCAATCCATTCTGCTTCTTTTGATTAGCAAATTCCACTATCAGTATTCCGTTTTTGGTTACAATTCCAACCAGTACAATAATTCCAATTTGACTAAAAATGTTCATGGTTTGTCCCATTACGTATAGCGAAAGTATTGCTCCAGCAAGTGCTAGGGGAACTGTAAACATAATTATTAATGGATCTCGGTAGCTTTCGAATTGTGCAGCAAGCACAAGGTAAACCAGAATGAGAGCGAACACAAAAGCGAAGTATAAGCTACCCGAACTTTCCTGAAATTGTTGTGAGATGCCTGTAAGACTAGTTGTGAAAGTATCGTCAAGTATCTCTTTAGAGATTTCTCGCATGGCATCAATTCCTTGTCCGAGGGTTACATCTGGTGCTGTTGAAGCACGGAATGTTGCTGAAACGTAACGATTGAACCGGTATCGTTGAGGAGGGGTACTTTCTTCGGTTATTGTGATTAGGTTTCCAAGCTCAACCAAATTACCCCTATCGTTGCGTACCTGAATACTTGTAATGTCAGCAGGCTCGTCACGAAAATGCCTTTCTGCCTGTCCTATTACCTGGTACTGCTTTCCGTTGAAAATGAAAAAGCCATATCGTTGTCCAGAGAAATAAAGCTGTAGTGCTTCAGCAATATCTCTAACTGATACCCCGGAAGTACGGGCTTTTTCTCTATCGATTTCAATTTTTAGTTCAGGTTTATTGAATTTAAGATCCACGTCAACAACTTGAAAGCGGGGATCGTCTTGCGCTCTGCGCAAAAATACTGGGACAATTTCCTTCAATCGCTCGAAGTTAGGTGCTTGAACCACGAATTGAACGGGAAGTCCTCCACCTCTTCCTGACCTAATCGTTTGATCTTGGGTAACAAACGCTCTGGCCATGGTTTGTGTGTTAAGGTATGCTTGGATTTCATCGGCTATTCTTTGCTGCGACTTACTTCTTTCGTGAGGTTCACTAAGTAAGAGACGAACAAATCCTGAGTTCCTTGATCCGCTCCATCCAGGTGCTGTGAGGGCAATGATTGCCTTCCGTTCCTGCATGGTATCGACAAATGAAAGTACATTGATCATGTACTGATCCATCATTTCAAACGAGGTTCCCTCAGGGGCTGTGGCTAAAATCATAAGCCTACTTTTATCCTCAAGGGGGGCTAGTTCAGATGGGATAACACTTCCTAATCCTAGTATTATTGCAATGGAGGCAACTACAACAATAGACGCTAGCCATCTTCTACGAACAAAACCCTTCAGGGACTTCTCATAACCTGCCGATAAAGCATCGAAGAATCGCCCTATGGCACGAGCCAGCTTTCCTTCCTTCTTTTTGCTTCCTAGAATTCGTACGCTCATCATTGGAGTTAGGGTAAGAGCAACGAACGAGGAGATGATTACAGCACCCGATAGAACAATGCCAAACTCGCGAAAAAGCCTGCCTGTTATTCCCTGCAGAAAAACGATTGGCATAAAAACCGATACTAGAGTAATTGTTGTTGAAACAATTGCGAAGAATATTTCTTTAGTTCCAGCATGTCCTGCACTGAAAGGCTTCATCCCCTTCTCTATTTTGGAGTATATATTCTCAACCATCACTATAGCGTCGTCAACCACAAGACCAGTGGCAAGCACAATACCAAGCAGAGATAGCACATTGATTGAAAAATCCATTATATACATTACGAAGAATGATCCTATCAGAGAGATTGGAATAGTAATCATCGGGATGATTGTGGTACGCCAGCTTCGAAGAAAAAAGAAAATGACAATGACCACAAGAATAAATGCAAGGAGAATTGTTTCACGAACCTCCTTGACAGCTTTTCTAATTGAAGTGGTTATGTCGAGGGCGACACCCACTCTGATATCTTCAGGTAGCTCTAGCTTAAGCTGTTCAAGTCGTTTGTAAACTTCATCGGCAATCTCAATATGGTTTACCCCCGGTTGTGGTGTAATGGCCACACCTATTTGGGGTGTACCCATATTCCCACGCATCAGTGTTCGTTCGTTCTCAGGTGCAAGTTCGGCTCTTCCTACATCCTTTAGTTTTATGGGTACTCCTCCAAACTCTCTGATTATTAGGTTGTTGAAGTCGTCCTCTGTCTCCATCCTTCCTAAGGTTCGAATTGAAAGTTCGGTGTAGTACCCTTCGATAATACCTGTTGGAAGCTCAATGTTTTCACGGTTAAGGGCAGTGCGAATGTCGCCGGGAGTAAGGTTGTATGCTGCAAGTTTGCTAGGATCTAAATGCAATCGCATGGCATACCTTTTCTCCCCCCAAATCCTTACCTCGCTAACACCTTGCACTGTTTGAATACGTTCTTTTATTAGATTATTTCCAATGTCAGAAAGGTCCAGTAGGCTACGCTTGTCGCTTTGTACTGTCAGTACAATTATGGTTTCTGCGCTTGCATCGGCCTTGCTTACAACCGGTGCATCAATATCGGGAGGAAGCCGACGAATTGCTTGCGAAACCTTATCGCGAACATCGTTAGCTGCCGCTTCCATGTCAACACCTAACTCAAATTCTACTGATATTGAACTTCTTCCATCGGCACTTGTTGAAGTCATTGACTTAATACCAGCAATTCCGTTGATAGCTGCCTCAAGAGGTTCAGTTATTTGCGCTTCTATAACATCGGCATTAGCACCAACATAGGTTGTGGATACAGTTACTACAGGGGGGTCAACACTTGGATACTCTCTCACGCCAAGGTAGGAAAAACCTACAATGCCAAAAAGGACAACTATTACTGACATTACCGACGCTAGAACGGGTCGATTGATGCTTAATGATGAAAGGTTCATTTTACCAACTATCTATTGTGGTCATTGAAAGAGACATTCCATCCCTAACTTGAAGTAAGCCAGAAACAAGAATTGTATCACCTGGTAAAATACCAGATACTACCTCTACAGCTGTTGCAGTACGTATTCCCGTTTCAACGGGAACGAATTGTGCTTTCCCGTTGCGTGCTACGATAACATTTTGCCCCCCAAGCACAGGGACTAATGCATGTGGAGGGATTAACAGTGTTTCAGGGTTTCCATTGAGAATATAGGTAACCCGTGCAAAGGAACCAGGAATTAATTCACCTTTTGGGTTTGGACATAAAGCCCTTACTCTTAAAGCCCTTGTTTGGGGGTCAATTACCGATTCGGTAGCATAAATTATGGCTGAGAACTGCTTTGGGAAGTGACCTAGAGTGAAGCTTACTTCTTTTCCTTTCTCAATACCAAAAGCGTAGCGTTCAGGAATTGAAAACTCTAGCCGTAGTGGGTCGTCCTGAATTAGGGTTGCTAAAACCGTATTTGTCCCAATAAAACTACCTGGGCTAACATTTCGCAAGCCAATTTTCCCATCGAAAGGGGCACGAATTTCTGCTTTTTCAATTTGAGCTTCTGCAAGACGAATGTCAGCTTTAATACCTTCAACTCTGTTAATTGCTGCATCCAGATCTTGTTGACTAAGAGCATTTATATCCTTAAGGCGTTGCTTTCTAACCAAATCTTCCTCAGCAAGTTTAAGGTCTGGCTTAAGTTTTTCGAGTCTTGCTCTAATTTCGCTATCGTTCACACGGGCAAGGAGTTGCCCTTTATTAACCGTACGACCCTCATGAAGATAAAATTCAATCAGTTTACCAGTGGTTTCGGCTCTTAACTCAACTTCTTCTCCTGCCAGTAATGTGCCAGAAAGGGAAAGCCCTTGGGTTAAAGGTTGAAGTTTTGCAACCAGAACCTCAACTGGTAAGCCTCGCCTTTGACCTTGCTGCTGACTTGTACCTGGCTTATTATCACTACAACCCCAGAAAACAAAAAAAATGACAGTAATTAGGGCTACACTTGGAAACTTCATACAATTTTAGTGTTGTTTTATTCTATTTCTATTGCTATTGTATGACAAAAAATAATAGAAAAGGTTTATACGATTATAAAATTCCTATTGCCTACAAAAACGGTGGATTAAAAGGTATGCTTGCTTTATTCCAAGTTCTCCAGCCTTTCCAAGGTCACTACAACCCAAATCGGTTTCCTTTTGCATAAGGTTGATAAGACCCCGATTGTACCATGCTTCAGGGATGTAAGGGTTTATTGCTAAGGCTTTTGAATACAATATCTTTGCCGATTCAAAATCGGAACTCAGAGTGTAAATGTTTCCCTTATTGTAGTTTACTAACGGCTGAAGGAATTCATTACCTTCAAGCAGATTAAGTATCTCAAGCGATTCCTCAAAAGAGCCTAGTTGCAAGCCAGTTGTTTCAGGGGAGCGCCCTCTTTTTCTAGTGGTTCGATTTAAATCAATTTGAGAGACTTCCTTTTCGAAAGTGAAAATAAAATTCACCATTTCAGCTAGTTCTACAGAAAGGTTAACAAGAACTAAAGGGTTATTTGGTTCATAATCAAGTGCTGTTCGGTATGATGCAATAGCCTGGTTATACTTAGCCTCCCGGCCAAATAGAATTCCTTCAAGAAAAGCACTAATGAAAGGTGAAACAAACAATGAGTCGAAGGCAATCAAATTGCTATCGCTTCGGAGTAAACCGAAGGAAAAATACATACCATATTCCTCGATTTTTTCATTTAATGAATCAATTGGCGCAAAACCAACCTTTGGAGCTATTAGACTGGTTTTAGAAGTAGGGATTGTTCGAAGGTATGGTTGAATATCGATGGTGTTCTTTCCATACCCTTCAATAAGTGGAATGGCTGTACGTGGATTGAAATCGGCATTGAACGCAACCAGATTGTTGAATATCTGCGATGTATCTGTCCAAGGGTGGGAGTGATGGTTGCTGAAACGCTCTGCAATACTTTGTGCAAAAAGCCTGTCGCGGTTCGATTCGTAGCGGTTTCCTAGTTTTGCATGGGCAGAAGCTCTACCGAGGTATGCGTTTGCAAAATCGGGGAATAGTTTGATTGATGATGTGAAATCTATTATAGCTTCATTGTACTCTTCCATCTCGAAGTGAAGAACGGCACGGTTATAGAAAACAAGGATATTGCCAGGGTTAATCTCTTCAACCCTATCGAAATCGTTTAGGGCATCTCTTAACAATCCCCTCCTCCAAAGAATTAAGGCTCTGTTGTATAGGGCCAGAGCATTTTCGGGTGAAGTATGAAGCAAATTGTTCAAGTCATTCAGAGCTTCCTCGTCTTCATGGAGTAAGTGGAAGGTTAGTGCTCTAAAAAAAAGGCTTATAGTTGAAGAAGAATCATATTGAATGGCTCTATTAAAATCCAGCAAAGCTAAATCATATTCTCGCAAATCGTAGTAAAGTCGTCCTCGCTTGCTATACGATTCGGCATAGAATGGGTTTAGCTTAACAGCATAATTGTAATCATTTAGTGCCTCAATCGTGTCATTTTTCATTAACCTTGCCGTTCCTCGGTTTATCCAAGCATCAACGTTTTTAGGTTGCAGCTTGATTGTTTGGGTGAAATCGTCGATTGAACGATCGTAATCCTGTGTAAGCAGATGGGTTATCCCTCTGCTAAAGAAAGCTTCCGATGAGTTGGGTCGAAGGTCAATAGCCATTTCGAAGTCTTTCAATGCAAGGTTATACCTTGATAGCCGATTGAAAACAATTGCCCGATAGAGGTATGCGTGGGAGTAGATAGGATTGTACTGGATTGACTTGCTAAAGTCGGCTTGCGCACCGTGAAAATCGTTAAGGTAGTACTTTGCAACACCTCTCAGAAACCATGCTTCAGAAATGGTTGAGTCAATTCTGATAAGTTGATTAAGGGTTGAAACTGCTTCTGTAAAATTCTCATTCGAAATCTGTTGCCTTCCCTGCTGAAATATAAAGTTTTTATTCAGTTGGGCATAAATCGCTGAACTAAATGTGAAAAGAAAGACGGTAAGGAATAGGTACTTCGAAATTTGATTAATCCTTAACATTGTATTCTTTATGCAAGGGTATTGAAAAGGAGAAAGTGCTGCCTTCGTTAACTTTACTTGTTACTGAAATGCTACCCCCGTGTTTTTCAACAAATTCTTTCGAAATGATAAGACCAAGCCCAGTACCAGGCTCCTTATCGGTTCCTAGGGTATTTACTTTCTCAGCTATAGAGAATAAGTTTTTAATCGATTCTGGGTCAATTCCAACACCATTATCAATTACACTCACAGTAGCAAAACCATTTTCAGTCAATGCTTTTACTTCAATTCTCCCTCCATTTGGTGTAAATTTAATGGCATTGCCAACAAGGTTTCGAACAACAGACGATATCATATTCCTATCGGCTATTAATTCAATAATTGTATCGTCACTAAATGATAATGAAATATTTTTACTTTTTGCACTTTCTGCAAAAGCATCAACGGAATTAAATATTAAGGTATTGAGATTAAATGTTTCAGGGAAGAAAACCTTAGTGTTTGTTTGCAAGCTGGCCCATTCAAGAAGGTTTTCAAGTAATGAGTAAGTCTTTTTTGAAACAGTAAAAATTGATTCAATAAAACCTTGAACTTTCAGATGATCGTAATTGTAATAGTTTTTTCGGAGAAGGTCGGCAATTCCAATTATTGAGTTGAAAGGACTTTTTAAATCGTGAGCAATAATTGAAAAGAACTTGTCCCTTGTATTATTTAATTCTATCAGGAGAAGTTCACCATTTTCGGCCCTATTCTTTTCAATCACAAGTTGTTCGTTGGCTTCAATCAACTTTTTATTTAGTTCAATATACTCTTCCGACTCCTGAAGCTTACTTGAGTATTCCCTGTTCTTGTTGGAAATATAGGTAACTACTAAAGATATAGCCACAAACATAATGGATCGAAGGTAGTCGTATAGGAATATATCGAGAGTTGAAAGCTTGTGAGAAACTATCAGAATCACGCCTAAAGCAATGGCAACCAACACACCAGCATACTTCCTATAAAGAGATGCAATTACTATTGGTATATAAAACAAATGGGTAAAAACTACTTGTGTTTTTACGAAATGGTGAAAGTATATTGTGGCAGCAATGCAAGCCCCTGTTAATAAAACTATTATTGCACTTTTAATCTGGTTGCTCAAGTTTGAAGCAATTAATAATAGCTAGAATTTTTTAATTTTAAAGGTTTTGCTAGTTCCTTTCTGAGTTACTTTAATGAAGTAAATCCCAGCAGGTTTGCTAGTTATATCAAATTGATGTTTCTCAAATAGTTCTTCTTTAGATATTATAATCCTTCCTGATATATCATAAATTTCTGCACTGAAGATACCGCTAACCTGAATAAAGAAATTTCCATCGGATGGGTTGGGGTAAATCAAAAAGTTTTGATCCTGATTAATTGGACTAGTTGTGGGGTCTATCGTAAGAACTACAACTCTTCGAATATCCGCATCGACAACCGAGACGGAACTATTATGCTCAAAATAGCCAGTTTTTGTAACTCTTAAAGAAATTCCACTTTGGGGAACAACATTACTAAAGATTGCTTGACCCTGTACATTAGTGTTGACAGAAGAACCACTTAGAACTACTTGTGCTCCAATGATTGGTGTATTACTAGTATCAACAACCTCCACCAATACATTATAGCGAATTATGCTTAAGGTATCAACAATGGTAGTGTCAGAAACTATTTCGTTGATGGTAAGTGAACGAGAAATATAACCATTTTTAAGGTATGAATACGAGAGACCTTCATCGGTTGGAAGCACACCAACAAAAGTAACCTGACCGTTACTATTCGTAAATTTTATCCCATAATTTTGAAGCGTTACCCTAACACCTGGTATTGGACTGTATTGGTGATCGTTGACAACGGAGAAGGTTACAGAGACAGTTTCTGCTTCTGTAAGAGTAATATTCACTATGGTATCCTTGTAAACTTCTAATTCGTTGTTGAGGGGGTAAAAATTTGGGTGAGTAATAGTGTATTGGTACAATCCATTCTTAAGGGTAACATTAACTTCTCCTTCATCGTTGGTGGCTAAGTTGATATTTGAAATGAAAACTTCAGCATTTTGGATGAAATCTTCGTTTTCGTCTTTCAAAACAAATGTTACTAAGAATCCCGGTTCTATAATAATATTGCGATGAACATTAACGTATTCAATACGAACTGTATCAACAACGGTAGCATAGCCTTCTTTTGTTATCATATACGTATAAGTCCCATTACTTAGTTGAACAGAAGCAAGGCCTTCCTCATCAGTTTCTAAGGGTTCAATTCCTTCAATTTCAATTATTACACCTTCCATGGGGTTTTCCCCATCGGAAACCGCAAACGAAAGGATTGGTTCTTCAATGGGTGTACCCGTAACTAGCCTAATGGCAACATTACCAATTGAAGGGCTGCTTAACAGATCAAGCTGATTGGGAGACTGGGAGTTAACTCTCCAGAATTGACCATTGTTCACCCTGTCGAAGGCCACATTCAGAGGAATGCTACTTGTTTGCTTAACAGCAATGTAATAGTTGGTGTTGGGAGTCAGGTAGGTAGGGTCAATAGGGTATATTGTTGCTGAGTTTGAATGCCCCAACTCTTTAGTGGCTTGAGTTTGGCTAACAAGGTTTATAGTATTATCTACCGGGCTTTGTCTGTAAATCAATATTTGAAATGTGCTTTCTTCCTCAAAGGTTGACCATACAATTTCGACACCTTCAGCAATTACGTTTCCTTTTATGGGGTATAAGTTGCCGAAAACAACATCGACTCCAGCATTGTATTCACCCATAATGCCAAGGGAGGTGCAGTAGTCGGTTGCATAAACGTTCTCAGTTACAGCAAAGCTAAACGATTCGTCGGCATTTTTGACTTCATCACCATTCTCATCATCGCCTGAGCCGTTGATACTTGTTAAAAAGAAGTTGATGTTGTATATTCCTCTCTGTGTGAATGTTGGTTTTTCAACAAGAGATATTATTTTCCTCTCTCCAGTTTGTAGCGAATCGGTTATTGCAATGGATGCTTCAAAGTTATTGAGCGATGGAATGTATGCGTTTAAGGCTTGACTTGTGTCGTTGTAAACCATCCCCAAGTTCTGAATGTATGAACTTAGAGTATATGAGAACAAGTTTGATATTGATTGAGGAATCATAGAGTACCTGAAGGGGATAGCATCGATTTGAAGATTTGGTGAAGTGATGTTACCCACTAAAATATCATCAATAGCTACTTGAAAACCAGAGTTACTTCTGTTTTCATGAACAAACGCAATTTTTATCTCACTTCCAACAAATTGAGGAGGTATTTCAATTGTTATCATCTCTTCGAATTGATTGTTGCTGGTGTTCTCCCAGCTTTGAAGTGGTGTCCACTGCTGATTTACAATATCGGAGATAAGTAAGTGGAAATAGGTAGGGTTGTTTCTGTAGTAAAGCCAAAAACTTATTTTATTACCTTCCTGAGCAATAGGTATAGGATCCTTAACGATGAGCCAGGTGAAGTCGGGTGCAGTAAAACTTATTGCGGCCGATTGCTGCCCAGAAAAAATGTACGTACTCCCGTTACCGTAGAAACTTTCAGGTTTGCATAAAAACCATTTTGGATTTGAAGCATCCTCAAGATCTGTTCCTTGAAGAGTAGAACTTCTTTGAATATCCCACCTTTCCTGATCAATTTCGCCAATATGACCCTCGAAACTTTCATAAAATAAAACTCCTGTAGCTCCTTTCAGAAAATTGAAATATGGCTCTTTGTATGTATGTGAAAAAACCTTGTAGTGCGACGATTCACCCAAGGGGGCTCTTTCAATTTGTCCGTAGTTTCGTTTTGAAACAAAAATACTAACGGTTGCAAAAAGAAGGATAAATATTTTTTTCATAACCAAATCTTTAGGTTTATATTCTATTGGGTGAATCTTCGCTAGTACAAAGATATAAAAGTCAGATTAAAAAAACATTAAATACAAAATTATACGAAAATCATGCCAAATGGTTACCTACACCATTGAAAGGGCATAATCAAGGTCAGCAATTATATCCTCTACATCTTCAATGCCCACAGCAAATCTCACAAGCCCATCGGTGATGTTAGCTTTAGTTTTTGCTTCTGCCGACATTTTTGAGTGGGTCATAGAGGCAGGATGTTGTATCAAAGTTTCCACACCTCCTAACGAAACGGCTAGCATAGCAAGATGAACATTGTCCATCAGCTTTTTACCAGCATTAAAGCCCCCTTTCAGTTCGAAGCTAATCATTGCTCCTGGGCCAAACATCTGCTTCTTCCCAAGTTCGTACTGGGGGTGTGACTTCAAACCAGGATACTTTACCCAACTTACCTTTGGGTGATTCTCAAGAAAATCGGCCACTTTAATGGCATTCTCTTGTGCCCGTTCAATGCGAAGCGCAAGGGTTTTAATTCCTCGTAGAACTAAGTATGCCTGATGGGGATCCATATTACAACCCATGTTTATCATCGTATTCCTGAGCCTACTGTAAAGTTCTTGTGTTCGAGCAACAATCATCCCTGCTACAATATCGGCATGACCATTGATAAACTTGGTCATGCTATGGAACACTACATCGACTCCGAACTCAAAAGGTCGTTGAAGGTAAGGGCTACAGAATGTATTATCAACCACGGTAATAAGGTTATGCCTTTTGGCAATCTCAACACAAGCTGCTATGTCAGTTATTTCCATAGTTGGATTCGTGGGAGTTTCAAGGTATAGCACCTTTGTGTTCGGTTTGATGGCTTTTAAAATGTTCTCAACGTTGGATGTTGATACGTATGTCGATTCTACACCGAAGCGGGAGAAGTAGTTCTCCATAACGCCCCTTGATGGGCCATAAACCGCATCGGTGCTAACGATGTGGTCACCCTGACTTAGCAGCCCCATGTATATGGTGGTTACGGCTCCCATACCCGAACCAGTAGCAATGCCTCCAAATCCTCCTTCCAGAATTGCTACCTGCCTCTCAAGGGCTTGAATAGTTGGATTCCCTATCCGGGTGTAAATGAAACCGTCGCTTTCGCCCGCAAAACATCGGGCACCTTCGTCTGCACTTTCGAAACCGAAAGTTGAAGTTTGATAAATTGGAACAGTAGCACTACCATACTTATCCTTTTCGGAACCTGCATGGATTAGCTTAGAGTTAAACCCCATTTTATGATGATGACTCATTGTTTGATTGTATTTGATTAGTTAACAAAAGTAAGGATTATTAATTAAGGTTTAAAAAAATCATCGAACAACTTCAAAAAGAAGAATTCCAGCAGCAACCGAAACGTTAAGCGATTCTACCTTGCCCTTTAATGGAATTGAGACAAGCTCATCGGCCTGTCGGATAACATCGTCAGAAACACCCACATCTTCTGCACCTAAAACAATGGCAATCGGAGGTTTAAGGTTTGATTCGGTGTAACTTATTGGCGATTTTTCACTTGCAGCAACCACCTTAATTCCAGATAGTTTCAAGTAGGAAAGGGCCGATTTTAAATTGTTAACTCGGCTTATGGGAAGATGGTTCAATGCCCCTGCCGAAGTTTTCATGGCATCGGAACCTACGCGTGCTGATCCCTTTGCTGGAAAAATAACTGCATGAGCACCAGCACACTCGGCTGTTCTTACGATAGCACCGAAATTACGGACATCAGTAACGCTATCAAGAACAACCAGAAAAGGTGATTTTCCTTCCTCCCAGGTTCGTGACACAATTTCCTCAAGGGGTTGGAAGTCGATAGGAGAGATGAATGCGACGACACCCTGATGGTTACGATTGCCAAAAACCCTAAAACGTTCTACAGGTACTTGCTGGGGTTGAATTCCATGCTCTCGGAGAAGATCCTTTAGCTCCTGAACAAGCTCACCTGTAAGCCCTTTCTTAATCATTACGCTATCGAGTTCTTTACCTGATTCTATTGCCTCCATCACGGCTCGAATGCCGTAAATCATGTCGGGGTTAGATGATTTTTTCATATTTTTTAGTTGTCAATACCAAAAATGTAGAGTTGGTTTTCAAAATGATTTCAATTCTTTACCATCTAAAGAAATTCTTCACGCTTAGTACTTAAGGTATCTAATTCATGGGAAAGATGCTCCCAATTCTCCATACATTTGGCAAGTTTACTTTTTAACTCCTGATACTGATGAAAAAAAGATTCATCAATAGCTATATCAGACTCAGGGTTGGCAAGAATCCCAACTATTCGAGCTATCTCACCTTCTAATTTAGCTATTTCTTCTTCAGCTTTCTCAACCTGCGATTTTACTCTTCTAATGATTTTCTCGTGTTCCTTTCGGTCGAGCCATTGCTTCTTCTGCAACGATTCATCCTTAAGGGATTCATTCTCTTTGTTTTCCTTCTTGCGAACCTCTAGTTCACGTAGGGTCTCAAGTTTCCTTTTCGAGAGGAAATCGTAAATACCGCCAATATGCTCTTTTACACGACCGTCACGAAACTCGTACACCTTACTTACCAATCCATTCAAGAATTCCCGGTCGTGGGAAACAACAATAACCGTTCCCTGAAAGTTAAGAAGAGCATTCTTAAGGATATCCTTCGAACGCATATCGAGATGGTTGGTAGGTTCATCGAGAACTAAAAGATTGTAGGGTTGGAGCATTAGCTTTACCATAGCCAGTCTATTTCGTTCACCTCCCGAAAGGACAGACACCTTCTTGTCAACATCCTCACCACGGAAAAGAAAAGCCCCTAAAATATCACGGATCTTTGTACGAATATCTCCCACGGCAACCCGATCGATTGTTTCAAGGACGGTTAGGCTTGAATCCATCAGCTCATCCTGATTTTGAGCGAAGTACCCAATGCTAACGTTATGCCCAATGGTAAGTTTGCCTTCGTGAGTTAGCTCGCCAACAATGATGCGGCTGAGAGTTGTTTTTCCTTCACCATTTCTACCAACAAAAGCAATCTTTTCGCCTCTTCTGATATCAAAAGTTGCACCATTGAAAACCATGTGTTTCCCATAGGTTTTACTAACTTCATCCACCTTCACAACTACGTCGCCAGATCGAGGCGCCGCGGGGAAACGTACGTTGATTGCGCTATTATCATCTTCGTCAACCTCAACAAGTTCAATTTTTTCGAGCTGTTTTATTCTCGATTGAACCTGATTGGCTTTGGTTGCCTTATACCTGAACCTTTCAATAAACTCCTTTGTTTCAGCAATTTGTTTTTGTTGATTCTTGAAAGTGGCAAGCTGTTGTTCCTTTCTTTCCTGCCTAAGGATTACATATTTTGAGTAGGGGACACGGTAGTCGAAAGCTTTTCCAAGGGAAAGCTCAATGGTTCGATCGGTGATGTTGTCGAGAAAAGCTCTGTCGTGTGAAATTAGAACAAGAGCGCCAGGAAAGGTTTTCAGGTATTCTTCGAGCCATTGAATTGATTCAATGTCGAGGTGGTTAGTCGGTTCATCAAGAAGAAGCACGTCGGGCTTTCGAAGGAGAATTTTTGCCAATTCAATCCTCATCCTCCATCCACCGCTAAACTCAGAGGTTGGGCGAATGAAATCGGTTCTTTTGAAACCTAAGCCCAACAAAGTAATCTCTGCCGTGGCTTCGAGGCTCTCGCCTCCTATCAGGTTGTATCGGTCGGATTTTTCGGTTAAGGTGTTTATTATTTTTGAGTAATCATCAGCATGATAATCGGTTCTTGATTCAAGTTCTAACGTTAATTTTTTTATATCCCTTGCAAGAGCCAGTATTTCCGAGAATGCTTGCATGGTTTCTTCCATCACACTTCTTGTGTTTGCAACATCCATCTGTTGAGGCAAGTATCCTACTTTTAAGTCTTTTGGTATGCTAATGACTCCACAAGTTGGGGTCATTTCACCTACAATTAGCCTCAGAATGGTTGTCTTTCCTGCCCCGTTCTTACCAACCAAACCAACCCTTTCACGATTGCTAACAAGAAAACTTAGGTCACGAAAAAGATCGAAACCACCAAAAGAAACAGTTATTTGATTTAATGATACCATGAAATTCAAAAAATTAAGTTGCAAAAATAGCTAAAATGGGAGCAATCGGCAAAAAGGTTTTTTTGATAGTGTAAAAAAGATGGAACACAATTTGAAGATATTATTTAGTTCAAAAAGTGATTTGAATCAATCTGTTTTTCATAACCTATTATATCCTATAGTCGTAATATCAAAAAACTCTAATATGTACCGTGAAGTAGAAGATTTTTTGCAAACTAAAGCAGTTGCAATAGCTAGTGTTTCAAGGGATCAGAATTGTTTTAGCCGTTTACTTTTTGATGCTTTTAAGGAGAGAGGCTATAGAGTTTACCCTATAAATAAAAATGCAGAAACGATTGGGGATCAAACCTGTTATAAGTCAATTACTCAGGTACCCGATGATGTTGAAGCAATGTATATCATCATGCGTCGGGACAATGCAATCGACGTGGCAAGGGAGGCTGCAAACAGAGGGATACGAAGGATTTGGATTCATGTCAATTGTTCTGCACCCGAACTAAAAGAGCTAAATGAAAAGTATGGGATATCAATCATTGCCGGCGAGTGTTTTTTTATGTGGGCTGAACCGGTAAAAGGGTTTCATAGGTTTCATAGACTAATACGCTCATTATTTGACTCGAAGGTTAAAATGTGATAGGATTTAGCTAGGTACCAATAAAATTATCCTTTAAAGAATATACATGTTAGTGGTTTGCGAAAAAGTTTTTAACTGATTACTTTTTGGACATTATTAAATTTTTATTTACTAATTTTGAGCAAACCGAATAAATAAAATCAAGTGGAATTTCATATAACTGGAAGTAGATTCAAATTCTCTCATATACTTTTCATCTTTCTCATTGTTTTTTCAAATTCTCAAGCGCAACAGGATAATGGTATAACTGTAAGAAGAGAAACTGTTGAGAGGGTTGAGTTCCATGTACATCATCTAGCCTCCCCATTTTTTCAAGGAAGAAGCACCCTTACAGGGCACGATATCAAAGCTTCAGTATATATAGATTCCATTTTTCGAAGTTTTGTTTTTCAACCCAATAACGGAATTAGTTCACAATCATTATTCCAACCTTTTTCGGTAATACAAACCACGCCATTAAGAAGATCGTTGACTTTTAAAGGGATTGACTATGAGTATGGCAAGGATTTCATTTGTCTGGGGCCAGAGCCTCCTTCTGACAAGGAATTCGAGATTGTTTTTGGAGGGTTAGACAATTCTTTTGGCAACGAACTTATGGAGATAAAAGGTAAAGCTTTACTAATTCTGTCTGAAAATCTTCGAACTGGGGGTATGAAGGTTCAGGAGCAGGCTGAAGCAATGGGTTGCTCAATGATAATGGTTATTAACTCAAAAAACCCGATTCAGTTTGAGAATATAGCTCACATGCTAAACGAGCAGCACAGCTTAACACGTTTTAGAATTGCTGAGACAAAAGCGTCACCTATTAACAGATTCTTCTCTAGATTCGATAATCCATTACCACAAATCCTTATCTCCGATTCTTTGGCAAAGATTATGCTTGGCATGGATCCTATTCAAATTTGGCATTCTTCAAAAAAGAAACAGCAGGTTGCACCGCTTTTCAAAGGTATCAAGGTTACCTTTAACTTCAACTACAAGTACGATACAATAAGCACTAGAAATATTATCTCATTTCTTCCCTCTGAATCTGGTAGCCAGCAAAGCGTTGTTTTGTGTGCCCATTACGATCATCTTGAGCCAGAAGGTAGTACCTGGTATCCTGGTGCCGATGATAATGCCTCTGGAATTGCAGTCCTTATAGAAGTTGCTAGGCTTTTTTACATCGATGCATTAAGGGGTTACAAGCCATCAAGAAATATTGTTTTTGCCGCATTTTCAGCCGAAGAGATAGGTTTACTGGGTTCTCAGCATTACGCATATAACCCACTTTTTCCGGTTGACAGCACAGTGCTGCTCCTAAATCTCGATATGGTAGGACGCCCTTTTGGAGAAAAGGAAAAGAAAATGAATGTTTGCGTTTCAGGTAGTAATATGTTGAGTCAGTTCACGAATTTAGTAAGAAACATTTACGTTGACTCAACTTTTGATATTCATTATCGATGCCACGAAGAAGTGTCAAACTTCTCAATGTCCGACCATCAGCATTATATGGAAAAAGGAGTTCCTGCTTACCTCTTGACAACTGGCATGCATACTGACTACCATGAGCCCTCAGACACTCCCGAAAAGCTTAATTATGATGGTATGTTTGAAATTATTAGGTTAACCTACCAAACAATTAAGCATTTTGCCGATCATCCCAATCCCTGGGAGATAAGGAAGAATTAAAACTAGATTTAGAATGGACGTTCCCTTTCACGAAAGTATTGCATGAATTGTACCCTCTCGAAAGCAGCAGGGTTGTAGGAGCGCGACTGGCTCAGCTTCCCCCTAAAGTCGTCGATTGAGTTGTATCGTTTTTCATCCATCCAATCTTCTATTTGTTTGATAATGTGCTGAGTATATTTAAACCCATTTTTGTATAGAGCCGAGCATATTTGTACAGTTTTTGCACCTGCAAGAAGGAGTTTAATTGCTCCAATTCCATCGTGAACTCCAGTTGAGCCTGATAGATCGCAGCTAACCCTATCGGACATAATAGCTATCCAACGTAAGGGCAGAGCTAGCTCAGCAGGATTACTTAGCACATTTGCAGAGGTGAACTCAAAATTGTGAATATCGAAGTCGGGGTTATAGTAACGATTAAAAAGGGTAATACCTTTTATTTTTGTTTCACTAAGTCTTTTAATAAAGTTAGAAAGTGCAGTATTGTAGGGACTTATCTTAACAGAAATCGGGATTGTAACAACAGATGACACCTTATCGATGGCATCGAAGTATATGCTTTCATTATCCTTGTCGGTACGGTTTAAGTCGGATGGTAGGATGAAGATATTCAGTTCTATTGCATCTGCACCAGCTTCTTGTATCCTCTTAGCGAATAGTGGCCACTGGGTAGAAGTAACACAGTTAATACTTGCTATGATTGGAATTTTAACATTTTTCTTGGCATCGGATATCAGCTTAAGGTATGATGAAACGGAATCCTCCATCTCTTCATAGTCGAAGTACTCCATTGTTTCGGGGTATATGAAGCCCGATATTTGCATTTTATTGAAGTTATCTTGTGTTTCAAGAACAATTTCTTCCTCAAATATCGACTTAAGTATAACAGCTCCAGCACCGTTGGTCTCAAGATTAATGATATCCTTTAGAGTACTTGT